>JAYUGJ010000015.1:0-115322 GCA_043738425.1 Burkholderiales bacterium
GGTGCTCGACAGCACCGACGCGCAACCGGCCGACCACCAGGCCGGCGGCGAGCTGATCGGCCGCGAAGGCAGCCACCGCGCGGCTGAGCGGGCTGCCACACAAGCCCGCGAACAAGCCCGCGAACAACAAGCCGCCGCGCGCGCCGCCGATGCCGCCAGAGCCGCCGCACAAATGCAGCCGCCGGTGTTTGCGGGGGGCGGTGCATCTGGCAATGCATTCACCACCACGAGCCCATCGGTGTCCAGCGCCAATGGCCCGAGCTTCGCCGACCTGGCGGCTGCAACGCCCTCGGTGTTCGAACAAACGCAGCGCTACGCGCACACCGGCGCCGACTCGGCATCGTTCGGGCAATTCGCCTCGGACCAGGGCCACGGGCGAATCGCTGCGGCCAGCACTTCGCTGGTTGCTGCGGAGTCTTACGCATCAGCGCGTGTTGACGCAAAACTTGCACCGGTCGGTTCGGGCGCTGACTCGACACCACGTGGCGGTTTTGACCTGGCACCGGCTGCGCAAACGGGGTCAAGCGGTGGCTTCACGGGTTACGTGCTGGACAAGATCGACGCCTTCGAGAATTCGCCGCTGGGTCAGGTTTTTCAGGGCTTGCCGCTCGAGGGCTTTATCTTGGGTGGAGCCAAGGCAGGATTGATTTGGGCGGGGCGTGTGGGGCAGGCCGGTGAGGCGGTGGCCACCGAAGCCGCGGCACTGCAGCGCATCGGGGTGAATGCCCCTGCGGTGGCAGACTCAGCCGAGCGGTCTGTGCTGCTGCAAGCTAAAGCGAAAGCCAACGCACTTCGACGCCTGCAAGAAATGGAAGCGTCGGTGCCAGGTGTTCATTACTTGGAGAAGCACGGAGCGCAACTGACCTTGCAATCGCAGTTTGACCGGGCGGCGTATGGGCTGAACCCGACCACGGGAGTGCAGCAAGGCATACCGTCTGCTGCCACGCGATTTCTGAGCAATCGGGATCAGCTAAATGTGATTGACAGGGCGGAAAATATTTATCGAGGAACGGGAAGTCTGGACTTCGCACAAGAACCCATTCGCTTCCAGTCAATCATTGGCAGCGGTTTTGAACGTGGCACGTTGAACTACGGTGTGCAGTACTCGGGGCAAGTGTTCGTCCGAGATTCAACTGGAAGAGCCGTCACAGCATTCCCACGTTGGGGGCAATAAACATGATTAAAAAAACCAACCCATTTGATGTCTTGGCTCAAATACCTTCACACTGAGTACCTGAGTCATGAGCAATATGTCGACTTGGCAACGTTTGACATAAACGATCCTGCTGATCAAGAGGCTCTCATCAAGCGGTTCATCTTTCCGGACTTTGGCGATTGCAATGCGGTCTCTCATCAGTCAATGATGCAGACGCTAATTGAGTTGCCGAACTTCCCTGAATCCAAGGTTAGAGAAATGCTGTGGAGCGCAGGCCCCTTGACCGAAAAGCTCCACGACTACCGCGCGTTCTTCGATGAAGTGCGCGCCAAGTGCGAAGCGCTGCAAGCAAAAGCGCCTACCAGGGAGCACCGACACGCAGGACCCAGCTCAAGCACACGGGTGGATTCACACAGTTTGCCGACGGTGCCATAGCCGGCTTTGCCAGCGGCTTTGCCGACCTCACCGCCGAGCGCATGCAGCGAAGCATCCATTGCCTGAGCGGTGCCGAAGCCATGGCCGCCAAGCAAGCCGCCCGCCTGCTCACCTCGGTCATCCGCATCGCAGGCAGTCCCGGCAACCCTGGCGAACCCAAGCGACCCCGGCCAGGCGTACGCCACCGAACTGCTGATCGACGTGGTGGCCCGCGTCAAGGACGGCGTGGCCGAGCACGCTGCGCAGGGCGACAGGGCACAGAGCACTGCGGCACCGAGCAACTGCAGGCGCACCGCGCTTTACACCTGACCCCATTGCAACGCCGAAATACAGTGGCGTGGATGAGGTGCCACTGGAATGCCCCCAGGCCAGCGGCAGCGGCCAGCCTTCTGGCAGTTTGATGCTCAGACCCGCATGCCGTGCTGACGCGAAGTTCACCCGTGCCACGCCGCCAATGCTGCGGTCGCGGCTGCCGTCGCGGTTGGTGCTTTTGGCCTACGCCGGTTTGCCGAGTGCGGCCAGCGATTGCATGCGCTCGACGTAGCGGGCGATCAAATCGATTTCTAGATTGACCTGGGTGCCAGGTTTCAAATGGCCCAACGCGGTGTGGGTGATGGTGTGCGGAATCAGGTTGATGCTGATCTCGCAGCCGGTGTTGTGGTCGCGCGCGTAGTCGGTCACGCTGTTGACGGTCAGGCTGACGCCGTTGACGGTAATCGAGCCTTTGTAGGCCAGAAACCGGGCCAGGCTCGGCGGCACATCGAGGCGCAGCGTCCACGACTCGCCGACCTCGGCGAAGTACGTCACGCAGCCGGTGCCATCGACGTGGCCGCTGACCAGGTGGCCGCCCAAACGGTCGTTGGCGCGCAGCGCTTTTTCCAGATTGACGGGGCCCAACTCAGCGAGGCCAGCGGTTTTGTTCAGACTTTCAGCCGACACGTCGACCGTGAACGTGGCCGCTTGCGCATCGACTGTGGTGACCGTCATGCACGCACCGTTGATCGCGATGCTGTCGCCCAACCCAACGTCGTTGAGGTAGCCGCTGGGTGTGCCGATGCTGAGCTGCTTGCCGTGCGACACCTCGGTGCCGAGTGATCGTGAATTCGTGATGCGGCCGACGCCGGAGATGATGCCTGTGAACATGGCTGCGATTGTCTCAGCCGCGGGCAAGGACCTACTTTGCGGCCGGGCGCGCCAGCACGCGCAGGTCATCGCCGATTCGCTCGATCTGATGAAAGCGCAATGACAGCGCATCGGTCAATTCGGTGAGCGGGCCGAATGCAGCCATGTCGCGGCCCGCGCCCAGCAACTTCGGCGCGAGGTAAATCAAGAACTCATCGACCAAGCGCTCACGTACCAACGATCCGTTGAGTTGCTGGCCGGCTTCTACATGCAGCTCGTTGATGCCGCGACCGGCCAGGTCGGCCAGCATCGCGGCGAGGTCGACTTTGCCTGCGTTGGGGCCCACGCCGCCGGGCAATGGCTGCACGTCGACGCCGCGCGCGACCAACGCGGCCAGCCGCTCGGCAGTGGGGTTGGCGCAGTACACCAGCGCGTTGCCGGGCGCATCAAAAATGCGTGCACTGAGCGCGGCGTCCAGCCGTGAATCCACCAGCACGCGCAGTGGCTGATGGGGCGTGCTCACCAACCGCACATCGAGCCGCGGGTTGTCTGCGGCGACCGTGCCCACGCCGGTCAGCACGGCCCCCGCGCGGCGTCGCCAGGCGTGGCCGTCGGTGCGTGCGGCCTCGCCGGTGATCCATTGACTGGTGCCGTTTTGCAGCGCGGTGCGCCCATCGAGCGAGGCCGCCACTTTGAGCCGCAGCCACGGCCGCTGGCGCTGCATGCGCGAGAAAAAACCGATGTTGAGTTCGCGCGAGGCGACCGCTGCCTGGCTGTAGACGCCGCAGACGATCACGTCGGTGCCGCCAGCCCGCAATTGCGCGATGCCACCGCCCGCCACCAGCGGGTTCGGGTCTTCCACTGCGATCACCACCTGGGCGACACCGGCTTGCAGCAACGCGTCGCAGCACGGCGGTGTGCGGCCGTGGTGCGCACACGGCTCCAGCGTCACGAAGACGGCCGCGCCGCGCACGCGGTGGCCGCGCGCTGCGGCGTCGCGCAGCGCCATCACTTCGGCGTGTGGCGCGCCCGCCGCCTGCGTGTGGCCTTGCCCGATCAGCACGCCATCGGTGCTGACGATGACGCAACCGACACGTGGGTTGGGCTCACTCAACCCCACGGCGTGCTCGGCCAGCGCCTGGGCAGTGGCCATCCAGTGATCGAAGGCGTGGGCAGTGGTCATCAATAGTTGATAGGTCGATGCGAAATCAAGGCTGGTGCGGTGCGGTGTTGACCGCAGGCAGTACGCCGATGCCGATTCTCGCGGCTGCACTGTCGGGGCAGCTTTGGTCGCCCGCGATCACCAGAAAGTTTTGTTGCAGCAGCGTGTGGCGCACCTGGTGGTAAACCGCCGGATGCGCGTCATTCAAGTCGGCTGCGGCGTTGCCACCCGGGTGGGCGGTGTAGCGGCACACGCGGTGGTCGGTGGCTGCGGTGCCCAGCGTCCAGCCATTCGGAACCAGCGTGCTCGCGCCCGACCAGTGCGTTGCCGCGCGCGTTACCGGCACCAGGCAGTGGTACGCCACAAAGCGCTCGCCCAGGTCGGTCCAATCGGCGGCACCCACGTCGGCTGGCACCGCGCCAATCGCCACTGCCATGCGCTGAATGCCATCGACCGCGCGGATTTGCACCGTCTTTTGCGCCTCGGTGTGGCACCACGGCGAGGCTGCCGTTGCGGGTTCGGCCGGTGCAACCGATAACGCCACTGACGTCGCAACCGACGGCGCATCTGACAACGCCACCGACAACGCCACAGCGAGCGGTGCATCGTTGGCGTTCGCCGCATCGGGTGGTCGCGCATTTGAAAATCGCACCACGCCGCTCAACAGCCGTGCGCTGACTTCGCGGCACGCGCTCAAGTGTTCCGGGCGCAGATCGTTGGCGGCGACACGGGCCGGCACCTCGCAGCTGGCCACGACGACGCCGCTGGCGTGATCGAACAGCAGCGCGGTGGTGCCGCGGGCGTCGGGCTTGAACGCGCTGCGGCCGTTGCCGAGGTCGACTGCGCCCGGCGGTAGTCCGCGCGTGCGTGCATGGTCGGTTGTGCCGGAAGACGCACCGGGTGCCAGGTTTAAAGCGCCCGTCATCACCGGGTCGGTTCCGGCAATGGCGCTGTGCAACACCGCGCGTTGTGCGCTGCCGTCGCGCGCCGTCCAGGTCACGCGCGAGGTGGTGCTTTTCAGGCGCAGCGGGTTGCTGGTGTCGGTGCCTGTATCGGCACCCGCGTCGGCACCCGCGTCAGCACCCGTATCGAGCTGGCGTGTCAGTTGGTACACCGCGTTCAGCGGCGCGCCGTCGAGTTGATCGATGGACCGGATGGCCGAAGTCATGCGGTCGTAGTCGGTGTCGGCGCTGGCGGCCTCATGTGCAGCGTGGACGGTCGTGTAGGCGCGCATTGATTCGATGTCGTGCTGTGCGATGCGCACCGCCTCTGAGCGCTGCCGGGCGACATCCGCATGCACATGCAGGTGGTGTTGCAACCTCGACATCGACAGCGCACCGCCGGCCAGCACCGCAAACGCCAGCACCGCCTCCAGCAGCGAGGTGCCGCGCTGGGCGCGGCGGCATGCTCGGGTCGAGCGGATGGTGTGCGGCATCAAAAATCCCTCCAGCTGCCTGACGCGCGCGCGAAGCTGCCGGTCTGGGTTTGCAACGCCCGCAGCACCGCCGCGTCGTAGTTCACTTGGGCGGCAGCGTGGGCTGAAAAGTCAGACTCCGAGACGACTGCGCCGTGCGTTTGCGCGGGCACACCGGACGCACCTGCTGCGTCGTCGCACAGCACCTCGGCGGCATACAGCACGCCGTGCAGCCGCAGCGCGCCGTGCAGCGTGGCGCGGCCACTCACCACGATGACCACCGGGTCCGCTGGCGTGCCCAGCGTGGCGGGGCCATCGAACTGCGCATCGCCTTCCAGCCAAACCAAGTGGTTGCTGTCGGTGTGTTCGATGGCGTGGGCAACTGCCGCCGCGCAATCGCCGGTGCAGCGCAGTGTTTGCATCGCAGCGTGGTTTTTCCAGGTGGCTTTGTCGACTCCGAAATAGGTGGCGAACAGGCGGTCGTTCGACCGCGCTGCCAGCGCTCGGTCATGGCTTGCGGCCGATGCGCTGGCTATGCCGCCGGGTGCGGTGGTGAGCTGCAAAGCTGCGCCTCGCAGGTCACCACCGGCATGCACCGTGACGCCGCCCGATGCGGCATCGGCGTTGTCGATACCAAGCGCAGCCGTGCCCGCATCGACTGTGCCTTTGGCGGTGAGTGCAGCGCGCGGTGCCATCGACAAACCGGGCAGCAGGCCGAGCATCGCGTGCACTGTGCTGGTGGCGTCGGTGTGGCGGCTGACGTGGTCGGTGTCGTGATCGGCAGGGCCGGGCCGACACGCGCCACTGGCGCTGGTGCAGCCGATGCTGGTGATGCGCACCAGGCCGGCTTGCGCCACGTCGGTGAACTGCACGATGAACGCGGGCTGCGCGGCCGCGCTTTCGGTGGCGTCGGTTGCAGCGACATCCAGCGCAGCGGCATCGAAGTTCGGCTCGCCGTTGACCGGGCAGCTGCACGCCCAGCCGCTGCCATCGGCACGGCGCACGCAGGCTGCTTGCAACGCGACCGCCGTGCCGTCGCGCAGCCAGGTCAGCGCGGTGTGTTGGCCGCTGATCGAATCGACCTGCAAATAGCGTGATCTGAATGACGCATCGCCAGCGCTGCCGCTGCGCTGGCAGCGCGCGTTGATGCGGTGCGGATCATTCAACTGCGCGGTGGCCCATTCCAGCCCGGCCTCGGCGGCTTCGAACGCTTGTGCCGCGCGGTACTGGTTGGCCGATGCGCGTTGCTCGACCCACAACCCGCGGTTGGCATACGCAGCCGTGAGCGTCATTGCAAAAAACAGCATCAAGGTGACCGCGAGTGCGGCCACACCGCGTTGCGCATGGCGTGTGCTGAGGTGGCGTTTGAATGTGTGCATGGCAGCCTCAAGCAGGGCACGAGCCGCTGATCGCGTCGTTGCGCAAGCGCACCTGCGACTGCACCGTGCGTACGCTGGCGCCGTCGGTCGGATGGTCGGTCGCGTTGCGGGCCGACACCGTGACGGTGACGCTGCGCACGTGCTGCTGCGGTGGGCAGGTGCTGCTGTCGGGCGGGCAGGGCGTGCTGCACAGCGCATCGAGCGGCACCCGCTGTTCGGTCGGTGTGATGTCGAGCCGCGTCACCGTGACGCTCGTGCTGTCGGTCAGCGCCTGCCAGTTGGCGCGGCCGATTTGCATTTCGATCACACCGCGCCGCAGCCGCAAGCCGAACTGTTCGTTTGCATCGACGCGGTGGTTCTCGGTGGCGTCGAGTGAGTAGCCGTAAGTGATGGAGCTGCCGGCTGTGTCGGCGCTCAGCAGCTCGCTGTATGGGTTGCTGGTGGGCGCTGTCGGTGTGGTGGCGGTAGCAGTGGCAGCGGTGGAAGTGGCGGTGGCGGCAGCGGTGTCGCTGCCTCGCCAAACGCCCGCTTCGGCTGCGCCCCAGTAGCCAGCGCGCCGCAGATCGCGGCTGATCAAATCGGACGCGGTGCGCAAGTCGAGCATCAAGCGGCTTTGTGCCACCAGCGATTGCGATGCCCGCAGGTGCGTCACCAGCATGCCGAGTGCAGCACCGACGATGAACAGGCCCAGCACCATCGCGATCAACAACTCGGTCAGCGAAACGCCGGCTTGGCTGCGTGCGCCCATGTGTTTACCCGGCACCGTGTTGCGTGTCATCTCACAGCCTCCAGCAACGGCGGTTGATCGGTGCGGCGTTGTCGGCCAGGTCGGTTGCGCCTGATGCGTAGTCGACATTTGCGCCATCCACCGTGAGTTGCAAATGGCGGCACAGCGTGTCGCGTTGCTGGCCACCCAATGCGCTGGCGCGCACCGAGTAACCGCGGCTTGAATGCGCCACCACCGCAATCTCGTAGTGCTTCGCTGGCGAGACGGTGTCCATACCCAGCTGCGCCAGTTCAGCGTAGCTGAGGTGGTCGGCGCGAAAGCGCTCTTGCAGCAGCTGCACGCCCATCAGCGCCGTCAACGCGTCGCTGCGCCGCGCGGTGGTGATCGCATCGCTGAAGCTCGGGTAAGCCAACGTCGACAAGGTGCACACCACGGCGAGACAGATCAGCAACTCGACCAGCGTGTAGCCGTGCACCGTGCGCGGCGCGGGGGGCATCAAATCAGGCATGGCGACAGCTCCTTGGGCATCAAAACAATCAGGGTCGACAACGCATCCATACACATTCAACACGCCGGGTAGCCAGGCACGACCGGGCCGGAATCGACAGGCGAACAACTGCGCACGCGACCGAGCAGATTCACCACGTGGTGAATCGAGCCGGCGCGCGCCGACACCACCCGCAGCGTGCCGGTCGGTGTGCCGGTGCCGTGCAGCGGATCGAAGCGAATCGACGCCACATTGGCCTGCACGCTGAGGCCGCTGGCCGCAGCTATCGACACCGTTTTGATGGGCTCGGCATCGCCTGCACAGGTGGCGAGTGCGGCGGTGCCGGCCGAGTCGCCGCAGCTACACGCGCTGCGTGCGCCGCTGTGCACGAGGTAGCAACTGCCGCTGGGCGATGCGTAAAAACTCAACCGCAATGCCGCGTTGCGCAGCACCGATTCGTTGCGTACGAACTGCACGTCGCTGGCCAGCTGCACCGCGGCGCCGACCAAACGCTGGCGCGCGATCAGTTGGGCGAAGCCCGGTGCGGCCATGGCGGCCAGCACGGCGACGATGGCCAGCGTGATCGCCAGCTCCACCAGCGTCAGACCGTGGGTAGATCGCGATGGGTCGCGCCGCGCATGCAGCGGCGTGTATTGCTGCGTGTATTGCGTCGTGTATTGCGTTGTGTATCGCGGCGTGCGCGCTGAGGAAATTCGTGCATTGCGCACTCGGCGATGGCTGCAAGCTGCGGGGTGTTTTTTCTGCGTTGAGTCCATGAACCCAATGTAGAAAACCTCGGCCAGCTGCGCGACCCCACGAGGTGGGTTGGCTCACGCATTTCGCGAGTGCCTACCGATGGGGGTGGCGGACCGCATGTCGGAGTGCGGATGCCGACGTGCTGGCGCAGCCGCCCGCGGTGCCGATCAGATATCGCGAATCAACTGCCTGAATTCATCGACATCTTCGAAGCTGCGGTACACCGATGCAAACCGCACGTAGGCGACTTTGTCGATGCGTTTGAGTTCACGCATCACCAGCTCGCCGAGTCGGGTCGACGGCACTTCTTTGGCACCGCTGTTGAGCAGCTTTTCTTGGATGCGCTCGAGCGCAGCGTCGATCTGCTCGATGCTGGCTGGGCGCTTGCGCAGCGCCAACGTCATCGATGCGCGCACTTTGCCGATGTCGAACTCGGCGCGCGTGCCGTCTTTTTTCACCACCGTGGGCAACGCGATCTCGGCCCGCTCGTAGGTGGTGAAGCGTTTGTCGCACGCGTGGCAGCGACGACGGCGGCGCACCACATCGCCTTCGTCAGACTCGCGCGTTTCTACGACCTGGGTGTCTTCGTGGCTGCAATATGGGCAACGCATTCAAGACCCCCGACCGTTGCACAACGCTCAGCGGTAGACCGGAAAGTCACGCGTGAGTGCGGCCACCTTGGCGCGCACCGTCGCCAGATTGGCTTCATCGTGCGGCTGGTCCAGCACATCGGCAATCAGGTGCGCGGTGGTGCGCGACTGCTCTTCCTTGAAGCCGCGGGTGGTCATGGCAGGCGTGCCCAAACGGATGCCGCTGGTCACCATCGCTTTTTGTGGATCGTTCGGGATGCCGTTTTTGTTGCACGTCATGTGCGCCAGGCCCAGCACCGCTTCGGCTTCTTTGCCGGTCAGATTTTTCGGCCGTAAATCAACCAGCATCACGTGGCTTTCGGTGCGGCCGCTGACGATGCGCAGGCCGCGTGCCATCAGCGTGTCGGCCAACACGGCGGCGTTTTTCACCACCTGCTGCTGGTAGGTTTTGAATTCCGGCGCAAGTGCTTCTTTGAAAGCGACCGCCTTGGCGGCGATGACATGCATCAGCGGCCCGCCTTGGATGCCGGGGAAGATGGCGCTGTTGAATTTTTTCGCCAGGTCTTCGTGGTTCGTCAAGATGATGCCGCCGCGCGGGCCGCGCAATCCCTTGTGCGTGGTCGAGGTCACCACATCGGCATGCGGCACCGGGTTCGGATACGCGCCACCGGCCACCAGGCCGGAGTAATGCGCCAGGTCGACCATGAAGTACGCGCCGACGGCTTTGGCCACTTTGGCGAACCGCTCGAAGTCGATGCGCAGTGAATACGCCGACGCGCCGGCAATGATCAGTTTGGGTCGGTGTTCGTGCGCCAGGCGCTCCATCGCGTCGTAGTCGATCGCCTCGTTCGCGTCGAGCCCGTAGCTGACTGCCTTGAACCATTTGCCGCTCATGTTCAGCGACATGCCATGGGTCAGGTGGCCGCCTTCGGCCAGGCTCATTCCCAAAATCGTGTCGCCGGGCTGCAGCAGCGCAAAAAACACCGCCTGGTTGGCCTGCGAGCCAGAGTTGGGCTGCACGTTGGCGTAGCCCGCGCCGAAAATTTCTTTCAACCGGTCGATCGCCAATTGCTCGGCGATATCAACGAACTCGCAGCCGCCGTAATAGCGTTTGCCGGGGTAGCCCTCAGCGTACTTGTTGGTCAGCTGGCTGCCCTGCGCTTCCATCACTGCGGGCGAGGTGTAGTTCTCCGAGGCGATCAGCTCGATGTGGTCTTCCTGGCGCTGGTTTTCTCGCTGGATGACGGACCACAACTCGGGGTCGATGCGGGCGATGGTCGATTGGCTGCGGTCAAACATGCGAACAGTCCTCTACGGCGCACACCTCGCGGCCAGCGGCGCGCGCAGTGCAAAAAAATGGGTACCCCAGACGGGCGGGTTGAGACGGATGACATTCGAATCGACAACCGATTCGATTGGGCGGTTCAGTCGGGCATTTTTTGCACGTCGACGGCAACGAGTCGAAGCAAAAACCACTACCGAACGTACTACCAAATTTTACCCGGCAGCCGCTACACCAGCAGCCGGTCGGGACTAGCGGGCGCACTGCGGGTGCGATCGGTGGCGACTTCGGTGGCGACCTGGGTGACCTGATCGGTGGCGACGTGCGCCGCCACTTGGGCGGCAGCGCTGCGCCCTCAGCGCAGCGACGCTACTTTTTCTTCCGACGCCACCGGCTCGCCGGGAAACTCAGGTGCCGGTTCGCCGAAAGCTGGCGGTGGCAGCAAGTCGATGGCCGGCACCACCGCAGCTCGGCGCACCCTTGGCACCGCCAGGTTGGCGGCATTGGTTGCCACCAGTTTGCCGAGTGCCACTGATTTCAAATGTGATTGTTCCGACAGCACTTTCGACGCGTAACCCGCGTCGTCGGGCAAGTTGGCAGCGCCCACGTAGTTGCGCAGGCCTTCTTCGATGCTGCCGCCCCGCACGATGCAGTCCCGGAGCACTTGCACGCCCACACGCACATTGGTGACCGGGTCGAACGCGGCCATGTTGCCGCCGAACCGCTCGTACTTTTCATCGTGCAGGTGCGTCATGACTTGCATCAGGCCCTGCGCGCCGACATGGCTTTGGGCAAATGGGTTGAAGTTGGATTCGATCGCCATCACCGCCAATATCAAGGTGGGTTCCAGGCCTGCGCGTTCACCGGCGCGCCAGGCTTCTATCACCAGGCGGCTGATCGGCTCGGGTGCGACCCGGTAGCGGCGTGACAGCCACTGCGCCACCGCGGCTTGCTGGCGGGGCAGGTCGCGTGGGTCACTGGCGGTAGCGCGGGCAATCGCATCGGGTTCGCGAATTTCAGGCACCACCGTGTCGGTAAACGCCACCGGCATCACCGCAAGCCTCGGCTCAATCGCCTCGGCGCGCGCTTCGTGGCGGGTTTGCAGCCAGCCCAGTGCCTGCGCTTCGGCTGTTGCCCGCAGCTCGGATCGGCTGACCGCGAACACGGCCAACGCGACGGCGATGAGGCCGAACAATGCCAGCGTGCTGTGACTCACCGCCAGCAGACCGCGACCCACATCGCGGGTGAACACGCCTGCCGAGCCGGCACAAGCCGCGAACCACTGCCGCGCCTGCAATAAAAACTGTCGTTGTGTAGACATGGTCTGGCAGCCTTTCTGACCCTGCGCAGGCAGGTGCCTGTCGGGTGGGCCCGGATGACACGCCGAACATAATCGGTCGCGCTTCGGCGGGCTGGAATCGAATCAATGTCTTACCGAAGTTGCCATCGAATCAATACGGTGTCGATGCGGCCTTGCCTCAGGGAAGGCGTCTGGTCACAGGCAGCGGGGCGGATTCTAGGAAGCCGCAACATAACCGGTCAACCATTAAAAACCTCTGCGTAATAACAAACAGATATGAAGTACCGAGATCTGCGAGAGTTTTGTGCCGGTTTGGAAGCTGCTGGTGAACTGCGGCGCATCGCAGCGCCAGTGTCGGCGCGGCTGGAGATGACCGCACTCAGCGATCGGGTGCTGCGTGCCGGCGGCCCGGCGCTGTGGTTTGAGCAACCGGTAAATGCGGGGAAAACTTACAAAATTCACGCTTTGACGAACCTGTTCGGCACCCCGAAACGGGTGGCGATGGGCATGGGCGCGGCGGAGGTGAGCGAACTGCGCGACATCGGCCGGGTGCTCGCCAGCCTGAAAGAGCCCGAGCCGCCGAAGGGCCTGAAAGACGCCGGCCGCCTGTTGCACATGGTCAAGTCGCTGTGGGATATGAAGCCGGCCAGCGTGCGCCATGCGGCGTGTCAACAGCTGGTCATTGACGGTGCAGATGTCGACTTGCTCGGCATGCTGCCGGTGCAAACCTGCTGGCCCGACGACGCCGGGCCGCTGATCACCTGGGGTTTGGTGGTAACGCGTGGGCCGCAAGGCGGGCCGAACCCGCGGCGGCGGCAAAACCTCGGCATCTACCGCCAGCAGGTGATTGCGCGGCACCAAGTCATCATGCGTTGGCTGGCCCACCGCGGCGGCGCACTCGACTTTCGCGACTTCGCGCGTGCCAACCCGGGCCAGCCGTTCCCGATGGTGGTCGCACTCGGTGCCGACCCGGCAACCATTCTGGGTGCCGTCACGCCGGTGCCCGACACGCTCGGCGAATACCAATTCGCCGGCCTGCTGCGCGGCAGCCGCACCGAGGTCACCGACGCAAACGTCGGCGACGCTGGCGTGATGCTGCAGGTGCCGGCCAGCGCCGAGATCGTGCTCGAAGGCCACATTCCGGTGGCGGCTACCGGCTACAACGGCCGCAGCGAACACGGCGTGCCGTTGAAAGAAGTCGGCGGCTATCTATATGCATTGGAAGGCCCGTTTGGCGACCACACCGGTTACTACAACGAGCAAGACTGGTTTCCGGTGTTTGAAATCAACCGCCTGACGCACCGGCGCGATCCGGTTTACCACTCCACCTACACCGGCAAGCCGCCCGATGAGCCGGCCATCCTGGGCGTGGCGCTGAACGAAGTGTTCGTGCCGATTTTGCAAAAGCAATTTCCCGAGATCGTCGACTTCTATTTGCCGCCCGAAGGCTGCAGCTACCGCATGGCCATCGTCAGCATCAGAAAAGCCTACCCCGGCCACGCCAAGCGGCTGATGTTCGGGGTGTGGAGTTTTCTGCGGCAATTCATGTACACCAAGTTCATCGTGGTCACCGATGACGATGTGGACATCCGCAACTGGCAGGAAGTGATCTGGGCCATCACCACCCGCATGGACCCGGTGCGCGACGTAACGTTGGTAGAAAACACGCCGATCGATTACCTCGATTTCGCCTCGCCGGTGAGCGGTCTGGGCGGCAAGATGGGGCTCGACGCCACCCACAAATGGCCCGGCGAAACCCAACGCGAATGGGGCCGCACGATTGCAATGGATGCGGCAGTGGAAGCCAAAGTCGCGGCGGTGTTCGACCAAATCATGCAGGCCGCACGCTGAAGGCGATGGCGCAAGTGCGGCATGTCACGGCGGGCTGATTTTTAAAGTCACCAGCTTACAAATACTGTATATAAAAACAGTATATTGAGGCCACCATGGCCTCCGTTTTTCTCCCCTTCACTGCCCCCGCAGTCCCCGAAAGCCTGCGTTCGCTGGTGTGGTCGGGTGACCAATTGGGTCGCCAGACCGCGCCTACCTCGCCCAGCGGCTTTGCGCTGCTCGATGCGCAATTGCCCGGTGGTGGTTGGCCGCAGCGGGTGTTGACCGAGCTGCTGCTGCCGCATCCCGGTGTGGGTGAGATTCGCCTGCTCAGCCCGTGCCTGACCGCCACCCAGCAACAAGGCCGCTTGGTGATGCTGTTCGATCCGCCGGCCCAGTTGTCGGCGCAGGCGCTCACGCAGCTCGGGTTCGATGTGGCGCAGCTGCTGGTGGTGAACACCCGCTCGCGCGTGATTCCGGGCTCAGACAGCCTGTGGGCCTGTGAGCAGGCGCTGAAAAGCGGCCATGTCGGCGCGCTGCTGGCGTGGCTGCCGCCGCGGTTGCGGGTTGATCGGCTGCGGCGGCTGCAACTGGCTGCACAGTCGCACGACGGTCCGGCGTTCGTGTTTCGTGAGCTGGCCGAGCAGCAGCGCCCCACCGCCGCACCGCTGCGGTTGGCACTGCGCGCGGGGGGGGCCGATCGGCTGCTGGTGCGCGTGCTCAAACGGCGCGGCCCGCCGCTGGAAACTGCGCTCGCGTTGGCATTGCAGCCGGTGTTGTCAGACACCGTGCGCGCGCAGGCCTGGCGTCGCCAGCAAAACGTGGATCAACCGACTCCTGCCCGGGCTCCGGCTCCGGCACCGGCACCGGCCCTGGCAACGGTGGTACTGCCAGCTGCCACTTTCGTCAGCCTGGTCTGATCACGTTGGTCGAACGAAGCGCCATGTGGTGGATTGCGCTGCACTTGCCGCAGTTGTCGTTCGAGTCGTGGCTGGCCGTGCTGCCGGCCGATCTGCGCGCGCAACCTGCTGCATTGATGAATGCCCACAGCGTGCAGGCCTGCAACGCCGCAGCGCAGCAGCTGGGCGTGCAGCCCGGTTGCAAACGTGCCACCGCGCTGGCGTTGGCACCGCAACTGCAACTCGGTCGTGCCGATGTGTTGCGCGACCGGCAGGTCATTACCAGCGTGGCGCATCTGGCGCTGGCATTCACTCCTGCCGTTACTTTCGCGGCGGATGCCGGCGATGGTGTGGTGGATCAAAAACATGCCGCACCCCACACCGTGCTGCTGCAAGTGCAGGCCAGCCTGCGCTACTTCGGCGGTCCCGCCGCACTGCTGCAGCGTTTGCGTGCGGCGCTGCTGCTGGTCAATTGCACGATTCAACTGGCCAGCGCGCCGACGGCACAAGGTGCGGCGCTGCTGTCGCGCGTGGCTATTGCTTCCCCGGGTGCAGCGTCTGGCGGCGAAGTCCATTGCGCCGATCTGCTGGCGCTGGAGCACGCACTTGCTGCCGTGCCGTTGTGGTTGCTGGGTGGGGGCCGCGCACGAGATGACCCACAAAGCGATGCACAGCGCGAAGCGCTCGACAGCATGGGCCTGCACACCATCGGCCAGTTGCAGCGCATGCCCCGGGCCGGTTGGGTGCGCCGATTTGGCAGCCACCTATTGAATGAACTGGACCGCGCGCTGGGTCACCAGCCCGACCCCCGCGCGGCGTGGATCACGGTGCCCGAGGTGTTCGAAGCGCGCCTTGAATTGCTGGCCCGTGCCGACACCACCGAACAGGTGCTGCACGGTGCGCAGTTGCTGATCGAACCACTGATGGCGTGGGCCCGCGCGCAGCAGGCCCAGGTGCAACGCTTCACCTTGTTCATGCACCACGAACTGCGGCACTACGCCCGCAGCGACACGCCGCCGTTCAGCGAGCTGGCCATCGCGCTGGCGCGGCCTTCGTGCGATGCAGCGCATGTGCTGGTGCTGCTGCGCGAGCGGTTGGGCCAAGTGCAGCTGGCAGCACCGGTGCTGGAGCTGCGACTGCACTGCGCTGAGGTGGCGCACAACGCACCGCCGAACACCGAGCTGTTTGCCTCGGCGCGTGGTGAGCGCGAGGGTTTGGTCTGCCTGATCGAACGGCTGCAGTCGCGTCTGGGTGCTGCGCAAATACAGCGCATGGCGCTGGCGGCTGATCACCGGCCGGAGCGCGGTGGGCTCAGTCAGGCCGTGGTGGCGGGTGATATTTTTTCCGCACCCGAACGGCGGCCGTCGGTGGCTGCGACTGCGTCGGCACCGCGCGTGCTGGAACGCAGCACTGCCCATGCGCTGTCAGCACCGCGCCCGGCCTGGTTGCTGCAGCCACCGCACCGCTTGCTTGAACGCCAATCGCGCCCCGTGCTGGACGGCCAACCGCTGCAATTGCTGTGCGGCCCGGAGCGGGTCGAGTCTGGCTGGTGGGACGCACTGGCCGAGCGCGATTACTTCATTGCGCAGACAAGCGACGGTGCGCTGGTGTGGATTTACCGCGCGCGTTTGCCGCTGTCAGTGGCCGACGCTGCACAAGGCTGGTTTTTGCACGGCCGTTTTGCGTGAGGCCGCTTTCTTGGCGTGGCTACTTCAGGCTGCGTTGTGGCCGGCTGACTTTCAGCGCGACGCGTGTGTAACACGTGCCCCAGCGTGGCGCAAGTCCGTACCTAGGGGGCAGCTTTTGTCAAATCTGATGTGGTCAATCTGCATAATTTACGTATTAACCATAAGTAGCGAAGAGAGCGCCGTGAGCCTAAGCGAACACCTTCTTCAGTCCTCGCTGATGCGTGAACAAATCAAGCCGCAACAAGGCGCGGCCGAGATTTTTTACTCCTATGCAAATCGGCTGCTGGCGTTGCTGCTGCTCGTCTTGTTCAGCCCGCTGATGGTGGCGGCGGCATTGTTGGTGTGGCTGGACGGCGGTGGCCCGATTCTTTACGGCCACTGGCGTGTCGGGCACCACGGCAAACTGTTTCGGTGCCTGAAATTTCGCACCATGGTGAGCAACTCCGAAGACGTGCTGCGCGAACTGCTGAAAACCGACTCGGCCGCGCGTGCCGAATGGGATCGCGATTTCAAACTGACCGACGACCCGCGCATTACTGCGGTCGGCACCTTCATGCGCAAAACCAGCCTCGACGAATTTCCGCAGCTGTTCAACGTGCTGCGCGGTGACATGAATTTGGTCGGCCCGCGCCCGGTAACTTTTGCTGAACTGACCCGCTATGGCCGCGTGCGGTGGCACTATTTGACGGTGCGACCGGGCATGACCGGCCTGTGGCAGGTCAGTGGTCGCAACAACCTGACCTATCCGCAACGGGTCGAACTCGACCGCCATTACGTGGAACTGCGCTCGATGTTGATGGACCTGAAGATCTTGCTGCGTACGGTGTTTGTGGTGTTGGCCCGAGACGGTTCGCGCTGATTCAGCGCTGCCTCCCACCGCGTGGATTCACCTGAAACACGCCGCAGCGGCGCTGTCGCGCGCATGCCGCCGCCGTATCGCCATGCGTCGTTGCAGCCGGTCAACCACTCAAGTTTTGCGCAGCTGTCCCGATCTAATGGGATGGTGGTGCATTTGGTGGGGCAGCTGAACGACAAGGTATTGAGCTTTCTGGGTCCGGCCACTGCCGCCCTGGCGGAATCGGGTTCGCCGCAAACCATGGTCTTGATCGACTCGCCGCGCCACCGGCACCTGCTGCTGCGCTTGCCGCCATCGGTCGAGCTGCTGCTGGTGCGCGATGCGCCGGACCCGGTCACCCGTCTGCGCCGTTTGCGTCGGGCCTACAAGCAAACGCTGCGTAAACCGGGTGTCACCGCGGTGCACCTGCATGGTTTTGTGCCGTGCATCTTGGGATCGCAGTTGATACGTTCGATGGACCTGTGGGCATCGACCTATTTTTCGCCGCACGGCTCGCGCTCACTCGGCAATTTGAGCTTGGGCGGCCGCGCGTTGAACGCGCTGCTGCGCCCGTTCACCAACATCCCGCGCCAGCGCGTCATCGTGACCATCGGTAGTGATGCCCGCGCGCTGACCGAGATGACGCAGCAGGCGGTCAATCTGATCGAAAGCCCGGTGCCCGATGTGTACTTCACCACCCCGCGCCGCGAATCAGCGCGCCCTTCGGTGGTGGCCAGCCGTGCGGCTGGGTTCGATGTGCGTGCGGTCGAAGCGTTTGTGCAAACTGCGGTCATGTTGGGCGGTACCGACCTGGACCTCAGCTTCCACTGGATGGGCACGGTGGATGCGGTGAGCGCCGCCCGCTTGAAAGCAGCCAATGTCGAAGTGGTCGACTTGTCGCTCGACGACGAACGCGCCGCGCAGTTGGTCACCGGCTGGGTCTACGCAGCGCCGACCGGAGGCTTCGGCTTTTCGTCCAACCTGACCACGGCAATGGCCTGCGGACTGCCGTGCGTGGTGGCCGACACACCGCACCACCGCGACATCATCAAACACGGCGTGACCGGATTTTTGTGCGCTACCGAGGCCGAATTTCTGGCCTGCCTCGCACAGCTGGTCGACGACCGGGTATTACGCGAACGCATGGGCTGCGCAGCCCGCGCCGATGCCAAGGCGCGCTTTGGCCGGGCGCACTTTCAGGCCGCACTGCGAGCGGCGTACCACGTGTCGGCATCGTGACTGCGCGGCTGGCCCAGATTAAAAACCTGACACCGGTGTCGTCCTCGCTGCAGCGGTTGCCGTGGTGGTGCTCGCCGCAAGGTATCAGCGTCGGGTTTTTGCTGCCGGTGCTGTTTTTGATCGCCTACGTCGGTGAAATCGACCACCCGGGCTTGACGATCCGGGGCATCCGCTTCCTGTCGCTCAGCTACATCGCGCTGGGTGCCGGCATGCTGTTGCTGATTGGTTTGGCCGGCTGGATCGGCTCGCAGTTGCGCGTGGTCGCCACACAGCGCACCGATGAAATCGTGTGGGACGGCGTGGCCTTCGTGATGGGCGTGGTCGCGGTGGCGGCTTACCTGCTCTGGTTTCGCGATTACGTTTTCAACCCGCTGCTGTTGTGGCGCACCTTGACGGGTGAGTTTCGACCCGACCGCGACAACATCGAGCTGACCCCCGGCCTGACCTCGCTGACCAACGTGGCACCGATTTTTTTCTCGGTCTACGCGTTTCGTGCGCTCGGCATAGGCGGGCCGTTGCTGGGTCGGCGCATGCATGTTTTGTTCGGTGTGCTGGTCTGCTTTACCGCGTTCCGTGTCTACGCCTGGTCCGAGCGGCTGGCGCTGGTTGAAACTGCCGTGCCGTTTGGTTTGGCCGCCGGTTTCCGTTTGATGGCGAGCGACAACCTGGCTGCCCGTGTGGCCCGCTGGCTGGGGCCTTTTGCGGCCATTCCGGGGTTGATCGCGTATTTCGGCGCGGCCGAGTACGCGCGGTCGTGGACCTCGGACACCTACGCTGGCAAGCTCAGTTTTTGGGACTTTGCCATCGGCCGCTTCGCCAGTTATTACTACACCTCGCTCAACAACGGGGCCGGCTTGCTGGCCAGCTTCGAGTGGCCCACCTACAAGTTCGAGCATGTGCTGGGTTGGCTCACCCGCGCACCGCTGCGAATCGGCCCGCTGTTTGTCGACTTGATCGGCGAGAGCCCGCTTGACTTTTATGCGTTCCTGGTGCGCTACGCCGATCCAGAATTCAACAGCCCGTCTGGCTTGTTTGCGGTGATCTTCGACTTGGGCGTTCCGCTGGGCATCGTCTACTTTTTTGCAGTGGCCGCTGCCGGTGGTTTTTTCTTTCGTGCGTTCCGTGAATCGCGGCTCGTGGGTGTGTTGCTGTACCCGATGTTTTTCATGTCGTTCCTCGAGGTGTTTCGCTATCCGTACCTCGGCACGCCGCGCGCTTTCACTTGGCTGCTCGGCATCTTGATCGCGCTGGCGTGGGTGCACTTTCGCAGCCGTCAGCAGCGCGTGGCAGCAATCGCTTGATGGCGGTATCGACACAGGCGCTGACATGCTGATCAACGGCAGGTTTTTGACGCGCCCGGCCACCGGCGTAGACCGTTTCGCACTCGAGTTGATACGTGCGCTCGACGACTGCGGTGGCCTTGCTGGCGCACGCGCGCTGGTGCCGTCACGCAGCACGGTCGTGTCGCCCTGGCCCACCAGCGCCGCCATCGAGCGGGCCGGTCGTTACCAAGGGCACGCGTGGGAACAGCTCGAGTTGTCGCGCGCTGCACTCGACCAGCCGCTCGTCAATTTGTGCAACACCGCGCCGCTGGTGCGTGAAAACCAACTGGTGGTGGTGCACGACGCGGCTGCAGTGGCCAACCCGGCGAACTACAGCCTGGCGTTTCGCGCGTGGTACCGCGTGATGCTGACCGGGCTCATGCGGCGCTCGCGGGTGGTCGCCACCGTGTCGCAGTTCAGTGCCGACGAATTGACGCGCCACTTCGGCGCACGCGCAGCCGGTATCGAAATCATCCCGGAAAGCGGTGAACACATCTTGCGCGAGAGCGCCGACCGCTGCGTTGTCGACCGCCTGGGCTTGGCCGGACGCCCGTATGTGCTGGCCGTCGGCAGCCAGTCGGTCAACAAAAATTTCGGCGCAGTGGCCGCTGCGATGGAACTGCTGGGCCGACCCGACGTCTTGCTGGTCGCCGCCGGTGGCAGCAACAGCCGCGTGTTCAGCAGCACTGCGCCGCAGGCAACGCGCGTGCTGTCCACCGGCTACGTCAGTGATGCGCAGCTGCGTGCGTTGTACGAACACGCGGCGTGCTTCGTCTTCCCATCGTTCTACGAAGGCTTCGGGCTGCCACCGATCGAAGCAATGGGTTGCGGCTGCCCGACGGTGGTGTCCAACCGCGCGTCGCTGCCCGAGGTGTGCGGCGACGCCACGCTGTACTTCGACCCGGCCTACCCGGCGACGCTGGCCGCACAGCTCGCACGGCTGCTCGACAGCGCCAGCCTGCGCGATGAGCTCAAGCAGGCCGGCCGCGCGCGCGCCGCGACCTACACCTGGCAGCGTGCCGCGCACGCCTTTTCAGACATCATGCGAGCGCGCTTCCATTGAAGGTGCTTTGCCCAGTGCCAGGTCTTTACTACCTATGACAGCACCACGAAAAATTGCGGTGGTCCACGAGTGGCTGGCCAGCTACGCCGGTAGTGAAAAAGTGGTCGAACAAATGTTGCTGCTGTACCCGCAGGCTGATTTGTTTGCGGTGGTCGATTTTTTGACACCCGAGCAACGCCGCTTTGTCGGTGGCCGCAGCGCCCAGACCACCTTCATCCAGAAGCTGCCGTTTGCGCGCGCCAAATTTCGCGCCTACCTGGCGCTGATGCCAATAGCGATTGAGCAGCTGGACCTGTCGGCCTACGACCTGGTAATTTCATCGAGCCACGCGGTGGCCAAAGGCGTGATCACCGGGCCCGACCAGTTGCACGTGAGCTACGTGCATTCACCCATACGCTACGCCTGGGACATGCAGCACCAGTACCTGCAGGAGTCTGGCCTGACGCGTGGCATCAAAAGCGCACTGGCGCGCGCGGTGCTGCACTACATGCGGCTGTGGGACGTGCGTACCGCCCATGGCGTCGACCGCTTTGTAGCGAACTCCGGCTTCATCGCGCGGCGCATCCGCAAGGTCTACCGGCGCGATGCGGTGGTGGTGTTTCCGCCGGTAGATGTGCACCGATTCACTTTGCGTGAGGACAAGCACGAGTTTTATCTGGCGGCCTCACGCATGGTGCCGTACAAGAAAATGCCGCTGCTGGTGGAAGCGTTTTCACGCATGCCCGATCGCCAGTTGGTGGTCATCGGCGACGGCACCGAGCTCGACGCCGTGCGTGCCGTGGCAGGCCGCAACGTCAGCGTGATGGGCTACCAGTCGGACGCGGTGCTGGTCGACCACATGCAGCGCGCCCGCGCACTGGTGTTTGCCGCCGAAGAAGACTTCGGCATCACGCCGGTCGAAGCACAGGCCTGTGGCACCCCGGTGATTGCTTACGGCCGCGGTGGCTCGCTCGAAACCGTGTGTGCGGTGGATGACCCAGCGCGCCGCACCGGGGTGTATTTTCACGAGCAAACCGTCGATGCGATCGTCGCGGCGGTGCGCAAATTCGAGGCGTTGCCGGTTCCCATCTCGCCGCAGGTGTGCCGTGCCCACGCCGAACAGTTCTCGCCTGAAAACTTTCGTGCGGCGCTGCAAGCCTGCATCGACACCGAGTGGTCCGCGTTTCGCGCCGGCACTTGACGAGCAGCGCCTGAACTTGCCCTAAACACCTGGCACCTCCTTGCTGGACCGCGCGACTCGGCCTCGGCCGATGGCCCGCAAATAGCCACTCCTACAATCCGCCGCACCGTAAAAACAGACAGGTTCAGCATGAACGTCACTGCATCGAATTTCAAGGCGTACGACATCCGCGGCATCGTCGGAAAAACCATCAACGAAGAGTTTGCTGAACACCTGGGCCGCGCATTCGGCAGCGAGGCGGTCAAAGCCGGCGAGCGTGCGGTGGCGGTGGGGCGCGACGGCCGGCTGTCGGGGCCAGGTCTTGCAGCGGCGTTGATTCGCGGCTTGATGTCGACCGGTCTGGATGTGGTGGATCTGGGTGCGGTCACCACACCGATGCTTTATTACGTTGCGGCCACCCGCGGCCGACGCGGCTGCCACAGCGGCATCATGGTCACCGGCAGCCACAACCCGAAGGACTACAACGGCTTCAAGATGGTGCTGGCGGGTCGCGCAATTTACGGTGACGAAATTCAAAACCTGCGCACCCGCATGGAAACCGAAAACTACCTGCGCAAGGCGGGCCGCACCGCCGCGATGGACATCGGTGCGGAATACCTGGCACGCATCACTGGCGACTGCAAATTAAAGCGCCGCATGAAGATCGTGGTCGACTCGGGCAACGGCATTCCCGGCGCATCGGCCCCGGGCATATTGCGTGCGCTGGGATGTGACGTGACCGAGCTGTACTCGGAAGTAGACGGTGATTTCCCGAACCACCATCCCGACCCGAGCAAGCCCGAAAACCTGGCCGACCTGATCCGCGCGGTGAAGCAAACCGGTGCCGAATTGGGCCTTGCGTTCGACGGCGACGGCGACCGGCTGGGCGTAGTCACCCGCGAAGGCCACATCATTTACCCCGACCGCCAACTGATGCTGTTTGCCAAAGACGTGCTCAGCCGCAACCCCGGCGGCACCGTGATCTTCGATGTGAAGTGCACCCAGCGGTTGGCACCGGTGATACGCAAAGCCGGTGGCACGCCGCTGATGTGGAAGACCGGCCACTCGCTGGTCAAAGCCAAGATGAAACAAGTCAAGGCGCCGATTGCAGGTGAGATGAGCGGCCACATCTTTTTCGGTGAACGCTGGTACGGCTTCGACGATGCGACGTACACCGCCGCGCGGTTGCTCGAAATTTTGAGCCGCAGCAAAGACCCGAGTCGCGTGTTGAACGCGCTGCCGACCAGCTTCAATACGCCTGAGCTGAACGTGCCGTGCGCCGAGGGCGAGCCGAAACTGCTGGTGCAAAAGTTGTTGGAGACGGCGAAGTTTCCGGGTGCGCTCGAGGTCATCACCATCGACGGTTTGCGCGCTGAATACAAAGACGGGTTTGGTTTGATTCGCTCATCGAACACCACGCCGGTGCTGGTGATGCGCTTCGAGGGCCACACCGAAAAGGCGCTGCACCGCATCGAGGCGGCGTTCATGGCCGCGCTGCGTGCGGTCAAACCCGACGCGCAAATTGCCGCGTCGGCGCACTGATGGCAACCTCGCGCTGAGCGCACGGCCACGCCACCGTGCGCGCTGATCGGCCCGCGCTGACCACCGCCGAACGCAGCGCACGCGCGGCTTATTCGATGCTGCTGCGGCTGATGCTGCCGGCGTATCTGGTCAAGCTGTGGTGGCGCGGTCGGGTCGAGCCGCTGTACCGCAGCGCGATCGGTGAGCGCTTCGGGCGCTACGGCAACGCCCCGCGCAGCGCCGGTTGGGTGTGGCTGCATGCGGTGTCGTTGGGCGAAACGCGGGCGGCGTCGGCGCTGCTCCAGGCCCTGCGCGCGCAACGGCCCGGCATGCGGCTGCTGCTGACGCATGGCACCGCGACTGGACGTGCGGCCGGCGCAGCGTTGCTGCGGCCAGGTGACGCACAGGCCTGGCTGCCGTTCGACACACCTGGCTCAACGAGGCGTTTTTTCGCGCACTTCCATCCCGCCATCGGTGTGTTGATGGAAACCGAGGTGTGGCCGAATTTGCTGCACGCGGCGCGGCAGGTGGGGGTGCCGATGGTGCTGGCCAACGCACGGCTGAGCGAGCGCAGTGCCCACCGCGGCGACACGCTGAATGCGTTGATGCGGCCTGCCGCTGCAAACCTGACCCTGGTGCTGGCACAAACGCAGCTCGACGCGAAACGCATGCTGGCAGCCGGTGCGCTGCGGGTTGAAGTCAGTGGCAACCTGAAGTTCGATGTCACGCCGGATGCGATGCAGTCGGCGCGCGGTGCGGCGTGGCGGCAGGCCATCGGCGAAACCACCGCGCACGCGCCCGGCCGCCGCATCGTGCTGGCCGCCAGCACACGCGAAGGCGAAGAAGCGTTGCTGCTGTCGGCATGGCAGCAACTGGCCGCACCGCGCCCGCTGTTGTTGATCGTGCCGCGCCACCCGCAGCGGTTCGACGAGGTAGCCGAGCGCATTGATCGCAGCGGGTTCAGCCAGTTGCGCCGCAGCAGCTGGCACGACACTGCGCCGCCTGCAGCGCGCACGGTCGACGTGTGGCTGGGCGACTCGATCGGCGAAATGGCAACCTACTTCAGCTGTGCTGAGGTCGCCTTGCTCGGCGGCAGTTTCGAGCCGCTGGGCGGCCAAAATCTGATTGAGGCCGCCGCCTGCGGTTGCCCGGTGGTGATGGGCCCGCACACGTTCAACTTTGCCGAAGCCGCCGAGCTGGCGCTGCGCGAAGGCGCTGCGCAACGGGTGGCCACCATGGCCGACGCGGTGCAGGTGGCGGTGCGGATGGCGGTGCGGGTGACACCAGACAGCGGATCAGCAACTGTTACCACGACCACCACCACCACCGACACGGCGATGGCCGCTGCGGCCTCCGCACGCGCACGCGCGTTTGCCGCCCGACACGGCGGCGCGGCGTTGCGCATTGCGCAACACATCGAGGCCGTGCTGGCTGCGTGAGGTCGGGCGAGGCGCCGCGTTACCTGTCGAGCGGCATCACAGTGCGGCGCGCATGGCTTGCAGATACTGCGCGGCGTGTGAAATGGTTTGGTGGTCGGTGCCTGGCACGACGATGGCGGTGGCGACCCCTGGGGCGAAGGCCGCTGCCAGGCGGTCGGTGTGGGCGCGCGGCACGACGGTGTCGGTTTGCGCCACCAGCAATAGCGTGGGCACCTGTATTGCGGGTGCCCAGCGCAGCGATTCGAACGTGTCGGTGAGCAGCCAGCGCACCGGGAAATACGGGTACCGCTGCGCACCGATGGCCGCAACGCTGTCGTACGGCGTGACCAGCACCAGCCGCGCCACCGGTCGCGCACGTGCCAGGTGTATAGCGACGCCGCTGCCCAGGCTGCGTCCCACCACCGCGATGTCGGGATGGCTATGCCGCACCTGGTCGAACAGTACTTGCGCATCGGCGTGCAGCGCGGCCTCGGTCGGTTTGCCCGAGCTGCCGCCGTAGCCGCGGTAATGCAGCAGGTAAATCGCGTGGTCGGGGAAGGCCGCCGAAAACGGCTGCAGGTTGATCGACACATCTTCGGCATTGCCACCGAAGTAAAGCAGCGCTTTCGGCCCGGCATGCGGTCGCACCGACACCACCAATTCGGCACCGTTGACCGGTAAGCGCAACGTGTCGGCCGGCCCGCCGTGCGCGCGTGGTTGCGGAAAGTAAACCAGCGCGCGCTGGAACACGAACATCGCGAGGCAGGCCGTTGCATACAACAGCAGTGCGATGAGTCCGAGGCGAAAGGCAAGGTGCATGCGCTTAGCCGATGCGGTTGCAGCCCACGCGCTTGCAGGCCATGCGCTTGCAAGCCATGTTCTGTGGCCGCGGCTGCGGCAGCAAGTGCGTTTGCGTTTGCGTTCGCGTTGGAATGTGCTGCCTCATGCGCCGCCGCCAAACACATCGATCACCGCTTGCACATCGTGCGCGGTGATCGCGTGGGCGACGCGGCTCGCCGGGTTCACGCACAGGCTGCGCAGCGTATCGGGCGCGATGCTGCCGAGGCCCCGAAAAGCCTGGGTCTGAATGTCGACTGGTGCGGTGCCCAAGCCGGTGGTTGCAGCCGCGGCGGCGCTCGCATCGCGGCGCATCGCCTCTGCCAGCTCGTGGCACTGGGTCGGGTGGTAGGCGTGGCGAATCGCCGCTGCGGTCGCACCGGTGGCGGCCACTGTGGACACCAACTCGAACATCGGCGCGCGCACCATCCACAACCGACCGGCGTCGATCAAACCAGGCAGCCAGCGCTGGAAGTACATCACCATCAGCGCGCCGATGTGGATGCCGTCGGCGTCGGGGTCGAACAGCAGTGCCACCCGTGCAAAACGCAGCCTGTCGAGTTCGTCGGCGGCCATGGCGGTCGGTTGCGCCAGCCCCAGCGCGTCGGCCAGTTGGCGAAACAAGAGGTTGCGTTGAACCCGCGCAGCGTCGGCAGCCCAGGCATTCATCGGCTTACCTTGCAGCGGCAGCACCGCTTGCAGTTGCGCATTGCGCACCGCCACCACCGAATGCATCGCCGAGTCGCCTTCGACCAGGATCAGCTCGGCACCGCTGGCTGCGCCGTGCTGATCGCAATCGACGAGCTTGGCGTTCGACTGGTGGTAGCGCGTCGCCATCGGCAGGGCAGGCGTCGGGTAGTTAGGTAATCAGGGAATCAGGTAATCGGGTGGACGGGCGCAGCCTAGTTGGTCAGCAGGCGGCTCACTGCCGTCAGGTCGTCGGCTTTCAGCTGGCCTGCCGCTTGGCGCAACCGCAAGCCACCGAGCAGCGTGTCGTAGCGCGCTTTCGACACATCGCGGCGGGTGGTGAACAGCTGGGTTTGCGCGTTCAGCACATCGATGTTGACGCGCACGCCGACGTCGTAGCCGAGCTTGGTGGCGTCCAGCGCCAGTGCGCTCGACGACTCGGCGGCTTCGAGCGCCAACACCTGTGCCTGCAGCGACTGCACGCCGAAGTACGCCTGTTTGGTGGCCAGTGCCACCGCGCGGCGGGTGGCCTCGAGGTCGTTGCGCGACTTGTCTTCGAGCACCAGCGTTTCCTTGATGCGGTTTTGCACCGAATAGCCGGCAAACAGCGGCAGGTTGACCTGCAAGCCCAGGCTGGCGCTGCTGCTGGTGCCACTGAGCGACAACCGGCCGCCGCTGTTGTTGCTCGAGTTGTACGAGCTGCCCAGGCTGGCCACCGCGTCCAGCGTCGGATAGTGGCCGGCTTCGGCCTTTCTGGTTTCCAGCGCGGCCACGTTCAGCGCCAGCTGCGCCAGCCGCACCGAGGGGTGCAGCCGGTCGGCCTGTTCGGCCCAGGCGTTCGCATCGGCCGGTGTCAGCGCGGGCAGGCTGACCGGCGGGGTCAGGCCTTTAGGCTGCACGTCGGTGCGGCCGACCAGCAAGTCGAGTGCGATGCGTTTGTTGCGCAGATCGTTGTCGGCCGCGATTTCTTGCGCCAGCGCCAGATCGAAACGCGCCTGGGCTTCGCGGGTGTCGGTGATGGTGGCGGTGCCGACTTCGAAGTTGCGCTGGGCTGAGGCCAGTTGCTGCTTGATCGAGACTTTGTTGGTGCGCGTGGTGGCCAAAGAGTCTTGCGCGGCCAGCACATCGAAGTACGCCTGCGCCAGCCGCACGATCAGGTCTTGCTCGGCGGTTTCAAGCCGCACGCTCGATGCGTCGAGTTCTCGCTGGGCTTGCTCGATGCTGACGCCGTTGGCGCGGTTGAACAGCGGCTGGCGCGCTTGCAATTGCACCGAGCGGCCGTTGAATGAACCGGTGCCTTGTGCGGTGTCGGTGCGGCCGATGTTGGTGCTGCCGTCGAGCCCCAGGCTGGGCCGCTTCAACGCGTCGACTTGCGCGGCGCGGTACTGCGCCGACTCGGCCAGCGCGCGCGCGGACAGGTAGGTCGCGTCGTAACCGCGCGCCGCGGTGTACAGCTCGTCCAGGCTTTGTGCGCGGGCCGAGCCGATGGTCGCCAGGCTCGCCAGCGCGATGCCCGCCGTGGCGCCCGCGGCAACCAGCCACTGCGTTGCAGACCTGGCACCGCGTTCGGCTTGGCGGAGCAGGGCAGGCGAGGGTGCGAGCATGAATGAAGTCCTTCTAAAACTGCGGCACGCAACAACGCGCCGCGTCACTGATTGCACCACCGATCGGTGCAACATCTCTCACGTTCTTAGTATTGCGCCACGTCGGGGTCCACCGTAGTCGACCACGCGTCGATGCCGCCGCTGAAATTGGTGACCGAGGTGAAGCCGTGGCGTTGTTCTAAAAACGCGCCGACCTGTGCGCTGCGCACGCCGTGGTGGCACAGGCACACCGTGGGTCGGGCCGGGTCGAGCTCACCGACGCGCTGCACGATCTCGCTCATCGGCAGGTTGAGTGTGACCAGGCCATCGGCGCACAACGCGGCCAGCGCGACTTCCCAGCTCTCGCGCACATCGAGCAACAGCGGCAGTGCCGCTGGCGGTGTCGATGCCAACAACGCGGCGAATTCGGTCGCGCTGATGTGGTTCATGTGGTGCTGTTCAGCTGGCTGCGGCATGCGGCACGCGACATGCCGCAAGCGGGTTGATTCATTCGAGGCGCTTCAAACACGGTACGGCACCGCGGGTGCGGCGTGCGTGCCGCCCGCTCAAAACTTGAAACGGTTCGGCTCGGAGAACCCGGTCAATCGCGGTGCCACGCCGTCGAACAACTCCACGCTGCCGATGTTGCCGCTGCTGTCGACGCCCGAGCCACGTGTGTACAGCACGGCCCGCATGATCGGCAGTTGGCCGACAAATGCGATCAGCCGACCGCCAGGTTTGAGCTGGTCGAACAACACGGTCGGCACCTGCGGTACCGAACCCGACAACACGATCACGTCGAACGGGCCGTCTTCGGCGCAGCCATCGCGGCCATCGGCGTGACGCACGGTGGCGTTGGGCACACCGGCGAACTTGAGGTTGGCGTTGGCGAAGGCGGCCAGCTCTTCATCGATCTCCAGGCTCAGTACCTCGCGCGATCGGTGTGCCAGCAGCGCGGCCATGAAGCCCGAGCCGGTACCTATTTCCAGCACCCGCTCATGGCGGCTGACGGCGAGTTCTTGCAGCATGCGGGCTTCGACTTTGGGCGACAACATCGATTGCGCCGGGCCGGTGCGGGTGGTCAGTGGCACTTCGGTGTCGACGAAGGCCATCGCCTGGTACGCGTTGGGAACGAAGTCTTCCCGCCGCACCGCGGCCAACAGTGCCAGTACATCGGCGTCGAGTACGTCCCAGGGGCGAATTTGCTGCTCGATCATGTTGAAGCGTGCCAGTTCAATGTCCATGAATCGTCTCGGTGGGTGGGTAGC
Source organism: Burkholderiales bacterium (assembly GCA_043738425.1). Taxonomy (GTDB): domain Bacteria; phylum Pseudomonadota; class Gammaproteobacteria; order Burkholderiales; family Burkholderiaceae_C; genus PBB1. Next base: position 29,160 of record JAYUGJ010000015.1, read on the forward strand.
GCCACCCACCGTGGTGGTGCGGGCTAGTAACGGTGACCAGTTGGGCCCGCGCGATGCAGGGCGGTCTCGGCGAGTCGCTAGTTTATTTGCCTCCGGCCAGCAGCGCCGACTCCGGCGACCTTTTCTCACCCCGAAAACGTCGATTCAGCCACACCGACAAGTCATCCAGATAGCAATACACCACCGGCACCACCACCAACGTCAGCAGCGACGAGGTGATCACGCCACCGATTACCGCCTGGCCCATCGGCGCGCGCTGCTCCGAGCCTTCGGACAGCGCGAACGCCAGCGGCACCATGCCGAAAATCATCGCCAGCGTGGTCATCAAGATGGGCCGCAGCCGCACCTGCGCGGCGTGCAACAAGGCTTGTTCGCGGTCGAGGCCTGCAATGGGCACGTCGGTCGCAGTCGCGGCAGTGGTCAAGGTGGCGCTGTCCGCATGGCCCACACCATGCCGCACCGTTCCCTCACGCAACCGAATCGCAAAGTCAATCAGCAAGATGGCGTTTTTCGTGACCAGCCCCATCAGCATCACGACGCCGATGATGCTGAACATGTTCAATGTCGAGCGAAACATCAGCAGCGCCAGCGCGACGCCGATCAGCGTCAGCGGCAGCGAACTCATCAACGCGATCGGCTGCAAAAAGCTGCGGAACTGGCTGGCCAGAATCATGTAGATAAACACCACCGCCAAGCCGAGTGCGCCGATCGCGTAGCTGAATGATTCGTTCATGTTTTTGGTGCTGCCACCAAAGGTGTACCGGTAGCCGGGTGGCCAGGCCACGCTGTCCAGAATGCGCCGAATGTCGGCCGACACATCGCCCGAACTGCGACCGTAGGCGTTGCCGTCCATGTTGATTTCGCGGTTCAAATCACGGCGGTTGATCTGGTTCGGTCCGGTTGATGCGGTGATGTCGGCGACTTGCGACAAGCGAACGATGCGCGGCATGCCGTCGGCACCGGCGGCCACCGGCACCGGCAGGCGTTGCAGGTCGGTCAACGTGTTGCGGCTGTCCGGGGCCAAGCGCACGATCACGTCGTAGTTTTCGCCATCGGGTGCGCGCCAGTTGCCTACCGTGGTGCCCGCCACCAGGGCGCGCAACGAGGTCGACAACGAGTTGACGTTGAGCCCCAGGTCAGACGCCGCGTCGCGCTTCACATCGATCGACACGGTGGGCTTGTCGGGCTTCAAGGTGCTGTCCAGATCGACCAGCCCCACCACTTGCTCGAGTTGCGCGCTGATGCCTTTGCTCAGCCGTTCCAGTTCACCCAAATCGCTGCCCTGGATCGAGAATTGCAGGCTTTTGCCACCACCCAAATCGGGCGTGCCGATGTTGGTGACGGTGATGCCGGGTATGCGCGCCAGCCGCTCGCGCATCGGCACCATCATTTGCACCAGGCCGCGTGCGCGCTCTTTTCTGTCGACCAGCCGGACGTAGGTCGAACCAAAAATTTTGCCCGCCGCGTTGCCGCTGTTGATGGTGGTTACGGTGTACTTGACTTCGGGCAATTCGCGCAGCGCCGTGTCGACTTGTTTGGCACGCGCTTCGGTGACTTCCAGAGACGACCCCACCGGCGTGTAGAAGTTGACGGTGGTCTCGGAGAAGTCGGCCTTCGGCACGAACTCCGCACCGAGCAGCGGGATCAGCAAAAAGCTGCCGCCGAAGGTGGCCGCGGCGATGGCCAGCGTGGCCAGCCGGTGCCGCAGTGACCAGCGCAAGATGCCTTGGTAGCCGTCGCCCAGCCGCATGGTGGCGCGCTCGAAGCTTTCGGTGACGCGGCCGAGCGTGCGGTCGTACCAGGAAGCGGTGCCGCCGGGCGCCGCGTGCGGCGCGCCAATCACGCGGGCCGATTGCGGGTCGTGCCAAATGCTCGACAACATCGGGTCGAGCGTGAAGCTGACGAACATCGAGATCAACACCGCCGCGACGATGGTGATGCCGAACTCGTGGAAGAACTTGCCGACGATGCCGCCCATGAAGCCGATCGGCAAAAACACCGCCACGATTGACAGCGTGGTGGCCATCACCGCGAGGCCGATTTCCTGGGTGCCGTCGAGCGCGGCCTGGCGCGCCGACTTGCCCATTTGCACATGGCGCACGATGTTTTCGCGCACCACGATTGCGTCGTCGATCAACAAGCCCACGCACAGGCTGAGCGCCATCATCGTGATGCTGTTGATGGTGAAGCCAAACGCATACATGAACAAAAACGTGCCGATCAGCGCAATCGGCAGCGTCAGGCCGGTGATCACCGTACTGCGCCATGAATTCAAAAACAAAAACACGATCAGCATGGTGAGCGCCGCGCCTTCGATCAGCGTGCGCTTGACGTTGGCCACCGACGTGCGAATGGCACGCGAGTTGTCGCGGTTGACCTCGACACTGATGCCCGGCGGCGTGACCGATTCGGCACCGGCCAGCGCCTTGCGCAGGCCATCGACGACTTCGATCGTGTTTTCGCCTTGCGACTTCAGCACCGACAACAGCACCGTGCGCTGGCCGTTGTACAGCGCCAGGCTTTCGACTTCTTGAGGGCCATCGACCACATCGGCCACCTGCCACAACTTGACCGGCGCGCCGCCGCTCAAGGTGGCGTTGCCGGTGCCGGCGGTGGCCGCACCGCGCCGCGCCACCGTGATGTCACGGAAGTCTTCGGGTCGTTTCAGCCGCGCGTTGACCTGCACCACGCGCTCTTGGTCGGCCGAGCGGATAGAGCCCATCGGCAGCTCCTGGTTTTCGCTGCGCACCGCGGCGATGACCTGGTCTACGCCGATGCCCATCGCCTCCATGGCCGCCGGCTTCAGGTACAGATTCACCTGCCGCGACACGCCGCCGACGATGCTGACCGAGCCGACACCGCGCACGTTTTCCAGCCGCTTTTGCAGTACCTGCGTGGCCCAGGTGGTGAGCTCTTGCGGCGACTGTTTGCCGGTCGGTGACAGCACCGCCAAATTGAAAATCGGCGTGCTGGCGGGGTCGAACCGCGACACCCTCGGCTCTTTCACTTCGTCGCGCAGGCTGGGCCGCACGAGTGCCACTTTCTCGCGCACGTCTTCGGCGGCCTTGCGGCCATCCACCGACAGGTTAAATTCGATGATGACCACCGAATTACCTTCGTACGAACGTGAATAGAGCGAACTGATGCCGGCCACCGTGTTGACCGCTTCTTCGACTTTTTTGGTGACCTCGGTTTCGACGATTTCGGGCGACGCGCCGGGGTAGTCGAACTGCACCACCACGGTGGGGAAATCGATGTTCGGAAATTGGTCCACCGACAGCCGCTGGTAGCTGAACAAACCCATCACGACGAAGGCCAGCATGACCATCGTGGCCATGACCGGGTTGCCTATTGAAATTCGGGTGAACCACATGTCAGCGGGCCTGGGCGGATGGGTTCGCGTCTGTCGATGACGCCACCGATGACGCCACCGAGGGCGCAACTGATGACGCAACTGATGACGCAACCGAAGCGACCAGCCGCACCCGCGTGCCATCGCGCACCGCGCCGGCCGAGCCGCGCAACAGCAGCGCACCGTCGGCGACACCGCTGGTGACTTCGACCGCCGACTCGATGCGGCCGTCGATCTGCAATTCGCCGCGCTGGCCCAGCGTGACTTTTTTCAGCGTCACCATGTCAGCGGCAACCGCCAGCACATACGGCTGCGCCTGATCGACACGCACTGCCGACACCGGCACGGTGAGTGCGCTGGCGCTGCGCAAATCAATCGTGCCGGTGGCGAACAGGCCCTGGCGCAAACCCGGCCGCGCTTCTAATGCCAGGTAGACCAGCACTGCGCGGGTGCCGGCCTGCGTGCTCGGGTTGATGCGCGCCACGCGTGCGGTCACCGCACCGACCAGGCCATCGATCGCCAGCCGCGCGGGCTGCCCGATGGTCACGCCGACGACGTCTTCCGGTGCCACCGCCGCTTCGAGTTCGATGCGTGACAGGTCGACCACTTCCAGCAACCTCGCATCGACCGCCACCCGCTCGCCCGGCTGCACCAGTCGCTGCGAGACCACACCGGTGATCGGTGCGACCAGCCGCGCATCGCCGCGGGCTTTGCGTGCCAGATCGACCGCGGCGACTGCGGCGGCGTAAGTGGCGCGTGCGGCCGCCACATTCGAGATCGAGGTTTCCAGCCCAGTGGCTGAGATAAAACCTTGCGCCTGCATTGCGCGGTTGTTGTCGAGTGCACGGTTCGCAATATCGAGCTGGGCTTGCGACGAGGCCGCGTTTTGGCCGGCTTGCTGCACCCGCAGGTCGACTTCCAGCGTGTCGAGTTGGCCGATGGTTTGGCCGGCTTTGACGCTGTCGCCTTCGCGCACCGTGAGGCTTTTCACTTCGGCCGCGACCTTGGCGCGCACCACCGCGCTGTTGAATGCCTTCAAGCCGCCAGAGATCGCCAGCGTGCGGGTGAACGGTTGCAAACGCGCCGTCACGGTGTCGCTGGCACGCAAGTCGAGCGGCGGCGGTGGCGCTGCGGGCAGGGCCGCGGCGGCGCGTTCTTGTGCGCGGGCATACAGCGTGCGGCCGACGAAGCCGGCCAGCAGCAGCACGGCCATCAGGCCGACGATCCAGCCCCACCTGCGTCGTTTCATCATGCCTGGTGGCTTTCTTTTTTCTTCGGGCTGCGAGAAGGTGGGTTGCGGTCAGTGGCTGCGCGCACCTCCAGCCCGCGCAGCATCAAATCAAGCTGGGTGCGAATTACCGCGGCTGGCGTCAAGCCGGCATCGAGTACCGGGCACGCGCCTATCGAGTGTTGGCACAGCGACAAAAAAATCATCGGTGCAATCAGCGCATGCGCGACCGCACTTTCGTGTCCCGACACCGGCCGAAATTCGCCGCGTTCGATGCCGCGCCGCACGGTGCGGGTGAACAAGCGGTCGGCTGGGCGGATCACCTCGTCGGTATAAAACTGTGCCAGCTCGGGAAAGTTGCGCGCCTCGGAAATCATGATTTTGTGGATACCGGCCGCACCGGTACTGCCCACCCGTGTCCACCAGGTCAGCATCAGGCATTCCAGCAGCTCAGCGGTGCTGCCGGTGTACCCGTCGACCAGCCCTTCGCCCTCGGCGATCAATGCAGACAGGTTGTGGCGCACCACTTCTTTGAACAGATCGTGCTTGCTCGGGTAATACAAATACAGCGTGCCTTTGGAGACGCCGGCCAATGCAGCGACTTCTTCGCTGCGGGTGGCGGCAAAGCCTTTTTCGACAAACAGCGCCAATGCCGCCGACAGTAATTCCTGCGGCCGCTCTTGCTTGCGGCGTTGGCGGGTGGTGAGGGTGGCCGCTTGCAGCATCGCGCTCGGCGCGGCAGCAGCTCGGTGGGCAGGCAAATTCAAGGCGATAGATCTCAGATGACGGCTGCGGATTGCTACTGACTAGAGGGTCAGTAATGTAGTGGGGCGGTCAAAAACGGGTCAACCAAGAAGGGCAAGCCGCCGGCCGTGCGGCAGGCGATTCGGCGGCCGCAATGAACGGTGAAGACCCGCCCTAAAGCGCAACCGCCGGCAGGCCGCTGCCTAAAATCGAACCGATGAAATTAACGCGTGGGTGGGTTGGCATAGCGGTTTTGGCGGTGCTGGGTGTGGCGCTGTGGTGGTGGAGCCGCCAGCCCGCCGACAGCGGCGTGACGTACAAAACCGCGCCGCTCGAGCGCGGTGCATTGACGGCTGCGGTGTCGTCGTCTGGCACGGTGAACCCGGTTTCGCAGGTCAGTATCGGCAGCCAGGTGTCGGGCCAGATCAAAGAAATGCGGGTCGACTTCAACAGCGAAGTCAAGCAAGGCCAGCTGATCGCGCGCATCGACCCGCAAACCTTCGAATACAAAGTCAGCCAGGCCGCGGCCGACCTGGAATCGGCGCGCGCGTTGGTGCTCAACGCCAGCGCCAACGTGGGCGCGGTGCAAGCGGGGGTGTCACGCGCCCGGCTCGATGCCGACAATGCGTTGCGCGACCAAACCCGCAAGCAAGAACTGCTGACGCGACAGTTCATCTCGGCCGCAGATTTCGACAACGCGCGCAACGCCGCCGGCACCTTGGGCGAGGCGCTGAAGGTCAGTCTGGCGCAGCTGGAAGTGGCCCGCGCGCAGGTGGTGGCAGCGCAGGCCACCGTGCGCCAGCGCGACGCTGCATTGGCGCAAGCGCGGGTCGATTTGCAGCGCACCGAGATCCGCTCGCCGGTCGATGGCGTGGTCATCAAACGCAGCGTCGATGTCGGCCAAACGGTCGCCGCCAGTTTGCAAGCCCCCGAGCTGTTCATCATTGCGCGCAACCTGTCGGACATGCAGGTAGAAGCCGCGGTCGATGAAGCCGACATCGCGCGGGTGCAGGTGGCTCAGCCGGTGAGCTTCACGATCGACGCGTTTGCCGGGCGTACGTTTGAAGGCCGCGTCAACCAAATACGCAAGGCGGCGATCTCGGCGCAAAACGTGGTGACCTACACCGTGATCGTGCGTTTCGCGAACCCCGGCGCGCTGCTGCTGCCTGGCATGACGGCCAATGTGCGCATCGCCACCGAGGTCCGCGGCGACGTGTTGAAGGTGCCCAACGCCGCGCTGCGGGTGCGCATCGCCGGGCTGGAGCCGGCGTCCGATGCGGCCAGTGCACCGCGCGACGCCGCGGCCAGTGCCAGTGCCAGTGCCACTGCCGCGGCCAGTGCCAGTGCCGTTAGCGGCGCAGCGGCAGCGTCGACCAGCGGCGGCCGCGGCGCGCGCAACACCTCGCGTGGCCGCATTCACCTGCTCGATGCGAACGGTGCGCCGCGCGCATTCAACGTGCGCCTGGGCGTGACCGATGGCTTGATGACCGAGCTGCTGCCGGGTGCCGACAGCGCGCGGTTGCAAGCCGGTGCGCAGGTGGTGGTCAGCGTCAGCAACCCGAACGCGCCAGCCGGCGGCAGCCCGCGCGGCGCTGGTGCTGGTGCCAATGCCGGTGCTGCGAGGCCTGCGTTTTGAAGCGGCGCTGCGCCCCATGTGTTTTGCTTCCCGTGGCATTGGGGCGGGCAGGGTGACGGCCGCGCAGCACGTCGGTGGTGGGCCGTCGGCCACCGCGCTCGACGCCGCTACCCCAGCGACCTCACCGCACCGTGCGGGTTCGGCCGAAGCGCTGCTGAACGCCCGTGACCTGACCAAAACCTATACCGTCGGCGAGCAAACTGTGCACGCATTGCGCGGCGTGTCGCTGGCTATCGACGCTGGCGATTTCGTCGCGATCATGGGCGCGTCGGGGTCGGGCAAAAGCACGCTGATGAATATCCTCGGCTGCCTCGACCAGCCGACCAGCGGCGCATACCAGCTGGCCGGTGAGTCGGTGGTGGCGATGGGTGGCGACGCGCTGGCATCGATCCGCAATCGGCGCATCGGTTTTGTGTTCCAGCAGTTCAACTTGCTGGCGCGCACCTCGGCGCTGGAAAACGTCGAGCTGCCGATGGTCTACGCCAACGTGCCGGTGGCCGAACGCCGCCTGCGTGCACTGCGCAGTTTGCAGCGCGTGGGCTTGGCCGACCGCGCCCAGCACACGCCGGCCGAGTTGTCGGGCGGCCAGCAACAGCGGGTGGCGATTGCGCGCGCGCTGGTTAACCAGCCGCAGCTGATATTGGCCGATGAGCCGACCGGCGCACTCGACTCGCAAACCTCCGACGACATCATGCAATTGCTGGCCGAACTGAACGCGCAAGGCATGACGGTGGTGCTGGTCACGCACGAGAGCGAGGTCGCCGCGTGGGCGGGTCGGCGCATCGTGTTTCGCGATGGCCTGGTAATCGAAGACGTGCTGCAAACGCCGCACCGGCCCGCGTTGACGGCATCCGCCGCCGCACCGGTGGCCGCGTGAACACCGTCTCGGCGTTCCGCTCGGCCTGGCGCGCGCTCACCGCCAACCTGATGCGCAGCGTGTTGACGATGCTCGGCATCATCGTCGGCGTGGCCGCGGTCATCACCACGATTGCGATCGGCAACGGTGCGCAGCAGCGGGTGGCCGAACAGATCAAAGGACTCGGCAGCAACTTGCTGTTGGTGCGCCCAGGCGTGGTCAATGCTGGCGGGCTGCGGCTCGGCGCGGGCACCGGCCAAAGCCTGACCGAAGACGATGCCACCGCGATCGCCGCCGAGGTGCCGGAAGTGATGGCCACCGCGCCGTCGGCAGCCGGCACGCTGCAAGTCATCAATGGCAACACCAACTGGTCGACCCGCGGCATCGGCACCACCAACGATTACCTCGCCGCGCGCGACTGGCCGCTGGCCAACGGCCGCGCGTTCGATGCGTCCGAGTTGGCCGGCTCGGCCAAGGTGGTGCTGCTCGGTCACACGGTGGCGCGCGAATTGTTCGGCGACGACGATCCGGTCGACCGCGTGGTGCGCGTCAAAGGCATACCGATGACGGTGATCGGCGTGCTCGCGCGCAAGGGCCAAAACGCGCAAGGCGAAGACCAGGACGACACCTTGGTCGTGCCGATATCGACCTTCCGCAATCGGCTGGCGGGTTGGTTGGCGGGACCGGTGAAGCGGGTCTACGCGATCAGCGTCAAGGTGCACGACGGTGCCAGCCTGGCGGCGGCTGAAGACGGTATTCGCGGGTTGCTGCGGCAGCGCCATCGGCTGGCGGCCGGTGCCGACGACGACTTCAATGTGCGCAAGCTGACCGAAGTGCTGGAAGCGCAGGAGGCGTCGAGCCGTACCTTGACGCTGCTGCTGTCGGCGGTGGCGGGCGTCAGCTTGGTGGTCGGCGGCATCGGCATCATGAACATCATGCTGGTCAGCGTGACCGAACGCACCCGCGAAATCGGTTTGCGCATGGCGGTTGGCGCGCGCAGCCGCGATGTGCTGCTGCAGTTCTTGATCGAGGCGGTGACGTTGAGTCTGTTGGGCGGTGCCATCGGCGTGGCCTTGGGCGCACTGGCTACCTGGGCGGTGGCCGCGTTTGCCGGCTGGCCGGTGTCGCTGGGCGCTGCGCCGTTCGCGTTGGCAGTGCTGTTTTCGGCCGCAGTCGGTGTGTTCTTCGGTTATTACCCGGCGCGTCGCGCGTCGCAGTTGTTGCCGATCGACGCGTTGCGGCACGAGTGATACATCGCGCAACACATCGTGTCGGCACGCCGACCCAGCCGCGCCATGGACCAAGCGCCGTCGACTCACAACGTGCGATTTTTTCGGGCATGAACGAACGATGCCCACGCTCCCAGCGCAGCCACGGCTGAGCCGGCTGGCCGCGGGCCGTTCGGCCGCATCTGCGTGGGTCGGCAAGCGGGCTGCCGCGTCGGGCGATGCCGCGGCGCGCGCTTGCATGCGGCAGGCAGAATGGGTCGATGTCGGCCCTCGACCGTTTTTCATTCCACCAACTGCTGCTGGTTGCTTTCCTGTTGATTGCCGGCTTGTTGAGTGCGGCATCGCTGCGCGGGCTGTTCACGTTGCAGGGGCTGATAGCGCAAAGCAGCCAAGGCGCGCAACGGTCGGTGGCACTCACTGCGGCGGCGCAGCGTCTGGCTGAACGCAGCGTCGCCATGGAGCGATCGGCGCGGCAATATGTGGTGCTCGATGATCCGTTGCTGCGCCAGCAGTTCGACTTGGCATCGCGCGAAGCCGCCGACGCGCTGGCACCGCTGGCCCAGGGTTTGCGCGACAGCGATGCCGACGCCGCCCGCGCCGATGCCGACGCGCAGGCGTGGCGCGACAAGTTGCTTGCGGTGCGCGCCCAACTCGACGCTGCCCAGGGCGCAGCCAACGACGCGCGCAAAGCGAATGAGTCCGCGTTGACGGCCAGTTTTCGCGACATCGAGCGCGTCAACATCGCGCTGGCCGACCGCGTGCGGCGGGCCACCGAATCGCGCAGCGCCGCGCTGCTGGCGCAGCTGGAAACCGGCCGTGCGGATCTGGCCCGCCAAATCGCCGCCGCCATTGCGGTCGCGGTGGTGCTGGCGCTGGCGTGTGGCGTGTGGCTGGCGCGGCCGTTGAAGCGGCTGGAAGCAGCGGTGGTCGGCCTGGGCGAAAACCGGCTCGAGGTGCCGATTGACATGCAGGGCCCGGCCGACGTGCGCCAGCTTGGTCGTCGGCTTGAATGGCTGCGGCTGCGGCTGGCCGAAATCGATGCCGACAAGGCCCGTTTTCTGCGCCACGTTTCGCATGAATTGAAAACGCCGCTGGCCGCACTGCATGAAGGCGTGGCCTTGCTGGAAGACGGCGTGACCGGCGTGTTGACCGAGCCGCAACGCGCGGTGGCGCGCATCCTGCGCCAAAACACCGCGGTGCTGAAGGGCCAGATCGACGACTTGCTGCGGTTCAACACCGCGGCATTCGACGCACGCCGGTTGGTGCGCCGGCCGACCGATTTGAACGCGCTCATCACCGCGCAAATCACACTGCAGCAGCTGCAATGCCAGGCCCGCCAGCTCACGCTGGTGGTCAGCGGTGCGCCATTGCAGGTCGAGGTCGATGCCGACCAACTCGGTGTGGCGCTGGGCAATTTGTTGTCGAACGCGATTCGCTTCAGCCCGCTGGGCGGGCGCATCGAATTTGCGGTGTCGAGGTGGCCGGGCCGCGCGCGCATCGACGTCACCGACCAGGGGCCAGGTGTTGCACCAGCCGATCGGGCGCGCGTGTTCGAGCCGTTTTTTCGCGGCGAGCGGCAACCCGCCGATGCGCCGCGCGGCAGTGGCATCGGCCTGTCGATCGTGCAAGAGCTGGTGCGCGCGCACGATGGCCAGATCGATTTGCTGATGGCCGATGAATGCCATCTCGACACCGCGGGTCAGCCACGACCGGCCGGCGTGCCGTCGACTGACCTGTCGACTGCACTGTCGGGTGCATCCCCGAGTGCATCCCTGGGCGCGGTGCCGGGTGCGCCGCTGGGTGCGCCGCTGGGCGCATCGCTGGGTGCACATTTCCGAATCGAGCTACCCCATGTCGTCGCCATTTGAATCAGTGGGTTTTGCCGGCTTTCCGCACGCGACGCGAGCGGTCGCGCTGCGGGCGCTGGGAGCTTTGGCGATGTTGTCGATGCTGGCCGGGCTGTCGGGTTGCATGCCGGTCGCTATAGACCCGACCCCACGATCGAGCCCCACGCCGTCGGCTCCGGCAGTGATCGCGCCGCAGCCGGTGCCAGTCAATGTGTTGCCGGTCGATCTGGCCACGCCGATGGACGCGGTATCGCGCCGCCTTCTGGCCCACCACGAGCAACTGCGGTTGATGTCGCCGGCGGACTTGGCGCAGGAAATCAATCGCCTGGCGGCCTTGGCACCAAGCCCCGATGCGTCACTTGAACTGGCCATGGCGTTGCTGCAAACGCGCAACGGCGGTGAGCTGAACCGTGCGCTGGGCCTGGTCGAGCCGCTGGCCAAGGGTGCCGCGCCCGAACAGCGGCCGTGGCAGCCGTTTGCGCGGTTGTTGGTATCGCGCCTGCAAGAGCTGCGGCGGCTCGAAGACCTGCTCGACCGCCGCAACCAAGAGCTGCGTGACAGCCAGCGTGAGGCCAAACAACTGAACGACAAACTGGAAGCGCTGAAGGCGATCGAGCGCAGCCTGGCACCCGCGGCGCTGGCCTCGTCACCGATGCCGGTGCCGGTGCCGGTGCCGGTGCCGACACCAGTGCCAGCCGCGGGCAACGGCGGCACCAGCCCCGCGGCGGCAGCCAACCCCAACCCGGCATCGACCGCCGCACCGCCCGTGCGCCGCACGCCCTGATGGCCGCGCACCTGTTGGTGGTCGATGACGACCCGGACTTGCTGCAACTGCTGTCGATGCGCCTGATTGCCGCGGGCTACCAGGTGACAGCGGTAGGCTCTGCCGAAGCCGCGTTGGCGCAGCTCGATGTGCTGCGACCGCAACTGGTGCTCAGTGACGTGCAGCTGCCGGGCCGTGACGGCTTGGCGTTGTTCACTGACATCCGGGCGCGCCACCCGGCGTTGCCAGTGATCTTGTTGACCGCGCACGGCACCATTCCCGACGCGGTCGAAGCCACCGCGCGCGGGGTTTACAGCTACCTCACCAAACCGTTCGATGGCAAAGCGCTGCTCGACAAAATTGCCGAGGCGCTGGCGTTGGGTCCGCCGCTTGCAGCCGACGCTCGAGACCTGACCCCCGAGGCCTGGCGCGCGCCCATCGTCAGCCGCTCGGCCTGCATGGCCGAACTGCTGGCCGAGGCGAAGATGGTTGCCGCGTCCGATGCCAGCGTGTTGATTTGCGGTGAAAGCGGCAGCGGCAAAGAGCTGCTGGCCCAGGCCATACACCGCGCCAGCCCACGTGCAGGCCGGCCTTTTGTGGCGGTCAATTGCAGCGCCATTCCGGAGGCGCTGCTCGAATCAGAACTGTTCGGTCATGTGAAAGGTTCGTTCACCGGCGCGGTCGCCAACCACCGGGGTTTGTTCCAGGCGGCCGATGGAGGCAGCTTGTTTTTGGATGAGATCGGCGACATGCCGCCGGCGTTGCAGGTCAAGCTGCTGCGCGTGTTGCAGGAGCGGTGCGTGCGGCCGGTGGGTGCCAGCGAATCGCTGCCGGTCGATGTGCGCATCGTGTCGGCCAGCCACCGCGATCTGGATGCATTGATGGCCGAAGGGCAGTTTCGCGAAGACCTGTACTACCGGCTCAACGTGGTCGCACTCACGCTGCCGGCGCTGGCTGCGCGGCGTGAAGACGTGCCGTTGCTCGCCAACTATTTTTTGAACAAACTGGCAGAGAAATACCAGAAGCAGCTGAACGGTTTCGCGCCCGACGCGCTGAAGGCGCTGGCCACTGCCGCCTGGCCCGGCAACGTGCGCCAGCTGCACAACGTGGTCGAGCAGGTGTGCGCGCTGACGACCACGCCGCTGGTGCCGCTGTCGCTGGTGCAGCGTGCGCTGCGGGTGCCGAGTGTCGAGGTGTTGAGCTTCGCTCAGGCACGTGAACGCTTCGAGCGTGGCTACCTGGTCGGCTTGCTGAAATTGACCGATGGCCAGGTCGCCGATGCGGCGCGGCTGGCCGACCGCAACCGCACCGAGTTCTACCGGTTGTTGCAAAAGCATGGCTTGACGCCGGGGTTGTTTCGAAATGAAAACCGCGCCGACGGCGACGCCCCGTTATGGCCTTCGTCGTTGCCGTCGCCAGACAAACCACGCTAGTCGTCGCCGAACAGCGACACCCGCAGACCCGCATGGAATATGGGTTGGCGGTCGGTCGACCACTGGTTTGTCGCTGCTGCGGGACACTTGTGTGATCGATTGCGCACCGAAGCCCGGCGCGCCGGTCGGTAACGCAGCCGGGTGCGGCCGATGACAAACATGCGCTCGCTAAGTGGTTGATTTCGCTGGCGCGTTGCGGTGGTTGGCATGCAGGTTGCCCTGTGGCGCTGATGAACACCTTACCGACACCGATAGACATTCCGCGCGGGAATCCCACCGCCTTTGTCGACCGCCTTGCTGACACGCACCTCAGCACGCACATCAGCACGCACATCAGCGCGCACACCGGCACCCACACCAGCGTGCCGCAGCCGGCCGTGCCGCCACACCACCGCGCCGCTGCCACGCTGCCCCAGCCGGGTGCCAGCACGCCGCTGATGCGGCGGGGTGCGATGGTCGCGCAGCCGTGGCGCGGCGCGCTGCGTGCGCTGGTCGACGCGGCGTGCAACCTGACGCGCCGCTGGGCGGGTCAGCCGGCATGGCCGTCGTGGTTGGCGGCCCACGCCGCGCCCGCAGCTGCCGACCCGATCGCCACCGCTGCCTGGAAACGCGCGGCAGTGCACCGGCGGCGCACGCTGCTGGCATTGGTGGCGGGTTCGGTGGTGGCGGCCACCGCCATGCTCGACCAGGTGTTGCCGGCGTACTCGGTCGACGCGTTGCGTTATGCGCAGATTGGGTTGTTTGCGCTGTTGCTTGGTTGGGTGGCCGCCGGGTTTTTCACCGCGTTGATGGGCTTTTGGGTGCTCTGGCGCGGTGACCCGCATGCGTTGTCGGGCCGCGCCGTGGCGCGCCGCCCGATTGCCGCCAGCGCGCGCACCGCGCTGGTCATGCCGATTTGCAATGAAAACGTGGCCACCACCTTTGCCGGCCTGCGCGCCACCATCGAATCGCTGTCCAACGCCGGCGGCGCGCGGCTGTTCGATGTGTACGTGTTGTCTGATACCAGCGACCCTGCGATCCGCACCGCCGAGTTGGCGGCATGGGCCGAATTGCGCGCCGCGCTGAATGGGTCGAATGCAACCGACGGGCACGGATACGCAGCCCACACCGCGGACGTCAACGGCGCAGGCGTCCGTGTGTATTACCGCTGGCGGCAGCGCCGCACCCAACGCAAGTCAGGCAACCTCGCCGATTTTTGCCGCCGCTGGGGCCGCATCTATCGCTACATGGTGGTGCTCGATGCCGACAGCGTGATGACCGGCGACTGCCTGCTGACCCTGGTGCGGCTGATGGAAGCGCACCCCGACGCCGGCATCATTCAAACGGCCCCGCAGGCCTGCGGATTGAGCACCATCCATGCGCGCGCGCAGCAGTTTGCGGGTCGTGTCACCGGCCGCTTATTCAGCGCCGGCATGCAGTACTGGCAGCTCGGCGAATCGCATTACTGGGGCCACAACGCGATCGTGCGGGTGCAGCCGTTCATGGCGCACTGCGCGCTGGCACCGCTGGCCGGCTGTGGCGGGCTGAGCGGCGCGATTCTGTCGCACGACTTCGTAGAAGCCGCGCTGATGCGCCGTGCCGGATACCACGTGTGGCTGGTGCCCGATCTGGCCGGCAGCTACGAACAGCCGCCGCCCAACCTGCTGGAAGAACTGCAGCGCGACCGCCGCTGGTGCCAAGGCAATTTGCAGAATTCGCGCTTGTTGGCCGAGCCCGGTTTGCACGCCGTGCACCGCGCCATGTTGGCCACCGGCGCGATGGCCTATCTGTCGGCACCGCTGTGGCTGGGCTATTTGATGCTGGGGGTGGGGCTGTGGTTGTTTGCCGATCATTCGACCCTCGCCACGTCTGCAGCGTTCGGCAGTGGTGCGCCGCTGGCGACGCTGGTGGCCGCACCCGCGCAGATGTTGGCGTTGTGGGCGGTGACGCTGGCGATGTTGGTGATGCCGCGTGCATTGGGCGTCGCCGCCATCGTGCTGCGCGGTGAGCAAGCGCAGTACGGCGGCATGCCCGCGTTGCTGCGCGGCGCGCTGGTCGAAGGTGTGCTGTCGGTATTGCAGGCACCGCTGCGCATGCTGGCGCACACGCTGTTTGTTATCGCCGCGCTGACCGGGCTGAAGCTCGAATGGAAATCGCCGCCGCGGGTCGCGTGCGATATCGGCTGGGCCGACGCAGCACGCCTGTTTGCGGCGGTCGGCACGTTGATGTTGATCGTCGGCGCCGCCGCGCTGGCGCTCGAACCTGCCACGCTGCTGTGGCTTGCGCCGGTGGGTGTGCCGCTGTTGTTGGCGGTGCCGCTGGCGGTGCTGACCAGCCGCGCCGCGTTAGGCGAACGGGTGCGCGCGTCGGGGCTGTTGGTCACGCCTGAGGAAACCCACCCGCCTGCGGCGCTGAGCGCGGCGGCCCACTTTGCGGGTCAAGCCACCCGGTTGCGCCAGGCTGCGTGCTGGCGCGACGCACTCGACAACCCGTGGCTGTTCGATGTGGTGCGCGCCGCTATGGGTGGGCGCAACACGATGTGGGGACAGCGCGGTGTGGCACGCCGCGAAATGGTCAACCGATTGCATGGACCCCACGACATGGAGCGCCTGAGCTCGGCCGACCGTATGCGCCTGCTCAGCGAGCCGCAGCACCTGGTGCGCCTGCGCGATCAGCTGTTGGCGCAGCACCGCCATCGGCATGCGACCTGGGCGGTGTGAGCCGCCGCGCTGGGGGCGGCGCTGTGCTTGTTAAAGCCGACCGGCCCGCGCAGCTACCAACCTACAGCCCATTCGGCCCTGGCATGTAGTAAATCTGGTTCGACCAGGTGCACGCACCGAGCGCCTCGGTGGCTTTGTCTTCGGCGGCCTGGGTGTCGGCGTGCGACAGCGCGTTGAGCTGCCCCGCCAGCGCAGTCAGGCTGGCGCGCGGGTCGCCTTGTTGGGCCGCACACAGCGAGGCGACTTTGACGTTCAGCTTGTCGGCCGGCTCATCGCGCAGGTCGTCTTCCATCTGTTCCAGCGACAGCAGCTCAGCGGCTTCCAGCAGCAGGTACGGTTTCTGGTTGTGCGGCTGCTGCAAAAACTCGACCACCTTGTCGACCATCGGCCGAATGGTCGGGTGCGTGAGGCTTTGCTGCAGGTGTACCAAGTGCGCAAGGCCGCTGGCATAAGAACCTACCAGCGCCAACGGCTCGGATGGGCCGTCTTTGACCAGACACAAGGTCCAAAAATTCGATTGGCACAACTGTGGCGTGCCCGCCATCAGCAGCCGGTAAATCAACGGCAGCGCATAGCGGCATTCAGACAACGCGACGGTGTCACGCGGCTGGCCCGCGTTGTCGAGGCCGGGAATCAGGTCGGTGGCGTACAGGCAGGTGCGGTGGGTCATGGTGTGTTCGGGCGGTCGTGATCAAAGAGCGTTATTTTCGACGGCGCGCGCCTGCACTTCGAATCGGTTGTCCCAATAGGCGCGCTTGCCGCGCAGCAGCTGCAGCAAGCTCGATAGCGGATAGGCCACGAAAAACAGCGCGCCCCAGCGCTCGTATTGCCGCACATGCGCATGCTCGTGCGCGCGCAGGCAGGTCAATTCGTTCGCCGTGCGGCCAATCACCACATGGCCGAGCGTGATCGCGGCGAATGGCGCGCGCTGCAGCACGCGTGGGCATGCAGCCGCAGTGCCCGACACCGCTACTTCCAGCACACCGTCGATGCGCCGCAGCTGCGCGCCGCACAGCAACGCCGGCACCGCCAGCAGCATGCCGGTCAGCGTGCAGGGCGCGGCCCACAGATAGCGTGCCGCCGATAGCCATCGGTTCATTCGAAAACGCTACCCCTGCCTCGTATGATCCGCCGACGCATTTTTTGGACGCACGTTTTGGACATTCTTTTGCTGGGCAAAGCCGCGTTGATGGGCATCGTCGAAGGGCTGACCGAGTTTTTGCCTATCTCGAGTACGGGGCATCTGATCTTGGCGGGGTCGTTGCTCCACTTCACTGGCGAGACAGCGAAGGTGTTCGATATCGCGATCCAAACCGGAGCCATGTTTGCGGTGATGTGGCAGTTTCGCGAGCGGCTGCAGCGCACCTTCAGTGGCTTGGCGGGCAGCCTGGGCGGCGTGGCAGCCACCGACCCGACCGCAAGGCGCTTTGCGCTGAATGTGTTGATCGCGTTCATCCCTGCGGTGGTGCTCGGCCTGGCATTCGGCAAAGTGGTGAAAGAACATTTGTTCAAGCCGGTGCCGGTGGCGCTGGCGTTCATCGTCGGCGGCGTCATCATTTTGTGGGTCGAACGGCGCCACAAAGTCTTATACGGAACGTCGGACTTGCAAGGTAATCGGCGCGCTCGCGTGGAGTCGATCGATGACATGGGCCCGCTCGACGCATTGAAAGTCGGCCTGCTGCAGTGCCTGGCCTTGATACCTGGCACCAGCCGATCGGGCTCGACCATCATCGGCGGCATGGTGCTCGGCTTATCACGCAAGTGCGCCACCGAGTTCAGTTTTTTTCTCGGCATCCCGACCCTGATGGGTGCCGGTGCGTATGCGCTGTGGAAGCAGCGGCATGCGTTGCATGCGGGCGATGTGCCGATGTTTGCGGTCGGCTTGGTGTTCGCATTTTTCAGCGCGCTGCTGTGCATACGCTGGTTGATCCGCTTCGTGTCGACGCACGACTTCGTCGGCTTCGCCTGGTACCGCATCGGCTTCGGCGTGGTCGTCTTGCTCACCGCCTGGCAACAGTGGGTGGTGTGGGCAGATTGAGGTGGCACTGCTGCGCTGACCGCTACGCTGGCGGTGACAGGTCTATTGCACAACCTCAAAACGAGGCCGACGGCGTGCCATCGGTGCACACGCCCTGGCGGGTGCGGATGTTGGTGATCTGCACCGGGTCGACTGCTTTGCTGTCAGCGGCTACGTCAGAGCGGCCGTCGGCCGCGGCCGACGCGGCGCTGGCTGCTGGGCTGCTGGCAGCAGACGCGTTATCGCTTGCGGGCGGTGGATTTCGCTTGCGGGTCGCGATCGAAAAATACTTACCCGCCTTGCGGTCGATCACCACGCCCGTTGCCGCAGCGCCTGGGCCGATGGTTTTCGTGGTCGGCTCGTCTTTCGCGCCAGGGTGGTAATCGGTGGCGGAGCCGAAGTTGATCTCGTCGGCCGTGATGTGTACCGGCGTGCCCTTGCCGGTGCGCGCGTTGGCCACCGTGTTGTTCACCAGGTCGAAGGTGTATTCGACGCGGAAATCGCCTTTGCGCGGCGGCTCCAACTCGGCACCGTAAATCGTCTCCACGGTTTCAACGCCGGCGCACACCAGCCGCAGCAGCGTCGACTTCGGCGCGGTGGCCGCGGTGCTTTCAGTGGCAGTGCCACACAGGGCGACCAGACAGGTCATCAGCCATGCAGGCGTGCAGGTGGTGGGCCGGGCGCGGCGATTGGTCATGGGTAAAGGCATGGGCATCGGCATGGGCCGTTCTCCAGAAATGGTGGCTTGGATGGCTGAGTAAAAACCGGCCGTGGGTGAAAGACGCTCACGTGTTCAGCCGAAGTGGCAAACATAGTGCAGCGCATCGGTCACCTCGATGTCGAACGCCGACTTGGCTGGCACGCTAAACGACTGACCCCCGACGTAATTGACCCAGGCGGTGCTGCCTGGCAACTTGACGCGGCAGCTGCCTGCGACCAGCTCCATCACCTCGGGCGCATCGGTGTTGAAGGTGATGCTCGACGGCAGGATCACGCCGACGCTTTTTTTACTGCCGTCTGGCAGCTCGATGCTGTGCGAAACGCAGCGGCCGTCGAAGTACACGTTGGCGCGGGTCGCGATTTTTGCGGTGATGTGGTCGGTCATGTTGGGTTCAGGTACGAGGCAGGGCAATCGAAAGGCATCGCTCACCACCATGAGGCGCGGCGATGACGGGGTCACTTTCAGCGCAGAGCGAGGCGACGAGGCGGCTTGGGTCTTTCAGGCACCGCCATCGTTTTTCAACCCGGGCAGCGCTGCCTCGCTGCCTTGCGACAGCAGTCCGGCCTGGGTGTAGATCGCCAGCTTGTCACGGGTGTCGACGATGTCGAGGTTGCGCATCGTCAGTTGGCCGATACGGTCTTGCGGTGAGAAGCTCGACTCGCCCTTTTCCATCGTCAGCCGTTCGGGCTGGTAGGTGAGGTTGGCCGAGGTGGTGTTGAGGATCGAATAGTCGTTGCCGCGGCGCAGCTCGAGCGTGACTTCGCCGGTGATCGCGCGGGCCACCCAGCGCTGCGCGGCTTCGCGCAACATGATGGCTTGCGGGTCGAACCAGCGGCCTTGGTAGAGCAGCCGGCCGAGCTTGCGGCCGCCTTCGCGGTATTGCTCGATCGTGTCTTCGTTGTGGATGCCGGTGACCAGCCGTTCGTACGCTATGAACAGCAGTGCGAGGCCGGGCGCTTCGTAAATGCCGCGGCTTTTCGCTTCGATGATGCGGTTCTCGATTTGGTCGCTCATGCCCAGCCCGTGGCGTCCGCCAATGCGGTTGGCTTCCATCAGCAGGTCGATGCTGCTGGCAAATTCAATGCCATTCAAGGCGACCGGTGTGCCCTCGACAAAACGCACCGTGACGCGCTCGCGTTTGACCTCCACATCGTCGCGCCAGAACGCCACGCCCATGATCGGCTGCACGATCATCACGCCGCTCGACAACTGCTCGAGGTCTTTCGCTTCGTGGGTTGCGCCGAGCATGTTCGAATCGGTCGAATACGCTTTCTCCGACGACATCTTGTAGGCGAAGCCGGCCGCACTCATGAATGCCGACATCTCGGCGCGGCCGCCCAATTCGTCAATGAAGGTCTGGTCGAGCCACGGCTTGTAAATTTTGAGCGCCGGATTGGTCAGCAAACCGTAGCGGTAGAAGCGCTCGATGTCGTTGCCTTTGAAGGTGCTGCCATCGCCCCAAATGTTGACGTCGTCTTCTTTCATTGCCGCCACCAGCATCGTGCCGGTGACTGCGCGGCCGATCGGCGTGGTGTTGAAGTAAGTCACACCGGCAGTTGAAATGTGGAACGCACCGGCTTGCAGCGCGGCCATGCCCTCGGCGACCAGCTGCGCGCGGCAGTCGATCAGCCGCGCTTTTTGTGCGCCGTAGAGCATCGCCTTGCGCGGAATGTCGTCGTAATCCGGCTCGTCGGGCTGCCCCAAGTTGGCGGTGTAGGCGTAGGGCAGTGCGCCCTTGTTGCGCATCCAGTGGAGTGCCGCGCTGGTATCCAGGCCGCCGGAAAAAGCGATGCCGACTTTTTGGCCGACGGGGAGGTGTTGCAAGATGGTGGACATGGTTTCGGAGGTGGTTGGCTGCGGCGGTGGTGGAGGTTCGACGCGCTGAATTTGACCGTAATTGTCGATGCTGTGGCCGCGGGTGGCGGTAGTTGCGGAGGCTCCCTGGCTACGGAGCGGGCATAGGGGCGGGGTGGCGGAGGGTCGCTGCCGTTCGTGGCCCTCACCCTAACCCTCTCCCCCACGGGGAGAGGGGATGAAGCGTTCGCCTCTCCCACCGGGAGAGGGGATGAAGCGTTCGCCCCTCCCAGCGGGAGCGGGGAACGCAATCAGCGGTTTCCCAACTGCCGCCACAAGTACGCGAACTCCATTGCCTGCAGGTGCGCGCGCTGGCTGTTGTCTGCCGCACCGCCGTGGCCGCCTTCGATGTTTTCGTAGTACAGCAGCGCATGCCCCAACTCGTGCATGCGGGCGGCCATCTTGCGGGCGTGTGCGGGGTGAACCCGGTCGTCGCGGGTCGAGGTGGTGAACAACACTTCGGGATATTTTTTGTCGCGCGACAAGTTCTGGTACGGGCTGTAGCGCGCGATGTGCGCCCAGTCGGCGGCCACATCGGGGTTGCCGTATTCGGCCATCCACGACGCGCCGGCCAGCAGCATGTGAAAGCGCTGCATATCGAGCAGCGGCACCTGGCACACCACCGCGTTGAACAGCTCGGGCCGCTGGGTAAACACCGCGCCGACCAACAGCCCACCGTTGCTGCCACCCATGATGCCGAGGTGCCGCGCGCTGGTCACGCGGCTGGCAATCAGGTCGCTCGCCACCGCGATGAAGTCGTCGTAGCTGCGTTGTTTGTTTTCCAGAATGGCCGCCTGGTGCCAGGTCGGGCCGAACTCACCACCGCCGCGGATATTGGCCACCACCAGCGCGCCGCCACGTTCAAACCAGGCGCGGCCGAAACTGCCCGAATACCAAGGGTGCAACGACACCTCGAAGCCGCCGTAGCCGTACAGCAGCGTCGGTGTGTTGCCGTCCAACGCGACGCCCTGCGGCCACACCACAAAGTACGGCACGCGGGTGCCATCGGGCGAGGTGGCAAAGCGCTGCTCAGCGCGCATGCCGCTGGAGTTGAACAGCGCCGGGCGTGCTTTCAGCAGCGCGCGCGCCGCCGCATCGTGCGCCGAGGCGGTGTCGCACAGGTAGAGCGAATCGGGCGTCAAAAAATCGGTGTAGCTGAGCAGGTAATGTTCAGCCAGCGGGTCGGCTGCGCGCATCGGGTCGTGCAGCGTTTGCACGCTCAGCGTGCCGGGTGACGGCGCATCGATCGGCCGTTGCGTGTAGCCCGATGCGCTGCGCTGCCACAGCGCCAGCCGGCTGGTGACGTTGTCGAGCAGGTTGACGATGAGGTGGTCGCGCGTCATCGCGTAGCTGGCCATCGAGCAGGTTGCCGACGGCGTGAACAGCACGCTGAATTCGCGCGCGCCACTCAGGTACGCAGTCGCATCAGTTGCCAGCAGTGAGCCGCTCAGGTAGCTCGCACCTGCAACGCTCCAGTCGCTGCGCAGCTCGATCAGCAGCGTGTCGAGCCGGCCACCACAGTGGTTCCAAAAACTGAACGACGCATCGCTGGGAAGATCGAGCTGCGTGTGCTGGTCGCTCTGCGGACCTGCCACCAACACATGCTGCGACCGGTAAAAATCGAGTGAGCGGCTGAACAGCGTGCGCTCGAAGCCCGGCGTCAAATCGACCGATGCGTTTACCGACACGTCTTGCGGCGTGCCTTCGAACACGGTCGCCGCCGCGCTGAGCGGTGTGCCGCGACACCAGCGTTTGATGACGCGCGGGTAGCCCGAATCGGTCAGGCTGCCGGGGCCGAAATCGGTGCCGACGAATACGGTGTCGGCATCGATCCAGCTCACCGACGACTTCGCCTCGGGCAGCGCGAAACCACCGTCGACGAAGCGCCGCGTGCGGGTATCGAACTCGCGCAGCACCTTCGCATCGGCACCGCCGCGTGACAGCGAAATCAAGCAGCGGTGCGGCTCGGTGGCCAGCCCGGTGGCACCACCCCAGACCCAGTTTTCACCTTCGGCAGCGGCCAGCGCGTCGATGTCGAGCACGGTGTCCCACACCGGTTGCGGCGCGCGATATTCGGCCAGCGTGGTGCGCCGCCACAGGCCACGCGGGTTCACATCGTCACGCCACAGGTTGTAGAAATGGTCGCCACGCCGGTTCACTGCGGCGATACGGTCTTTCGAGTTGAGTACCTGCAACAACGCGTCGCGAATCGGCGCGTATTCGGGTCGGGGCACCAGCTGCGATTGGCTTTCGGCATTGCGCTCGCGTACCCACGCCAGCGCGCGCTCGCCGAGCACGTCTTCCAGCCACGCGTATGAATCGGGTGCAGCGGTCGCAGCGGGCGCATCGGGCGTGGGCGGATCTGTTTTTGCCATGGCGTGGTGTGGAGTTGGCAGTCGGTTCAACGCAGCGTTTTCGAGGCGTTAAGTCAGACCCGCAGGTCGTGTGTCTCGGGGTGTCGCTGCATGTAGACGCGCACATACGAGCACAACGGGTGGATCTTCAAACCGTGCGCGCGCGCATGGGCCATCGCAAACCGCACCATCGCCGCCGCAATCCCGCGGCCTTCCAGTTCGGGCGGCACTTCGGTATGGCTGATGTGCATCACACCGGCTACCAGCTCGTAGTCGATGACGCACAACAGCCCGTCGACGTCGCATTCGAACCGCGTCAGCGCCGCGTGGTGAACGACGTTGATTTGCGCGGCCCGTTGGTGGGGTGGCAGTGGGGTCATGTGTTTAACTCAGGGTGGTCGTTGGCGTGTGTCAGTTGTTGATTCGTCTGCGTATTCATTCGCCGTTCAACCGCACCGGCCGCACCTCGACCGAGCGGTCGCCTTCACCGACCCACACCACGCCGTCCTGCACCGTCACCTGCAACTGCATATTGCGTTGCGCCAATGCGGCCAGCGCCTGACTTTGTTCGGTTTCGATTTGCCAGATGGCGACGTTGCGGGCGCGGCTGATGCGGGTCTCGACGCCTTTCCACCATACCGGCGTGCTGTGGCTGAAGCTGATGACGGTGACGCGTTCGGCGCGCGGCGCAGATTTCAAAATGCGCCGGTCGTCGGGCTGACCGACATCGATCCAATGCACGATCTGACCCGTCAGGTCTTTTTGCCAGAGGTCGGGCTCATCGGTGTCCCACAAGCTTTTGGCCAACTCCAGCGCGCCGTTGCGCGCATCGGCGGGCAAATTCAATGCGTAAGCCAGCACCCGAATCATCATGCGTTCATCGGTTTCCGACGGGTGCCGCGCAATCGTCAGCGCATGTTCGCCGTAGACATTGCGGTCCATATCGCTCAGCTGCAAGCTGGCTTTGTGGATGGTCGCTTTGAGTGCCATGGCGTGTGTCTCGGTTGGCGTGCAACCTGTGATTGTCGATCACCGAGTCAGCTTTGTTGGCACCACAATCGGCGGCTACTTTCCAGTCAACCTGAACCCGAGACCCGCCCCATGAGCATGAAAAAAACCGACCTCGACAAGCACATGGCTTTGAAAGTTAACGGCCAAATGAAGGGTGCCGGCATACCCGACCGTTTTGCACAAGGTGCCACTGCGGCGAGTGACAAGCGCGAACAACGCCGGCTCGACTCAGAAGCCGGTTTGGTGCCGTTTGCATGCAAGCTGCCCGTGGAGCTGACCAAGCAACTGCAGGCCAAGGCAGCGGGTCACGACGGCGGCATGAATGCGCTGATGGCGCATTTGGTCGCTGTTGCGATGAAACTTTGATGGCGTGCCGGTTCGCCGAGCTGGCATAAAAAAACGCGGCCGAGGCCGCGTTTTTAATGCGCTGATGTGATTTATTCCATCACGCGGATGTTGGCGGCCTGCAGGCCTTTTTGGCCTTGCTTGACTTCAAACTCGACCTTCTGGTTTTCAACCAGAGTCTTGAAGCCGCTGCCCGTGATGTCACGGAAATGCGCGAAGAGGTCAGCGCCGCCCGCGTCTTGAGCAATAAAACCGTAGCCTTTGCTCTCGTTGAACCATTTAACCGTACCTGTTTGCGTCGTCATGGACGTATTCCTTGTCTATCAATAAATTTTGCGACTGCACATGCTGCCGCAGGCAGTAACACTCAAGATCGAACTGGGGATTTCTTGCGAGCCGACTTCAGAAAAGAAACCGGTTAGACGAGATCACTAGCAACCAAGGTCTTGCGCATAACTGTGTGGGTAATGTACCCGAGCGGTTGGTCCTTTTGCTGCGGCGGGCCGCCACGGCGGCGCACCTGTCACAGAATGACCAATCGTTTCACTCCGGGTGTCATCCCGTCAGGCAGTCCATGCAACTGATTGATTTCGAATTGCGCGGCGAGCACATCACGCTCGACGCGTTGCTCAAAGCCACTGGAGTGGCTGCCAGCGGTGGTGCGGCCAAGATGCTGGTGGCCTCTGGCGTAGTGCAGGTCGATGGCCGAGACGAACTGCGCAAAACTTGCAAAATCCGCGCCGGTCAGGTGGTTGCCGTACAGGGCGTACGGATCAAAGTGGGCGCGGCGGGTTTGCCTGCAGTGGCGGCCGCGCACGAGGTGCTGCGGTGACGACAACAGCGCCCGCCGTCAAACCGATCACGCTGCTGCCGCCGTCCATCGCGGCCACCGCATTGCCGCAGGCGCTCAGCGCGATCGGCCACGCGGTGATCGAAGCCGACACCTTGCATTCGTTGATTGGTGCCGCCGCGCAGTCGCTCATGTCGCTGAACCGGTCGTGGGACGACCTGCCGCCCGATGTGTATTTGCGCGATGGCGGGCGCTATCGGCGGCGCAGGCATTCGTGTTTTGTCGTCAGGATTGACGAAGTGCAACAGGTCGCGCACCGCGCACATTGGCAGCCGCTCGAATACAACGCGCTGCACGGCGGCCTGGAGCGTTTGTTCGACCCGATGCTTGCATCGACGCTCGAGCAGCCGGTGTGGACGCAATTGCTGCGCGGCCTGGCCGGTGTGTGTTCGCAAATCAAAGGCACACAACCGTGGTTTGTCGAGGCGCACCAATTCCGCATCGACACCACCGACGGCATCGGCCGCCCTACGCCTGAAGGTGCGCACCGTGACGGGGTCGACTTCGTGGTGGTTGCACTGGTCGAGCGGCAGGGCGTGAAAGGCGGTGAGACGCGGGTGTTCGACGCCGACGGCCCGGCCGGAATTCGCTTCACGATGACCGCACCGTGGACGCTGCTGATGCTCGACGATGCACGCGTGATCCATGAAACCACGCCGATCCAACCGCTGCAGCCGCAGGCCTCGCGGCCCGCCAGCGGCCACCGTGACACGCTGGTGTTGACGTTTCGGCGCGGCGGTTTCCAGGGCCCGGCTAGCGCGATTTAAAAAGGCGCTTCGCTCACGCAGCGCCACGGCCGTTGCGTGGTCGGATGCGCCAGCGCCAATTCGGTGGCGTGCAACAGCAGGCGCGGCGTCGGCGTGCTGCTGGCTGCGGTGGCTTGCATATGGCCGTACAGCGAATCGCCAACGATCGGGTGGCCAATCGATTGCAGGTGCACGCGCAGCTGGTGCGTGCGGCCTGTGATCGGTTGCAGCAGCACGCGGGTGGTGTGGCTCAGCGGGTCGCGCTGCAGCACCCGGAGTTGCGTCAATGACGGTTTGCCGTGCTGCCGATCGACCTTTTGTTTCGGCCGTTGTGGCCAGTCGGCGCTTAACGGCAGGTCGATCACCGCGTGGTCGGCGTCGACCAAACCGACCACCACCGCCTCGTAGCTTTTAGTCACCTGGCGCGTCGCCCACAAATTGCTGAGCGTGCGTTGCATGGCCGCGCCGCGCGCCAGCAGCAGCAAACCCGAGGTCGCCATGTCGAGCCGGTGCACCACCAGCGCATCCGCCCATTGCGCGTGCACTCGCGCGGCTGCGCAGTCGGCTTTGTCAGCGCCGCGCCCGGGCACCGACAGTAGCCCGGCCGGCTTGTCGACAACGATGATCGCGTCGTCGCGGTACACCACCGACAACGCACCTGCTGGCACGACCACCGCCGCGCGTGTAGTCGCGTGTACCTCCGCCTGCGCAACCGCTGCTGCAGCCGAATCGGTGAGGTCATTGCGCATGCGGCTGATGATGGCATCGGCTACCGTGCGGGCTTGCTCCGACGGGGCAAGATGTCATGCATCACCCCAGGGAGCGCCAGCGTGTTCGGTTTGTTCGAGAAGTTGTTGAACCCGTATCCGTCGACCGACGCGACGGCACCGCCGCGCGGCTTGATGCGCTTCATCTGGTCTTGCACCGCAGGCGCGCGCGGCCTCATCGGCACGATGATTTTGTTGACCGGGTTGATCGGCGCATTCGAGGCGTACCTTTTCAAGTTGCTCGGCGATGTGGTCGATTGGCTGGGCCGGGTGCCGCCGGCGCAACTGTGGGCGCAAGAGGGCGGCCACCTTTGGATGTTGTCGGCGCTGTTGCTGGCGAGCCCGTTGGTGGTGGGGCTGCAAACGCTAATCAAACACCAATCGCTGGCAGCCAATTTACCGATGCGGCTGCGCTGGAACTTTCATCGCTTGATGCTCGGCCAGAGCATGCAGTTCTATCAAGACGAATTCGCCGGCCGCATCGCAACGAAGGTGCTGCAAACCGCGCTGGCGGTGCGTGATGTGGTGATGATCGTTTGCGACATTTTGGTCTTCGTCGTGATCTATTTCGTCACCATCGTCGCGCTGGTCGGCCAGCTCGATGTGTGGTTGCTGCTGCCATTTGGCGGCTGGTTGGTGCTGTACCTGGCCGCACTGGCGTTTTTCGTTCCGCGCCTGGGCACGGTGGCCCAGGCCCAGGCCGATGCGCGTTCGCTGATGACCGGGCGCATCACCGACGCGTACACCAACATTGCCACCGTGAAGCTGTTTTCACACGCCGGCCGCGAGTCGGGTCATGTGCGTTCGGCGATGCAAGACTTCATCGTCACTGTGCGCAAGCAAATGCGTCTGGTCAGTGGCTTCGAGGTGGTCAACCACACGCTCAGCATGCTGCTCATCGCCAGCACCGCCGGTGCCACGCTGTGGCTGTGGACGCGTGGCGAGTTGGGCGTGGGCGCAGTGGCTGCGGCTACCGCGATGGCGCTGCGCTTGAACGGCATTTCGCATTGGGTGATGTGGGAGATGGCGTCGTTGTTCGAACAAATCGGCACGGTGCAAGACGGCATGAATACCTTGTCGCGCCCCCAATCGGTAACTGACCGCGCAGGCGCCGTGCCGTTGCAGGTGTCGCGCGGCGAGATCCGGTTCGAGCAGGTCGGCTTCGCCTATGGCGGCGTGAAACCGGTGATCGACGGGCTCTCGTTGCACATCCGCCCTGGCGAAAAAATCGGTCTGGTCGGCCGCTCGGGTGCGGGCAAAAGCACCATCGTGAATTTGCTGCTGCGGTTTTACGACGTCGAGTCGGGCCGCGTGTTGATCGACGGCCAAGACGTGTCACTGGTGTCGCAAGACAGCCTGCGTGCGCAAATCGGCATGGTCACGCAAGACACCTCGCTTTTGCACCGTTCGGTGCGCGACAACATCTTGTACGGCCGACCCGAGGCCAGCGATGTCGAGATGGTGTCGGCCGCGGTGCGCGCCGAGGCGCACGATTTCATCTTGCCGCTGACCGATGCGAAAGCGCGCAGCGGCTACGACGCGCATGTGGGCGAGCGCGGCGTGAAGCTGAGCGGCGGCCAGCGGCAGCGCATTGCCATCGCGCGGGTGATGCTCAAAGACGCGCCGATCTTGTTGCTGGACGAAGCCACCAGCGCGCTCGACAGCGAAGTCGAAGCCGCCATCCAGGCCAGCCTGTACCGGCTGATGGAAGGCAAAACCGTGGTCGCGATTGCGCACCGCTTGTCGACCATCGCGGCGATGGACCGGCTTATCGTGCTGGAACACGGCCGCATTGTCGAGGCGGGCGACCATGCGTCGTTGTTGGCGCAGGGCGGCTTGTATGCGCGCTTGTGGGCCCACCAAAGCGGCGGGTTCTTGGGGCTGGAGGTTGACGATTCGTCAGCCGTGGTGGGCAGCCCCTCCACCGCGAAAGATATGCGCGAACCGGCAGCTGTCTAGCGCCGCCTTGACTTAAATCGACCGGGCTTTTGCGTCCTCAATCGCTTTCTCCAGCGACGGCACCAAGGTCAACAGATCGTGCAAATTCGGGTTGATGCCGAGCGCTTGCTTGATGTAGTCGAGCGCTTTGTCGGGTTGCCCGATGCGTTGGTGGATTACCGCTGCGCCCGACAACGCGCCGAAGTGTCGTGGGTTCAAGCGGAACACTGCTGCGCAATCGGCCAGCGACTTTTCGTTTTCACCGAGCAAAAAATACAAGGTCGCGCGTTGATTCCAGCCCTCGGCGAAGTCGGGTTTGCGCTGCACCACGTCGGTGAAAGTCGCCAGCGCATCGTCGAACGCGTGTTGCTGCATTTGTTGGGTACCGCGAGCCATCAGTGCGTCGATCCGCCGGTCGCCGGAGCGACCCCAAATTTGCCAAATCGCCGCCGACGCTTTGGCGCGCACCGGCGGGCTCGCGTCGGCCAGATGCAGCAGCACCGCATTTGCGTCGGACATCGTGCCGATGATTTGCAGGCGGTCGAGTGCGGTGAGCCGCTCGGCCACTGCGGGTCGCTGCAGCGCGCGCAACGCCTGCGCGCGGCTGAGCGGCGCGGCGTTGGCGGCGCACGGCAGCAGTGCCATCACGCTGACCAGGCCGGCGGTAAGAACGGCCGCCGAGCGGAGTGACAGGTCTTTAATGAGGCGCATCGCGTGGCTCCTGAAGTTGCACCGGGCGGTTTACCGTCAGTCGGTGTGGACGTATTCGTAACGTGGATCGACCGGTGTGCCGGTGAACGCCGAGCCGGCTTCTTTGCCCGGCTGCCACAGCACCACCTGTTCTACTTTTTTGGCCAGCTGAAAGTCTTTTTCAGTGATGCCGCCGGCGTCGTGGGTCATCAACTTCACGACGACCCACGCATATGACGCTTGCAGTTCAGGGTGATGCCACGCGACCTCGGCCAGGTGACCCACGGTGTTGATGACCATCAGCGTGCCTTTCCAGCCGCCGGTGGTGTAGCGCCGCTGCAGGTGGCCATCGGTGTAGGCCCACGTCGGCAGTTCCTGCTGCAAGCGGGCGCTGGTTTGCGCCGGGGTGAACAACGCGTTCGCGTTCGGTTTATGCCACTCGGTCATCGGGAACTCCTGCAGCAAAAGGTCAACATATGGCGACATGTTGGCACGGCAGCCGATGCCCGCAGCCCCGGCGCGGCTACCATCGCGCGCTGCAAATCGACTACCCGAAGTGACCCGATGGCCTCCAGCCTGCTTGCCTTGATCGATGACATCGCCACGGTGCTGGACGATGTTGCGCTGCTGACCAAGGTGGCCGCCAAAAAAACCGCGGGCGTGCTGGGCGACGACCTGGCGCTGAACGCGCAGCAGGTTGCCGGTGTCAGCGCCGACCGCGAGTTGCCGGTGGTGTGGGCGGTGGCCAAAGGCTCGGCGATCAACAAGCTGATCCTGGTGCCGGCCGCGTTGGCGATCAATGCGCTGGCACCGTGGGCGGTGACGCCGCTGTTGATGGTCGGCGGCTTGTTCCTTTGCTACGAGGGGTTTGAAAAACTCGCCCACAAGCTGTTGCACGATGCGGCGGCCGATGCGGCGCACGACGCGGCGGTGATGCAGGCGCTGGCCGATCCGAATGTCGATTTGGTGGCGTTCGAAAAAGACAAGATCAAAGGCGCGGTGCGCACCGATTTCATCTTGTCGGCCGAGATCATCGTGATCACGCTGGGCACGGTGGCGAGCGCACCTTTTTTGACCCAGCTCACGGTGATGAGCGGCATTGCGGTGGTGATGACGGTCGGCGTTTATGGCCTGGTTGCAGGCATCGTCAAGCTCGACGACCTCGGGCTGTACCTGAGCCAGCGCGACGGCACCGGCGCGCTGGCCGGGCTCGCGCGCGCGGTCGGCCGCATGCTGCTGAAAGCCGCGCCGGTATTGATGCGGCTGCTCACCATCGGCGGCACGATTGCGATGTTTTTGGTCGGCGGTGGCATCTTGTCGCACGGCCTGCCGCCGCTGCACCACGCGATCGAGACCGCAGCGCTGGCCGCCACCAGCCACGTCGGCAGCTGGCTGGGCGTGGTGACGCCGCTGTTACTGGATGGGCTGGTGGGCGTGGCGGCCGGTGCGCTGGTGTTGGTCGCCATCACGCTGTCGACCAAGCTGTTCGGTTGGCCGACTGCTGCGGCGTGAGGCAGCCTGCCACATCACGCCGCAGCAGGCTTGACCACCGTTCAGCGCTTGGTGCCGTTGGCCACGATGTCCACCAGTTCGACCTCGAAGTGCAATGTGGCATGCGGCGGGATGACCGATCCGGCACCGCGTTCGCCGTAGGCAATCGCCGAAGGGCAGGTCAGCCGCGCCTTGCCGCCGACTTTCATGCGCTGCACGCCTTCGGTCCAGCATGGAATGACGCGGTTCAACGGGAAGCTTGCTGCCTCGCCGCGCTTGTACGAGCTGTCGAATTCCTTGCCGTCGGGCAGCGTGCCGCGGTAGTGCACTTTGACGGTGTCGGTGGCGGCCGGGCTGGCACCGGTGCCCTCGGTCAGACTGCGGTAGACCAGGCCGCTGGCGGTCACGGTGGCACCGGGTTCTTTGGCAGCGGCCGCGGCAGCGGGATCGACCGCCGCGCTGGTTTGCGCCCAGGTGCTGGGCAGGGCGGCGCACAGGAGTACCGCAACGGCGCTGGCGTGGATGGTGGTTTTCATGGCGAATCTCCAAAAAGGTCGGTGGGCTGGCGGTTGAAAAAAAACGAACCCGTGACTATCGCCGTACTGTGCAAGGTGCGTGTTTCAGTGCGTAGCCGATGCGCACCGCCGTGCGGTCCGGTGGCTGCGCGCGGGTGGCGGTCGGCATGACGCTGTTGCTCGCACCGATGGAAGGGCTGCTCGACCACACGTTGCGCGACATCCTGACGCGCGTGGGCGGCATCGACCGCTGCGTGTCGGAGTTCATCCGGGTGTCAGGCACGCTGCTGCCCGACCGCGCGTTCGTGCGCGTCATACCCGAACTGCGACATGGCGGGCGTACTTTTGCCGGCGTGCCGGTGCGCGCGCAACTGCTGGGCTCCGACCCGACCTGTCTGGCTGAAAACGCCGCCAAATTGGCGGCACTGGGGCCGCACGGCATCGACCTCAATTTTGGTTGCCCGGCGAAGACGGTGAACCGCCACGGTGGTGGTGCAGCGCTGCTCGATGAGCCAGAGCTGATTGGCCGCATCGTCGGTGCGGTACGGCGTGCAGTGCCGCGCACGATGCCGGTGTCGGCCAAGATGCGGCTGGGCAATTCATGCGAGCGCCGCATGCTCGAATGCGCGCGGGCGATTGCCGACGCCGGTGCCGATGAATTGGTGGTGCACGCGCGCACCAAGGCGCATGGCTACCGGCCACCGGCGTACTGGGAACGCATCGCCGAGATCCGTGCGGTGGTGCGCATACCGGTGGTGGCCAACGGCGAAATCTGGAGCGTGGCCGATGCGCTGCGCTGTCGTGAGGTGTCGGGATGCACGGCGCTGATGCTCGGTCGCGGCATGGTCAGTGACCCCGGATTGGCGCAGGCGATCGTCGCCGCAACCCGCGTTGATGCGGGCACTGCCGTACCCAACGCGGCGCTGGCGTGGCATGGCCTGCTGCCGCTGGTGGCCGATTTTTGGGCGCTGGTGTTGGCCCGCCCCGACCTGGCCGATAAGCACCGCGCAGGCCGCCTCAAACAGTGGCTGCACCACCTGCGCCGCAGCCATCCGCAGGCCGAGGCGGTGTATGGCGCGGTGCGCAGCATCAACGATCCGGCGTTGGTGGCGCAACACCTGATCGCGTCGCTGCGCCTTGCGGCGTGAGCGAATTGGCATGCCAGCCGCAGCCGCGCTATTGAGGTGTGACGGCAGGTTACTTTCGGGCATGGCACCGCCAGCGGGGCCGCACAATTTCGAATTAAGTGTCTTTTGGTGCCCGCCAAATGCCCCCAGCTATTCCGCCGGTCAAAACGTCGCTCGGTATCGAAGAGATGCGCAGCCGTACGCACGTGCTGAACCAACGGCACCGGACGATGCTGTTTTTGGTCGACGGGCGGCGGCCGCTGAGCGAGGTGCTGGCAATGGCCATGCAAGCCGGCGCGCGCACCTCGCACTTTGAAGATCTGGTGCGCCTGGGGTTGGTGCAACTGGACACCGGTGCATCAACCGCGGAGCCCACGCCAGCGATTGCACGCACTGCCACCGCCAGCGAAT
The DNA here is from genome assembly GCA_043738425.1 of Burkholderiales bacterium. Taxonomy (GTDB): domain Bacteria; phylum Pseudomonadota; class Gammaproteobacteria; order Burkholderiales; family Burkholderiaceae_C; genus PBB1. The sequence goes on from JAYUGJ010000015.1 coordinate 61,784, forward strand.
ATGTAGCGCTCGACCGCGCCGCGCCGACCACCCGCGCTGCGCCGCTGGCGGTCGAAGGCGACGCGCTGGCCGAGCCCACGCGAATGCCCGCACCTGGCATGCTGACGCCGCCGCAACCGCCAACCCAGCCGCTGCCCACCGCGCTGTCTTCACCGCTATCTCTGTCGCCGTCTCTTTCGCAAGCTCTGTCGCAATCTCCGTCGCCCTCCCTGTCGCCAAGCCAAGCAACCCTGGCGCTGCCAGCCAGCGCGTCGCCGCCACCCGATCCGGCCATCCCACCGACCGCCGCCAAGCGGGCCCGCGCCATGGCGGTTCGTGGCAGCGGGCTGGCGGGCTCGGCTGCGGCAGCGGCCCAGCCCCACCCGCCCGACGCGGTACCCGGTGCTGCGCACATTGCGCCCGACCGGGTCGCCAGCGCATCGGTCGATATCGACATCAACGCACCTGTGCCACCGGCTGCACCCGGCGAAATCCGCCAGCCAGCCGCGACCACGACCACGACCACCGCCCCCAAGCGCGCTGCGCCGCTGGTGTTGCGCAATGTGCCCGCCGAGGTTTCCAGCCACACCAGCGCTGCCCTGGCGGCCGACGCGGCGGCCGAAGCCGTGCGCCAACAAGTGCGCGACTGTTTGCTCGACACCTTGCGTATCGACGCGCCGCTGTATGCCGCAATTACCTTGGTAAGGGTGCGCCGCGCCACGCAAACCAAAGACCTGATCGAGCTGGTGTGGGAGATCGAGCGTTATCTCGGCACCACACGCAAAAACCACCGCGAGTTGCAAAGCCTGCATCGCGCGCGCGAGTTGCTCGGCATGGGCAACACGCAGTTCGACCTCGACACCCAACCGGGGTTTGCCGACAGCCGGTGATCCGCGCTGCGCGTCGGCCATCTGCGGCATGTCCGGCACGGCCGGCACGTCCAAGATGTCCAGCGCGTCCGGCGCGTCCAAGATGTCCGACATGTCCGACAAGCCCGCGCGCGACAGGCCGACAGGGTTGACCGATAGGCCGCGTTACGGTGCATGCATCGGGCCAACGCAGTGATCGATTCGATGCGCTGCTGGCTTGCTGTCAACCCCTGAGGCGTCGAGTGCGGTCTACCGGCCAGCGCCTCGCACCCGGAGAAACACGATGCACACACCACACCGATCGCCACGCCTGTTCACCCCTATCGCGCTGGGCGCATGGCTCGCATTGGCAGCCCTCGCCGGCTGCGACAAACCCGCGGATAAAGGAAACCGCAGCGCCGGGCAGGTGCTCGACGGCGCGATTGCGCAAACCTCGAAAAAAGCCGAGGAGATCAAAGACTCGACCGCAAGAGGGATGGAAAAAATCGAAGACAAGGCCAAAGACATGGCGCAAGACGTGAAGCAAGGCAGTCAGTCCGCAGCCGACAGCGCCAGCACCGCAGTCAACGATGCGGTCATCAGCACCGAAGTCAATTCCGGCTTGACCAAAGACGCGAAGTTGAGCGCACTGAAGATCAATGTCGACACGGTGGGCGGGCGGGTGGCGCTGACCGGCACGGCCCCCGACGAGGCATCGCGCCTGCGTGCAACACAACTCGCGTTGTTGGTCAAAGGCGTGGTCAGTGTCGACAACCGGCTGGTGGTGGCGGCCGAAAAAAAGTGACCGCCGTCTGACCGTGCCGGCTGCACCGCATGGTGCGGCCGCGGTCGCCCCCTCAGGATGAATTAGCGGCCGACCATGCGCCCAATATCGGCGGCGTGCGGTTCAGCGCAAACCATTGGCGGTCGATGCGTTGAAAGCCCTCGCTGTTTCCATCTGCAGAGTTGTTTGCAATCGCAGCATCCGGGCCCAGACAGTCCCACCGTTCAATCGTGCAGGCAGCACCTGCTGCAGCGTCATGGCGAATCACATTGACCGAGTTCGGCATGCCGTGTCGCAGCCGGTTCGACAACGCGGTACCGGCCTGCGCGATCACGATGCGCGCGCACTCGGTATCGCCGCCTTCACCCTTTTCAGTGCGCGTTGACGGGGCGCTGGTGGCGTGGAGCGCGCGACCAGGGCACAGCTCGCGCACATAGGGCAGGTGGATGTGCCCACCCAGCACCACATCGGCACCGGCGGCAGCCCACGCGGCGAGTGCGGCGTCGCTGCCGCGCAGCCGGTGGCGCACCTCCGCGCTGCCCTCGACATGCAACGGCTGGTGCACCACCACCACGCGCAGCTGGTTCGGCGCGGCTTTTTGCAAGCGGGCGGCGACCCGCGCCACCTGCGCGGCCGACACCTCGCCGACCGCGTGCCGATATCGGCGCGTCGTCTTGACGCCGAGCACCAGCAGTCCCGCGCTGTCGTGCACCGGCTCCATCACCGGGCCGAATTCGCGTTGGTAATTCGCATAGGGAAAAAACAACCGCGTGGCCAGGTTGTAGAGCGGAATGTCGTGGTTGCCAGCAATGCTGATGAATGGCACGCCGAGGGCGTCAAGGAATCTGCGCGCTGCCGCAAATTGCGCAGGCCGTGCGCGTTGTGTGATGTCGCCTGACAACACCACCAAGTCGGGTGCCAGGTCTTTAGACAACTGCAACAGCGCGTCCACCACCGGTGCCTGCTCGGTACCGAAATGGGTGTCGGAAATGTGCAGCAGTGTGGTCAAAGGCGTGGCGGCTCGGGGGCCCAAAGAAAAACAGAAACTCACCAGCGCGACGTGCGCGCTGGGCCGATCAAGCCGCGCCGTCGGTCTTCGCGCTGGGCCGCCCACCGGCGCGCTGCTCGGCGTGTTCGCGCACCGCCGCAGGCAGCTTCGACAGCATCCAGCGGATCGCCATCGGCACCAACACGACATCGTCGAGCACGCCGAAAAACGGAATCACATCCGGAATCAAATCAATCGGCGACAGCAAATACAACAGCACCAGCGCGGTGCCGCCTTTCAGCCAGCCCGGCGACTGCGGGTGCTGCAGCGCAAACCACAACCGGCGCGCATCACCGCGCACCACCAGCCACAACATCGACAAGCGTTTCCACATCGCATGAGCTCCTTGCGTTTAATGCACCGCACTCACGCAGTGGGGTGTGACTGCTGAATGCCGGCAATCGCCCATTCGCGGCTGCCGTCGGTCGGTTTGACCAGGTGCCAAATTTCATCGAACGGCGTTGTCGGGCCCGCGGCATCTTCCCGAATCAAACCGTGGAAACGCACGCTGACCAGCTGGCGCTCCGCCTCGGACGCTACGTCCAGCACCTGCGCGTCGACGTTGATGACTTCGGTTTGCTGTGAGTTGACGCCGCGGTCCTGCAAGTCGAGCTTGACCGAGGCATACATCTCGGGCGTGGTGAACTGCCGCAAGTCGTTTAAATCGGCACCGTCATTGGCCGCTTGCAAGCGGATGAAGATCATCTTCGCGATGCGCTCGAAGCCCGCTTGGTCGAAGCCCACTGGCACGGTGGGCGGACCGGCGAAGGACGCAGTCGCGGCGGCGGCGGTGGTCGGCACGGCAGCAAGCGATGGTTCACTGCGATCGGCAGCACTCACCTGGGCGGGTGCGCCCGAAGCGGCACCCGCTGCCGAGCCGACTCCTGAGAACTGCATACCGTTCGGGGTGGCCAACGGCAGCGACGCCGCGCCGCGCATGCGACCCATCACAAAGCGTATCGCCACGAATGCGACCACCGCCAACAACGCCATCATCAGGATGTTGGCGAACTCGGCACCCATGCCGAAATGACTCATCAACGCAGCCAACCCCAAGCCCGCGGCCAAACCTGCCAATGGCCCCATCCACGACCGCTTGGGTGCAGCCGCAGGCGGCGCGCCCGCGGTGGCCAGTGCGGGCGTGGCCTGCGCTGGGCGCGCCGGTGCGGCGTCGGGCGTGGCGCGATTCGGCATGCTGCGTTGCATGCCCGAGGAGCCACCACCGCCAAAACGTTTGGCGTCGGCATCGGTTGGGGCCATGCCGACGGCGACTGCGGCCACCGCCAAAGACAAAGCAACGAGTAGGTTTTTCATGTCGGGTTCCTTCTTGATTTCGCAACGGCATGCGTCGCTGCGTACGCCGCCGGATGCACAGTACCAGCCTGGTATTTTCGTGCCCTGAATCTGCGGGTGGGTGGTTGAAATGCAAGGCCTACCGGCGGGCCTCGCCGCAGGCCTGCAACAAATAGCCAGCGGCAACCGGCGTCGAAATCACTTGGCCCAGGTGTCTTTCAGCGTCGCGGTGCGGTTGAACACCGGGCGTGCGGGGGTGTGGTCTTGGCGGTCGGCGACGAAGTAGCCGTGGCGCTCGAACTGGAAGTGGTTTTCTGGCTGTGCGCTCGCCAGGCCGGGTTCGAGGTAGCCGGTGACGACGCGCCGGCTGAGTGGATTCAATACGCTCAAAAAATCGCGGCTACCTGCGTCGGGTTGTGCTTCGGTGAACAGGCGGTCGTACAGCCGCACTTCGGCGCTGATCGCGTGGGCTGCGCTGACCCAGGTGATCACGCCTTTGACTTTGATGGCGTCGGCGCCGGGCGTGCCGCTTTTGGTGTCGGGCAGCAGCGCGGCGAGCACGGCAGTGACTTCGCCGAGCGCGTTTTTTTCGCAACCCACGCATTCGATCACGTAGCCGTACTTCAGCCGCGCTCGGCTGCCCGGTTGCGCGACCCCGGCCGCGTCGACGCGCGGCGGGCTGAGTCGAAAAAAGCCTTTGCTCGGCTGCTCCATGAAGTCTTCGCGCTCGATCCACACCTCGTGCGTCAGCGCGAACTCACGCAGGCCTCGGTCGGGCTGCGCCGGATGCACCGGCGCGTGGCACGGCTCGTCGTGCGCGGCGCTACCAAACACTTCGGCGAAATTGACCAGCCTGAGCTTCAACGGGTCCAGCACCGCGCACGCACGCGCAGCTTTCGGGTCGAGGTCATCACGCAACGCGATGTCGAGCGAGGCGTACTCGAGCCAGCCGCCTGCCTTGCTCACGCCGCTGCGCTCGGCCAGCAGCTGCAGGCTTTCCGGCGTGTAGCCACGGCGACGCAGGCCAGCGATGGTCGGCATGCGCGGGTCGTCCCAGCCGAGCACATGGCCGTCGTCTACCAACTGCTTCAGCTTGCGTTTGCTGGTGACGATGTAGGTCAGATTCAGCCGCGCGAATTCATATTGATGCGGGCGCGGCGGGCTCGTCAGACCGAGGCGGCACAGCGTGTCGAGCAGCCAGTCGTAGAACGGCCGCTGGTCTTCGAATTCGAGCGTGCAAATGCTGTGGGTGATGTTTTCCAGCGCGTCTTCGATCGGGTGCGCGTAGGTGTACATCGGGTAGATGCACCAGGTGTCACCGGTGTTGTGGTGGGTGGCGTGCTTGATGCGGTAGAGCGCCGGGTCGCGCATGTTGATGTTCGGCGACGCCATATCGATCTTGGCGCGCAGCACGGCAGCGCCGTCGGCCAGCTCGCCCGCCCGCATCTGGCGAAACCGCGTCAGGTTGTCATCGACGCTGCGCTGACGGTACGGACTGTCGGTGCCAGGTGTGTTGAAGTCGCCCCGCGTGGCGCGCATCTGGTCGGCGGTTTGCTCGTCGACATACGCCAGGCCCGCTTGAATCAGTGCTTCGGCGGCGCGGTACATGAAATCAAAATAGTTGCTCGCGTAGTACAGATGGCTGCGCGTCGCAGGCGGCGCATTGGGCTGATTGATGTCGGTCGTCGGTGCGGTTGCCCGCCAACCAAAGCCCAGCCACTGGACCGCGTCGAGTATCGAGTCGACGTATTCCTGTTCTTCTTTTTCCGGATTCGTGTCGTCGAAACGCAGGTGGCAAACGCCTCCATAGTCCCGCGCCAGCCCGAAATTCACACAAATGCTTTTCGCGTGGCCGATGTGCAAGTAGCCGTTCGGCTCGGGCGGGAAGCGGGTGCGGATGCGCGCGGTATCGATGGGCGCTGCCGCGTGGTGGGCAGCGTCACCGGGCGTGCCGGCAAACCGCCGACCCGCGTAGGTGCCCGCAGCGAGATCGCGCTCGATGATCTGCCGCAGAAAATGGCTGGGCTTGGCCTCAACAGCTTGCGTCGAACCGGGCGACACGCCGGTTGGTGAGGTGCCACCGGCGGATGGCGCACTTGGCGGTGCAGGACTGACAGGCGCGGGGCGCAGAGGTGCGGTCATGGCGTAAGTGGTAGGGCGACGGCTGGCGCAGCGCCGGTTGCAGCAATGCGAAATTATCTCTCGCGACCTGCTGTTGGAGGCCCGGTTTCGTGGCGTGCGTCACGCCGGTTTCGGCGGCGCCGAGTGGCCGTGCGGAGCGGGCAATACACTCGCGGCGCTTCGTCAACTGCGATCTATCGATTCGATGCCCACTGAACTGTTGCGCGATGCCCAACCGCCGGTCACCACCGCCGCCGCCATCGCCACCACGAAAGTCGGCAACCGGCTTGCATTGGCCGATGGGTTGCGCGGTGTGGCAGCCATGTGGGTGGTGTTGTTCCACGCAGCCGAAGGCGGACACCTGAAGCTGCTCCAAGCCAGCTTGCCGAGCTGGTTTGTAGGCTGGGTTTTTGGCCACGGCGAACTCGGCGTTCCGATCTTTTTTGTGCTGAGCGGTTTTGTGATGGCGCTCACCGTGCACCACGCGCCGATTGATGCAGCGCACGGCTTGAAATTCATTGCGCGCCGGCTGATTCGGCTCACGCCACCGATGTATTTTTCGTTCGCGGTGGTCATTGGCCTGGGTGCGGTGAAAGCAATCACGGCGCATACCGCCATCGATTTGCCGCGCTGGCAAACACTGTTGGCGCATGCCACCTACACGCACGGCCTGGCCGATTCGCCCATCCTGAATCCGATTTATTGGACCTTGGGCGTTGAAGTGCAGTTTTACCTGGCGTTCGCGCTGCTGGTGGTGTGGGCCGACCGGATCGGGCGCGCGGACGGCTTTCGGCAACAGCGACTCGCGGTCTTCGTCGCTGCCGGTGTGCTGTCACTGGCGTGGCCGTTCAACCTGTCCAGCAGCGCACTGTGGGTCGGCGGTTTTTTGCCGTTTTGGTACGCCTTCATCGCCGGGGTGTTCGCATACTGGGCGAATCGCGGCGTTCGGCATGCGCGCACGCTGATGTGGTCGTTTTTCGGTGCGTTAGGCATCGCGTTCGCGCTGCACCACAACTATTCCATCGGCGCGGTGCTGGTGACCGCTGCACTGCTGGCCCAAAGCGCCCACTGGCCCACACTGAACTATTGGTTCAGCTGGCGGCCGCTGCAGTTCCTCGGCACCATTTCATACAGCCTGTATTTGCTGCACAACCCGCTGACCGGGGCAACATTCAACCTGTCGTACCGCGTGTTGCCGCACACGCTATGGGGCGAACTGGCGAGCTTCGTTTTGGTGCTGATGGTGTGCCTGCTCGTCAGCTATCTCGCCTACCGGCTGGTCGAAAAACCGAGCATTCGGTGGAGCCGACTGGTGGCCGTGCGCGGACCATCAGTCTGAAAAATGCGCCAACGTTTCCTGCGTTCGTGCACTTGGCGAATGGTCCCGTTCGCGAGCGCAGCTGTTTGCTTCACTGAAGGAGCGCTGCATTGAGAACCGCGGGCCATCATGCGGTGTCGACCATCGCATCACTCGACGGGCTGCGCGCGCTGGCCGTGCTGATCGTGGTGGTTGCGCATGCGGGTTTCGGCAACGTGATCCCCGGCGGTTTAGGCGTCACGATTTTCTTCTTTCTGAGCGGGTTTTTGATCACCACGCTGATGGTGCGTGAGCATGCGGCAACCGGAAAAATCAATGTGCCCGGCTTTTATTGCCGTCGATTTTTGAGACTGTTTCCACCGCTTTTCATCACCCTGGTGTTGGCCTACGGGTTGGTGCTTGCCGGTGTGCTGGGCGGCGGCGCGACTGTGCAAGGCTTCGTTGCACAGATGTTGTACTTTGCGAACTACTACGTTTTGTTTTTTGACGGCACCGCCAATGTGCCAAGTGGCACCGGGGTGCTCTGGTCCTTGGCCGTTGAAGAGCACTACTACATTTTTTTCCCCCTGCTGATCGTGCCCTGTCTGCGGCACTGGCAGCCACGGCGTATCGGTCAGTTGCTTATCGTGCTGTGCGCCATTTGCCTGTTGTGGCGGGTTCATCTTGCGTCGCAAACCGGCTTTCAAGCCGAGCGCACCTACTACGCCACCGACACTCGCTTCGACTCCATCTTGTTCGGCGCGGTGTTGGCCATGATGAAAAACCCGCTGATCGACTCGAAGGCCGGGCAACCTATGCGCGCTGGCAACTGGTGGCTGTTCGCGCTGGGGCTTTTCGGCCTGGCGTTTTCGGTGGTTTTTCGTGACACGTTCTTCCGCGAAACCCTGCGCTACACCGTGCAGGGAATTTCGCTGATGCCGATTTTTTATTTCGTGATCAGTCGGTCGGCAACCCCTGCTTTTCGCCCGCTCAATTGGCCGCTGGTCAAGCGCATGGGCGTTCATTCCTACGCCATCTACCTACTGCATTTCGTGGTCATACAAATACTGCAGGACCGACTGCATCTCGCCGCACATCCGGTGATTTGCTTGGTGGCCACCCTGGGTTTGGCCACGGCTTACGCCATGCTGATCGAGCGATTCATCGATGTGCCATTGCAGGCGGTTCGAGCCCGCTATCGCTAGCGGTAGATGGTGATGATGCGATTGATGCGAGCGCGCACGCTGCGCCGACTGCTCGGCTGGGTATTGCTCGGCTTGGTGCTGCTCGAAGTGCTGGGACGTGCGGCCGGTTTCGGGGACCCGCCGATGGCGCTGCGTGATGTGCAAACTGAATATCACCTGATTGCGTCGCGCTCCTATGCGCGGTTCGGAAACGACATTCGCATCAACCGATATGCGATGCGCAGCGACGATTTCGACCGCACCCGGGTGAGTGCGACAGACCAGCTGTCCATATTCGGCGACAGCGTCGTTTACGGAAACCACGACATCGATCAAGCGCAAACCGTAGCGCGCCGCTTGCAGGTACGCCTGCACGGTCTGGCCGGGCATTCGGCACTCACCGTGAACGCCATTGCCGCGTCGAGTTGGGGGCCCGAGAACCTGCTCGGCTATCTGGCCAAGTTCGGCGAATTTCCTGCGCAAGCTGGCGTGCTGGTGATGTCGTCCCACGATTTGGTGGATGTTCCCGATGCAGCGAATGATGTGATTCCCTACCGGCTTGAGCCGACCTACGGTGCAATCCACGACATCGCGCTTAGCGGTATCGAACACGCCTGGAGTGCATCGCACCGCGATAAATCGTCGCTGACCTACGCGCAGAAATTGGTGCGCACCGCCCAGGCGACTGACCGCCTGATTTCCCAACTCAGATCGCATCACCGCACGCTGGTGCTGGTGTTTCATCCGACGCGAGACGAGCTGCACGCAGCGGGCCGCCCCGATGCGGAGCGCACGTTGTCGTTGATCGCTGCGCGGCATGCCATTGCGTTTTTGTCGATGGTGGACACCTACCGCGCCGCTGAGCAGCAGGGCGTGGACGTCTACCAGGACGCGATTCACCTGGCACCTCACGGCGCTGTCGTGTTGGCGAATCGCTTGTTCGACGCGGTGGTCGCTGACTACCGTTGAGTCGCACCGGTGATTACGACTACTGGGCTCGGGCCGAGAACCCGGCCGCCGATGGGGCGGGGCGCTGCACCGCCTGCTGTTGCTGACTTTCAGTGTTCACATGTCTTTACCGGCGCTGGCCATTGCGCTGTCAACGCGGCAGTGTGTTTTGCACGTTGAGTGTGGGCATGCTGTCAGCGTGTGCTGTTCTCGCATTCGGTTTGGTTCTACGTGACCTCGGGTGCCCAACCTGCTAAGGAGATTTGCCATGAACAAGCGTCTGATCATTGCCACCGCGGCAGTCATCGTGTGGTGTGGCGCAGGCGTTGCCCAGGCACGCGATATCGGCTGGTCGGTGTCGATCGATGCGCCGCCGGTAGGCGCGGTGGTTTCTAACGGGCGCGCTTATTACGGTGGGTACGGTGACTACGGCGGTTACGGACGCGAGCGCATCTACGTTCCTGCACCGGTGATCGTGTTGCCGCCGCCTCAGGTGGTGTATCAACGTCCGTATGTGATTGCGCCGGTGCCGTGGGGTTACGCGCCCTACGGCTATGTGGTGTCGCAAGACGGCTATTACGACGGCGGCCACCATCATCACCGTCACGACGACGACGGCGGCTGGCGTAGCCGGGGTGGGCGCGACCGCCACGACGACCGTGGCGATGGCGACGGTGGCTACCGGATCGACGACCGCCGGGGCGATGACCGTGACGGTTACCGCGGTCGCGACAACGGCCTACGCGGTGACGCCAACAACCAGCGCAGAAACGCGCGTTAAAGCGGGCTGCCCGCGCGGGTGTGGTTGGCTGCGGTCAGCGGCGCCCGCCACCGAACAAGCCACCCAGCACGCCGCGAATGATTTCGCGGCCGACTGAACTGCCGATGCTGCGCACGGCCGACTTGGCCATCGACTGGGCCAGGCCTTCGTGGATGCCACCGCGCGGGCCGGTGCGACCGAACAGCACGTTGCTGAGCCCGCCCATCAGGCCGCCACCCGACTCGGGCGGCACGCTGGCGGTGCCGGTTGGGGTGCCGGCCGATGGGTTGCCTTCACTGCGGCCTGCGCCACTCGGCGGCGTGGATGCCGATGCGGACGCAGATGTGGATGCAGATATGGGTGCGGTGGTCTGCGCCGCATTGCTGCTCGCGACCGCGCGGCCTTTCAGCTTTTCGTAGGCCGATTCACGGTCCACCGCTTTCTCGTACACCCCGGCCACCAGCGAATTGGCGATCAGCGCCTTGCGTTGCGCTTCGGTGATCGGGCCGATTTGGCTGCCCGGCGGCAGCACGAATACCCGCTCCGTCAGGCTCGGCCGGCCCTTGCTGTCGAGAAAACTCACCAGTGCCTCGCCCACCGCCAATTCGGTGATTGCCGCTTCGAGGTCGAGGCCGGGTTTCGGGCGCATCGTGCTGGCCGCGGCCTTGACGGCTTTTTGGTCGCGCGGCGTGAACGCGCGCAGTGCGTGCTGCACCCGGTTGCCGAGTTGTGCGAGCACGCTGTCGGGAATATCAAGCGGGTTTTGCGTCACGAAGTACACGCCGACGCCCTTGCTGCGCACCAGCCGCACCACCAATTCAATGCGCTCGATCAGCGCTTTCGGCGCTTCGTTGAACAACAGGTGGGCTTCATCAAAAAAGAACACCAGCTTTGGCTGATCGAGGTCGCCGACTTCGGGCAACTGCTCGAACAGCTCGCTCAGCATCCACAGCAAGAACGTGGCGTACAACCGCGGGCTGTTCATCAGTTGGTCGGCCGCCAAGATGTTGATCACGCCGTGCTGCTGGCCGCCCACTGGCACCGTTTGCATGAAGTCGGCGATGTTGAGCATCGGCTCGCCAAAAAACCTGTCACCGCCTTGTTCTTCAATTTGCAGCAAGCCGCGCTGAATGGCACCAATGCTGGCGGCGCTGACGTTGCCGTATTCGGTGGTGAACTGGCTGGCGTTGTCGCCTACGTGCTGCAGCATCGCGCGCAGGTCTTTCAAGTCGAGCAGCAGCAAACCGTTGTCGTCGGCGATCTTGAACACCAGGCTCAGCACGCCTTGCTGCGTTTCATTCAGCGCCAGCATGCGCGCCAGCATCAGCGGGCCCATGTCGCTGACGGTGGCCCGCACCGGGTGGCCGCTGGCCTTGGTCGCATCCGCAAATACATCCCACAGCGTGGCCGGGCAGGCAAGTGAGGTCGGCGTGGCCAGGCCGCGTTCTTGCAGCACCGCCGCCAGCTTGTCGCTGACCGTGCCGGCTTGCGTGATGCCGGTCAAATCGCCTTTGACATCGGCCATGAACACCGGCACGCCGATGCGGCTGAAGTTCTCGGCCATCGTTTGCAGCGTGATGGTTTTGCCGGTACCGGTGGCACCGGTAATCAGGCCGTGTCGGTTGGCCAGCGCGGGCAGCAAATAGCAGTTGATCGGCTCGGCAGGCGCGGCGTGGTGTTGCGCAATAAGGATCGGCTCGGTCATGGCGGTCGCTTTGGAAGTCGGGGTGTGCGAGCGGCATGACGCCCGCTGGCACGGCACGTAAACTCGCCGCCTGATTTAACTACACGCTGCCCGCCGCAACCCGCGCGCCGCGTGCACCGGAGACGCCTTTTCATGGCCGGACATTCGAAGTGGGCCAATATCCAGCATCGCAAAAGTCGCCAAGACGACAAGCGCGGCAAGGTCTGGACGCGGGTCATCCGTGAAATCACGGTCGCTGCACGATTGGGCGGTGGCGACCTGGCGCTGAACCCGCGCCTGCGGCTGGCGGTCGACAAAGCCAAGGCCGCCAACCTGCCGGCCGACACCGTCAAAAAGAACATCGACAAAGCCACCGGCAACCTCGAAGGCGTGAGCTACGAAGAGATTCGCTATGAGGGCTACGGCATCGCCGGCGCGGCGGTGATCATCGACACGATGACCGACAACCGCGTGCGCACGGTGGCTGAAGTGCGCCATGTGTTCAGCAAGTACGGCGGCAACCTGGGCACCGAAGGCTCGGTGTCGTTTCAATTCAAACACTGTGGCCAGTTGGTGTTCGAGCCCGGCACCAATGAAGACCGGGTAATGGAAGTCGCGCTCGAAGCCGGTGCCGACGATGTGGTGAGCGATGCCGACGGCGCGGTCGAAGTGATTACGCCGCCGTTGCAGTTCGAATCCGTCAAGGCAGCACTCGAGGCGGCGGGCTTCAAACCGGCGGTCGCTGAGGTGACGATGCGCGGTGAAAACACGGTGTCGATCACCGGCGAAGACGCGCTGCGCATGCAAAAACTGCTCGATGCGTTTGAAGATTTGGACGACGTGCAGGCGATGTTCCACAACGCCGAGCTGGCCGAATGAAGGTGCTGGTGATCGGCTCGGGTGGCCGCGAACACGCCATCGCCTGGAAGCTGCTGCAGTCGGCCAAGGTGCAAACCGTGTACGTCGCACCTGGCAACGGCGGCACGGCCACCGACCCGCGGCTGCACAACCTGGCGCTGTCCGACTTCGGCGCGTTGGCCGACTTTGCAGAGCGCGAAAAAATCGAACTTACGGTGGTCGGCCCGGAAGGCCCGCTGGCAGCCGGCATCGTTGACTTTTTTCGCGCGCGTGGCTTGCGCATATTTGGGCCGACCCAGGCGGCAGCCCAGCTCGAAAGCTCAAAGGCGTTCGCCAAGGCGTTCATGCAGCGCCACCACATTCCGACCGCCTCGTACTCGGTTTTTACCGATGCGGTCGCAGCGCGCGCGTACGTCGAATCCAATGGCGCGCCCATCGTCATCAAGGCCGATGGTTTGGCCGCGGGCAAAGGCGTGGTGGTGGCGACCACGGTGGCGCAGGCGCACGAAGCGATCGATTGGATGCTGGGCAGCGGAGTCGAGGTGCTCGAGGTGCAGCACAACACCGGTGCCGACGGCCAGGCGCTGCCGCGGGTGGTGATAGAGGCGTTTTTGCAAGGCGAAGAAGCCAGCTTCATCGTGTTGTGCGACGGCAAAAACGTGGTGCCGCTGGCCACCAGCCAAGACCACAAGCGTTTGCTCGATGGTGACTTGGGCCCGAACACCGGCGGCATGGGCGCGTACTCGCCGGCACCGGTGGTGACGCCCAATGTGCACGCGCGGGTGATGCAGGAAATCATCCTGCCCACCATCCACGGCATGGCCAAAGACGGCATTCCGTTTACCGGTTTCTTGTACGCTGGTTTGATGATCGACGCGCACGGCTTTCCGCGCACTGTTGAATTCAACTGCCGACTCGGCGACCCGGAAACGCAGCCGATCTTGCTGCGGTTGAAAAGCGATTTGTTCGATTTGTTCGCCCACGCAATCGACGGCACGCTGGGTGGCGTCGAGCTGCAATGGGATCGCCGCGCAGCACTCGGCGTAGTGGCCGCAGCGGCCGGCTATCCGCAAACCCCGCGCAAGGGCGACACGATCACTGGCATCGCGGCGGAGACCGCCGATGCGGTGGTGTTCCATGCGGGCACCGCGTTGCAAGATGGCGCGTTGGTCACCGCGGGCGGGCGCGTGCTGTGCGCCACCGTGCTGGCCGACTCGGTCAAGCTGGCGCAGCAAAGCGCGTATGCATTGATGCAACCCATCCGCTTTGACGGCATGCAGTACCGGCGCGATATCGGGCACCAGGCGATCAAGCGATGAAACACACCACGCCATGAAAACACAAGCCGTACGCGACTACCTGCTGGGTCTGCAAGACCGCATCATCGGTGCGCTGGAAGTCGAGGGCGGTGAGCCGTTCGCGGCCGACGCCTGGACGCGCGAACCCGGCGGCCGCTTAGAAGGCGACGGTTGCTCGCGGCTGATCGAAAACGGCGCGTTGCTCGAGCGCGGCGGCTGCAATTTTTCGCATGTCAAAGGCAAGGTGCTGCCGCCATCGGCGACCCAACACCGGCCTGAGTTGGCCGGTGCGCCGTTTGAGGCGATGGGCGTGTCGCTGGTCATGCACCCGCGCAATCCGTATGTGCCGACGGTGCACATGAATGTGCGCATGTTTGCTGCGTTGCCGGCCGACCGCGAGCCGGTGGTGTGGTTTGGCGGTGGCATGGATTTGACTCCGTACTACGGCTTCGAAGAAGACGCGCAGCACTTTCACCGCATCAACCGCGATGCGTTGGCACCTTTCGGCGACGACAAATATCTGCGCTTCAAAAAGTGGTGCGACGAGTACTTTTTCCTCAAGCACCGCGATGAGCCACGCGGTATCGGAGGTGTGTTTTTCGACGACTTTTCCGAGCTGGGTTTCGATGGCAGCTTCGCCATGATGCAAGCGGTAGGCGACTCGCTGGTGGGTGCGTACCTGCCGATCGTGCAACGCCGCCGCCACACGGCCTATGGCGAGGTGGAGCGCGACTTTCAAGCCTACCGGCGCGGCCGCTATGTTGAATTCAATCTGGTGTTCGACCGCGGCACGTTGTTTGGCTTGCAGTCGGGCGGGCGCACCGAAAGTATTCTGATGTCGATGCCGCCGATCGTGAAATGGCGCTACGACTGGAAGCCCGCCGCGGGCACGCCCGAAGCACGGCTGTACAGCGACTTTTTGCGGCCGCGCGACTGGGCCGATTGGCAAGCAACCGAAGTTGGTGAAAGCGCACAGGCTTGAGGCGCATCGGCCTGTTCGGCGGCAGTTTCGACCCGGTGCACAACGCCCATGTGGCGCTGGCCACCTCGGCATTGAAGCAACTCGCGCTCGACCAGGTGCGTTGGATTCCTGCCGGCCAGCCCTGGCAAAAAACGCGTGTGTTGACCGCGGCAGTGCACCGCACGGCGATGGTCGCGCTGGCGATTGCCGCCGAGCCGCGGTTTGTGCTGGATGCGCTGGAGTTGCAACGCGATGGGCCCAGCTACACCCTGGACACCGTGCGCGAGCTGCAAGCCGTGCAGCCTGCAGCGCACTGGTTTTTGTTGCTCGGGCAAGACCAGCATGCCGGGTTTTCGAGTTGGCACGGCGCAGCCGAACTGTCGCAGTTGGTGACGCTGGCCGTGGCGCAGCGGCCAGGCTCGCCGGAGCCTAAAAACCTGGCACCGGCAGCGGTGATCGCGGTGGAACTATCGCCGATGGCGTTGTCCGCCACGCAGGTGCGCGCGCGCTCGGCGGCGGGTTTGCCGATTGACACGATGGTGCCGCCGCAGGTCGCGCGCTATATTGATCTACACGGTTTGTACCGCTAAGTCGTAACGGCCGGCGGCTCAACCCACCACCTACCCAAGCGTTTCATTGCACGCGCCACCGAGCGCACCAGGAGCTGAATGGACATCAAAAAATTGCAACGCGTCATCGTCGATGGGCTGGAAGACGTGAAGGGCCAGAACATCGTGGTGTTCGATACGGAACACCTGTCGTCGCTGTTCGAGCGGGTCATCATCGCTTCGGGTACCAGCAACCGGCAAACGAAATCGCTGGCCGCCAGCGTGCGCGATGCAGTCAAAGAAGCCGGCTACCCGGTGCCGCGCACCGAGGGCGAAAGCAACGGCGAATGGATCATCGTCGACTGCGGCGCAGCGGTCGTGCACCTGATGCAGCCGAATATCCGCGAGTACTACCACCTCGAAGAAATTTGGGGCGACAAGCCGGTCAAGTTGAAGCTCGACACCGCGCCCAAGCGGTTGGTCAAAGCCGAAGAAGTAGACGAACCGGTGGCCGCCAAAACGAAGTTGAAGACCACCGCCAAGGCACCTGCGAAAAAAGCACCTGCGCGCACCTCGGCCGCAGTCAACGCGGCAGGCCGCGCGCCGGTGAAAAAAGTGCCGACAAGTAAATCCACGGCAACCAAAGCCGCGGCTACCACAGCGCCGACGCGCAAAGCCAGCGCACCAGCAGCCGATGAAGTTGTCGCAAAGCGGCGCTCGCCGGCCGCTAAAACTGGCGCGTCTACGACGCGTGCGACCGCCGCGAAAACCGGTGTGACCCGCACGGTAGGCACCAAATCGGGCGCTGCGGTGGTGGCGAAAACGCCAGCCCGCAAATCGGCATTGGCACCGTCGGCACGGGTGGCCAAAAAGGCACCGGTTCAGGTGATGGCGGTGAATAAGCCATCGACCAAGAAGGCGGCGAGTGCACGCGCTGCGGTCAACGCGGCACCGACCAAAAGGCCACCAGCCAAAAAGGCCAGCGGCATCAAAGCGGTGGCACCAAGAGCGGCCACCAAGAAAGCGCCGCGCGGCAAGTGAAGCTGCTGTTGGTGGCGGTGGGCCAACGCACGCCTGCATGGGCCGAGGCGGCGTACGGCGACTACGCCAAACGCTTTCCGCCGGAATGCCGGCTCGAACTGAAAGCGGTGAAAGCCGAGGCGCGCAGCGGCAAGACCGCCGATCAGCTGATGGCTGCAGAAGCGGCCCGCATCGAACTGGCGCTGCCCAAGGGCGCGCGCCGGGTTGTGCTCGATGAACACGGTGCACGGTGGACCACGCTGCAGTTGTCGCAGCGCTTGACGGCGTGGATGCACGACGGCCGCGATGTGGCGCTGATCGTCGGCGGCCCCGATGGGCTGGCTGCACCACTCAAAGCCAGCGCCGATGAAACGTTGCGTTTGTCTGATTTGACGCTGCCGCACGCCTTCGTGCGCGTGCTGCTGGCCGAGGCGCTGTACCGCGCCTGGACGGTGACCATCAACCATCCGTACCACCGCGAATGAAGCCGCGCGGCTTCATCACGAAAGCGGCCAGCGCAGCGCCAAACGCACGCCACGACTTCGTTTATCTCGCGTCGCAAAGCCCGCGCCGCCGCCAGTTGCTCGAACAAATCGGTGTGCGCTGTGAGTTGCTTTTGCCCGCTGCGTCCGAAGATGCTGAGGGCCTGGAGGCCGAGCGTGCCGGAGAACTGCCGCTGGCCTATGTGCAGCGGGTCACTCTGGCCAAGCTGCAGGCGGCCGAACAGCGGTTGCGTCGACGCGGCTTGCCGCCAGCCCCCATTCTTTGTTCAGACACCACCGTGGCGTTGGGTCGGCGGCTGTTCGGCAAGCCCGCCGATGCGGCCGATGCGGTCGCCACCCTGCAGCAGTTGAGCGGCCGCACGCACCGGGTCATTACGGCGGTGGCAGTGGCGCCCAATGCAGAGGTGCAACTGTCCCCTCGCCCCTCTGGGGAGAGGGCCGGGGTGAGGGGTAGTCCGCCGCCGCAGTCGTGCACCGCAACCCCCGCCCCCGCCCTGTCTCAGGGTGACAGGAAGCCTGTGCCCATAGCCATCAGCACCTCGCACGTCACTTTCGCCGAGCTCGATGCCGACACCATCGCGCGCTATGTCGCCAGCGGTGAGCCGTTCGGCAAAGCCGGTGCCTATGCCATTCAAGGTGCGGCTGGTGCCTGGGTTGTGCGCATCGCTGGCAGCTACACCGGCATCATGGGTTTGCCGCTGTACGAGACCGCGGTGTTGTTGCGCGCAGCGGGTGTGCGCTGGTGAGTACGCGGTAGGACGCGACACAAGCGCGACACAAGCGAGACACATGCGCGACACATGCGCGACACAAGCGCGACAAGACCGCCACAAAAGCGCGGCACCGGCATCGTTGCAAGCGAAATCGCTCGAATACCATCGGTTGCATGCAAGACATATTGATCAATTGGACGCCGCAAGAAACCCGTGTAGCGGTGGTTGAACACGGCGCAGTGCAAGACCTGCACGTCGAACGCACGCTCGAGCGCGGGCTGGTCGGCAACATCTATGCGGGCCGCGTCGCGCGGGTGTTGCCGGGCATGCAATCGGCGTTTATCGACATCGGGCTGGAGCGCGCCGCGTTCTTGCACGTGGCCGATGTGCAATTGGCGAGCGACCATCCGAAGCACAGCGTGGTGGTGGGTGCCAGCGTGCCGGGTGCGGCGGTCGCGCCGCCACCGCCGATCGAGCGGCTGGTCTTCGAAGGCCAAACCATGACGGTGCAAGTCATCAAAGACCCGATCGGCACCAAAGGCGCGCGGCTCACCACGCAAATCAGCATTGCCGGCCGGTTGCTGGTGTTTTTGCCGCAAGACGACCACATCGGCATCAGCCAAAAAATCGGCTCGCATGAGCTGCGTGAGCAGCTGCGCAGCCGCATGAACGCGCTGGTGCAGTTGCCGGAGGGCGCGGGTTCAACCGGCGGGTTCATCTTGCGCACGAATGCCGAAGAAGCCAGTGACGCCGAGCTGACCGACGACATCACCTACCTGCGCAAAACCTGGAAGGCGATCCGCGAGCGCAGTTTCAAGTCGCCGCCGGGCACCACGCTGCACCAGGATCTGAGTTTGGTCGAACGCGTGTTGCGTGACCTCGCGCACGATGAAACCCAAACCATACGCATCGACTCGAAACAGCAATACGACGCGTTGAAAACATTTGGCGAGGCCTACACGCCGACGGCAGTCGGCAAGCTCGAGTGGTACCAAGGCGAGCGGCCGATCTTCGATCTGTTCAACATCGACGAGGAAATTGCGAAAGCGTTGCAGCGCCGGGTTGATTTGAAATCGGGCGGCTATCTGGTGATCGATCAAACCGAAGCCCTCACCACGGTCGATGTGAATACGGGCGGCTACGTTGGCGCACGCAACTTCGACGACACGATTTTCAAAACCAACCTGGAGGCCAGTCAGGCGGTTGCGCGCCAACTGCGCCTGCGCAATCTGGGCGGCATCGTCATCGTCGATTTCATCGACATGTCGCGCGAAGAGCACCAGGACGCGGTGCTGGCGGAGTTCAAAAAACAACTCGCGCGTGACCGCACCAAAGTCAATGTGAGCGGCTTCACGCAACTGGGCTTGGTCGAGTTGACACGCAAGCGCACCCGCGAATCGCTGGCCCACATGTTGTGCGAGCCGTGCCCGACCTGCGCCGGCCGCGGGCAGGTGAAAACCGCGCGCAGCGTGTGCTACGACATCCTGCGCGAAATACTGCGCGAGGCGAAGCAGTTCAACCCGAAAGAGTTTCGCGTGATCGCCACGCCTGCGGTCATCGAGATGCTGCTCGACGAGGAGAGCCAACACCTTGCGGGCCTGAGCGACTTCATAGGCAAACCGATCTCGCTGCGCGCCGAAGGTACCGGCTCACAAGAACACTACGACATCGTGTTGATGTAGGTCGGTGTCGGCATGCCGCGGCGACTGAGCGCGGCGGATCGATTGCGGTTGCTCAACTGATTCGGCTTGCGAAACAAGTTGCTTGCGTAAGCGTGCGCGTTGCCATGCGCGCACCACTGGTGGATCAACCCGGCGCGGCAGGCTTGAAAGCGGCGCGGATGCTGCGGATCAGCGGGCCTGCCAGGTGGTGGCGGATGGCCAGCGGCAACGTTTTGACGATTTGCGCCGGGTCGCTGGCACACGCGAGGTGAGGCTCGAGCGCGCCTACCGGCTGGCCGTTGCGGGCGATGACGAAGTAGGGCGCTTTGGTGGTGGGGTCGAAGTCGCCGAGCTTCATGACTT
The DNA here is from genome assembly GCA_043738425.1 of Burkholderiales bacterium. Classification (GTDB taxonomy): domain Bacteria; phylum Pseudomonadota; class Gammaproteobacteria; order Burkholderiales; family Burkholderiaceae_C; genus PBB1. Next base: position 81,655 of record JAYUGJ010000015.1, read on the forward strand.
CAGCGACGTAGGCCCAGCGCGATTTGTCGGTCGTGTTTTCGTAGGTTTTGTGCAGCAGCAACGACGAAAAAACCACGACATCGCCTTCGTTGGCGTCGATGAAAACTTTGCCGCTGTCGGCCGCGTCATAGCGTTCGGATTCCACCGCGACCACGTGCTTGCCAACGCGCCGGTGGCTGTGGCGGCGGCCGCGGTGGCTGCCCGGAATGACGCACAACCCGCCATTGTTTTCGCGGTTTTCGCTCAGTGCTATCCAGACCTCGAAGTGCGGTTGTGGCAGCAAGTCATAGCCGGTGTCGGTGTGCCAGTCGAACACGCCCGAGGCCGGGCCTTTGGCCACTGCCTGATCCCACCGCACCCACAGGTCTGGGCCGGTGATGGGCACCAGGAAATCAATCAGGGTGCGCTGGCTGACGAAGCGCCGCACCAGTTCGCTGCGGCGATAAATCTCGCTGTAGAACTGCATCGAGCCGGCGCTGTTGGGCTCGACCCGGTGCGCGTTTTTGCCTTCGTAGCTTTGGCACTCTGCGATGAAGTCGCGCATCTCGCCGTGGCTGAACATTTGCCGCGCGACGATGTAGCCGTCGCGTTCGAACTGTTGCGCGCGCTCTGCCGCGGTGGGCGCACGCAGCGCGGCGTTGGTCGTGTCGTCAGCTGCCATCCCGATGTCCATGCGCATTCCTATCCTGAAAGTTGCGATCTGCTCGCGCGTTGCGATCCCCGAAAAATCAGTCTACCGGTTGCCGTGCGCCGTCCATCGGTGCGCTGCACGTCCGGTCGGTGGCGGCCAGCGCGGCGCGTGCCATGCGTCACGTCCCGCGGCGACAGCTTTGCATTCAAGCGAGCAATTGCCGTGCAACGCCGGCCAAGGTCGCCGCGTCGCCATTCGCCGGTTCGACCAACCGGGCGGCTGAAAAACCAGCGTAATTGCGTTGCATCGATTGCAGGTAAACCGGGTCGTAGTGGTTCAGCAGCAGTTCATGCACCACGCTGGCGATGTGGCCCGCCCGCGCGATGTGCTGCCACCGGTCGATGACCTCGTTGCCGCGCAGTGCACGCAACGCATCGAGGCGCTCGCAAAAAGTGGGCACGTCTTTGACGAAAAAGTCGTAGTCCTGCATCAGCAGCGCAACGCGGGCATCGGCGGTCAGCTCCAGGCGCACGCAGGGCGCAGCGCGCATGCGCTCAATCAGTTTTTCGGGCACCCGCAGCTCGCCGACTTTGCGGCTTTCGCTTTCTACCCACACCGGGCGCGACGCATCGAACCGGCGCATCGCGTTCCACAAGCAGCTGTCGAAATGTTTCTGCGTGGGCTGTGGGCTGCCAGGCACCAAGCCCAGCACCGACCCACGGTGGTTGGCCAGGCCTTCCAAATCAAGCACCTGCGCGCCTTGCAATTGCAGCGCATTGAGCAAGCGGCTTTTGCCCGACCCGGTTTTGCCGCAGATCACCCGCCAGTCGATCGTTGCAGGTTGCAATTCCAGTGCGTCCATCACCGCGCGCCGGTACGCGCGGTAGCCGCCTTCCAGCAACTGCACCCGAAAACCGATCTGGCCCAACACCAATGCGAGCGATGCACTGCGCTGGCCGCCGCGCCAGCAATACACCAGCGGCTGCCAGTCTTTCGGTTTGTCTTGCGCATGGCGTTCGATATGACCGGCCACATTGCGCGCTACCAACACCGCGCCGCGCTTGCGTGCATCGAACGCCGAGATCTGCTTGTACTCGGTGCCGACCAGCGCACGCTCGGTGTCCGACAGGCTCGGCCAGTTGACCGCCCCGGGCAGCTGGTCGAGTGCGAATTCGCCTTCAGAGCGCGCATCGATGATGGCGTCGTAGCGGTCGAGCTGCGCCAGGCAGGCGTCGGCAGCGACCGGAGTCAGCGGCATGGCACCTGGCGCGGCGGGTCAGGCAGCGATCGCATCGAGCAACTCGGTTTCCACCGCGATTTGCGAGCGGTTGTGGCTGAGCACCGAGCCATCGATAAGGAAGGTGTCTTCAACGCGTTCGCCCAGCGTGGTGATTTTGGCGAGCTGCAGGTTGATCTGGTGGCGCGCCAACACGCGGGCAATCGCATACAGCAAGCCTGATCGGTCACTGGCCGATACGCTGAGCAGCCAGTGCTGCGCGCGTTCGTCGGGCCGTAAGGTAACGCGCGGCGTGACTGGAAACGATTTGACGCGGCGCGACTGCCGGCCGCGGTTCGGCTCGGGCAGCGCGCCGTCGAGGTCGAGTGCCTTGGCCAGCTGGTTTTCAACCAACGCGACCATGTCGCGGTACAGCGTGTGGCCGGCGCTCGCGCTGCCGGCGGCTTCGAGTTGCGGGTTGGTGACTTGAAAGGTATCGAGCGCGCAGCCGGCCCGCGTGGTGTGCACTTTGGCGTCGAGGATGTTGAAGTTGGCGCTGTCGAAGTAGCCGCAAATGCGCGCGAACAAATCGGCGCGGTCACGTGCATAGACCACCACCTGCAGGCCTTCCCCGATGGGCGACACGCGCGCCATGACGACCGGTGCGGCAGCGGCCAGCACCGCGTGCAGCGTGCGCGTGTGCCAGGCAATTTCGCTCGCGTCGTGGCGTGCAAAGTAGCTGACCTCGAGCGTTTTCCACAGCGGCAACTCGACCCCGTCGGGCAGCGACGCCAGGCTCAACAGGTGACGCGCATCTTGTTTGCGTGCGTCGATTTCATCGTCGAGCTGCGGCTGCGCGCCACCCAACGCGCGCAGCGTGGCACGGTACAAATCCTCCAGCAGCTTGCCTTTCCAGGCATTCCAGACCTTCGGGCTGGTGCCGCGGATATCGGCCACCGTCAACAAGTACAGCGCGGTGAGCCGGCGCTCGGTGCCGACGAATTGCGAAAAATTCTTGATCACATCCGGGTCGCTCAGGTCTTCTTTTTGGGCCACCCGCGACATCGTCAAATGCGACTTGACGAGAAACTCAATCAGCGCCGTGTCGGCACGCGACAGCTGGTGGTCGCGGCAAAAGTGCCGCGCTTCGACCGCACCCAAATCCGAATGGTCGCCACCGCGCCCTTTGGCCACGTCGTGAAACAGCGCGGCCAGATACAGCACGAACGGCGCGTCCCATTGCAGCGCCAGCTGGGAGCAAAACGGGTACTCGTGCGCATGCTCCGGAATGAAAAAACGCCGCATATTGCGCAGCACCATCAAGATGTGCTGGTCGACCGTGTAGACGTGAAACAAGTCGTGCTGCATTTGCCCGACGATGCGCCGAAACACCCACAGCGAGCGGCCCAGCACGCTGGTCTCGTTCATCAACCGCAAGGCGTGCGTTTGACCGCTGTCGGCTTGCAAAATCTGCATGAAGGTGGCGCGGTTGACCGGATCGCGCCGAAATGCGGCGTTCATCAAACCGCGCGAGTTGTACAGCGCGCGCAAGGTGCGGGCCGATAAACCGAGGATGCCGGGCTCGGTTTGGTAGGTCAGGAACGTGCGCAAGATCGCATGCGGGTGGCGCTGGTACAGATCGTCGCTGGCAACCTCCAGCATGCCGTCGCGTTCCAGAAAATAGTGGTTGATCGGTCGCATCGGCGCGTCTTGCGAGCCGTTGACCCGACCCTCGATGTTGAGCATCAGGATTTGGTTCAGCTGCGCCACCGCCTTGGCCGCCCAGTAGTAGCGGCGCATCAATACCTCGGAGGCGCGCTGACCACTGGTCGCGCGGTAGCCGAAGCTCTCGGCCACGGTGCCTTGCAGGTCGAAGACCAACCGGTCTTCGCGCCGCCCCGCGACCAAATGCAGCCGCGCGCGGATCAACTTCAGCAGGCCTTCGTTGCGTTGCAGTTGCTTCACTTCGAACGGCGTGGCCAGGCCGCTCGAGGCCAGCTCGGCCCAACTGCGGCCCAACCCGGCAGCGCGTGCCACCCAAATGATCATTTGCAAGTCGCGCAGCCCGCCGGGACTTTCTTTGCAATTCGGCTCCAGCGAGTAGGGCGTGTCTTCGAACTTTTGGTGGCGCTGCCGCATCTCGAGCGTTTTGCCGCGCAAAAAAGAGCGCGGGTGCATGGCCTGCGAGTTGTTGCGGCGAAACACGCTGAAGCCGCGACGCGAGCCGCATAAAAAGCGCGACTCCAGCAGCGCGGTTTGCACCGTGATGTCGCGCTCAGACTCGGCCATGCATTGCTCTACCGTGCGCACGCTGGAGCCAATCTCCAGGCCGATGTCCCAGCACGCGGTGATGAATGTTTCGATCGCCGATGCGCTGGAAGGGACCGCGGCTGCGCTGGCAGCTGCGGCCTGCATAGGCTCGACTTCGGCGGTAAACAGGTCCGCGGTTGCGCCGACGTGCGGCGAGCGCAGGCGCAGTGCGCCGTTGGCGTAACTCGTGTTGCTTAAATCACCGGTGTTGCTGGCCTCACTCGCCTCACTCGCCTCACTCGCGTCACTCGCCGTTAGCACCAGCACATCGACGTCGGAGTATGGAAACAACTCGCCGCGGCCGTAGCCGCCAACCGCCAACAACGCCGCATCGGTCGGCATGGCCAGACAGTTCCACAGCGCCACCAACGTGTGGTCCACGTGCTGCGCCAACCCACGCAGCAACCGGGTCGCCGCTGGCGCGGTCGGCCGTGCCAGTTCGAAGTGGCTGGTCAGCGCGTCTTTGCCTGCGCGATATGCCAGCCGCAGTTCGGCCAGCTTGTCCGCCGACAGCGTGGTCGCGCGGATCGCCGCTTGCGCATCCACATGCGCACCCGCACGTGCGCTTGCCCGTCGGTCCTTCAGACCTGCAGCCATGCTGGTTGGCAAAGGTGTGGGGGCCGACGCGTGCCGAGCGATGCGCTCAGGCCGCCACGGCTTCGCGCACAAACGCTGGCGCGGCAGGGCTGCCAGCCGACAGCGTCAGCACCTCGTAGCCGGTTTCGGTGACCAGCACGGTGTGTTCCCACTGCGCCGACAGCGAACGGTCTTTGGTGACGATGGTCCAGCCGTCGCCGGTGTCACGGATTTCGCGGCGACCGGCGTTGACCATCGGCTCGATCGTGAACACCATGCCCGGCACCAGGGTTTCCAGCGTGCCGGGTTTGCCGTAGTGCAGCACCTGGGGGTCTTCATGGAACTTGCGGCCGATGCCATGGCCGCAAAACTCGCGCACCACGCTGAAGCCGTTGGTTTCAGCAAAGGTTTGAATCGAGTGCCCGATGTCGCCCAGGCGTACGCCGGGTTTGACTTTGGCAATGCCGCGCCACATGGCGTCGTAGGTCATCTGGCACAACCGTTTGGCGGCGATCGAGCCGTCACCGACCACGAACATGCGGCTGGTGTCGCCGTGCCAGCCGTCTTTGATCACGGTGATGTCGATGTTGATGATGTCGCCGTTTTTCAGCGTGCGGTCGTTCGGTATGCCGTGACAGACCTGGTGGTTGACCGAGGTGCAAATCGATTTCGGGTAAGGCGTGTAGCCCGGCGGCTGGTAGTGCAGCGGTGCCGGTATGGCCTGCTGCACTTGGACGATGTAGTCGTGCGCCAACTTGTCGAGTGCTTCGGTGCTGATGCCCGCTGCGACATGCGGCGTCAGCATGTCCAGCACCTCGGAAGCCAGCCGCCCGGCGATGCGCATGCCGTCGACATCGGCAGCGGTTTTGATGGTGATAGTCATGCCTGAAATTATCTCACCCGACCCGTAAAATTCCGGGTTCCCCGCGTGGCGACCGACACCGCGCAAGGGCCGCTTCATCCACCCCGACCCCGAGCGCCGCGTGACAGCACCTACCCCGCACTTGTTTCATGTCGAGGGGAGCCGTGCGCTCTCCGCATTTCGCGCCACCGCGCTGCTGGCGAGATTGCAGCAAGCCGTGCCGCGCATCACCGCAGTCGGCGCGCGTTATGTGCACTGGGTGTGCTGCGATACGCAGCTGGACCGCGCCGCACGTGACGCGGTCGAAGGATTGCTGCGCTACGGCGATGTGGGTGGCGCGCCGAGCGCAGCTGGAACCGGTGACGCAAGCGAGGGCGCGCTGGTCGTCGTCGCACCGCGCTTGGGCACGGTGTCGCCGTGGGCATCGAAGGCCACCGACATTGCGCACAACTGCGGGCTGGCGGTCAAACGCATTGAGCGTGTCACCGAATTCCGATTGGGCGTGAAGACCGGTCTGTTCGGTGGCAGCAAGCCATTGACCGCCGATGAGCTGCAAGCCGCTGCCATGCTGCTGCACGACCGCATGACCGACAGCGTGCTGCTCAGCCGCGACGCAGCCGCTCAGCTGTTCACCGCGCAACCAGCCGCGCCGATGGCCCATGTAGACGTGCTGGCACAAGGCCGCACTGCCTTGGTCGCGGCCAATGGCGAGTTGGGCCTGGCGTTGTCGGACGACGAAATCGATTACCTGGTGCAGTCGTTTACCTCCCTTGCGCGCAACCCGACCGATGTCGAGTTGATGATGTTTGCGCAAGCCAACAGCGAGCACTGCCGCCACAAGATATTCAACGCCCGTTTCACGATCGACGGCGAGGTGCAGCCGTTGTCGATGTTTCAGATGATCCGCAACACGCATGCGTTGGCACCGCAGCACACGGTCGTGGCCTACAGCGACAACGCCTCGGTGATGGCGGGCGGGCTGATCGAGCGTTGGCTACCCGAGGGCTACACCAATGCGCCGCAATACAGCGCGCGCCGCGAGTCGGTGCAGGTGTTGATGAAGGTGGAAACGCACAACCACCCGACCGCGATTTCGCCGTTCGCAGGCGCGGCCACCGGCGCAGGTGGCGAAATTCGCGATGAAGGTGCCACCGGTCGCGGCTCCAAACCCAAAGCAGGTTTGACCGGCTTCACGGTGTCGAACCTGCACCTGCCCGGCACCGACTGGGCGTGGGAACGTGCGCCGTACGGCAAGCCGGACCACATCGCCAGCGCGCTGCAAATCATGATCGACGGGCCGCTGGGCGCAGCCGCGTTCAACAACGAATTCGGTCGACCGAATTTGCTCGGGTACTTTCGGGCATACGAACAAACGGTGGGTGCGTCTGCGCCAGCCAGCGCGTCGGCCAGCCCTGCCGGCAACTCGCCCGATCAGGGGCCAGAAGCCTCCGGTGTGCAGCGGCGTGGCTACCACAAACCGATCATGCTGGCAGGCGGCCTGGGCACCATCGCCGCGTCGCAAACCGACAAGAGCGCCTTCCCGTCGGGCACGTTGCTGATTCAACTCGGCGGGCCCGGAATGCGTATCGGCATGGGCGGCAGCGCGGCCAGTTCGATGGCGGCGGGCACCAACGCAGCCGCACTCGACTTCGACTCGGTGCAGCGCGGCAACCCGGAAATTCAACGGCGGGCGCAGGAGGTCATCAACCACTGCGCGGCGCTCGGCGAATCGAATCCGGTGCTGGCGATTCACGATGTCGGTGCGGGCGGTATCTCGAATGCGTTCCCGGAGCTGGTCGATGGTGCCGGCCGCGGTGCGCGGTTCGATCTGCGCCAGGTGCCGCTCGAAGAAACCGGCATGTCGCCGAAAGAGATTTGGTGCAACGAAAGCCAGGAGCGTTACGTGATTGCGCTGCGGCCCGATTTGTTGCCGGTGTTCGTCGCGATGTGCACGCGTGAGCGCTGCCCGTTCGCCGTCGTCGGTGTGGCGACCGAAGCGCGTCAATTGGTGCTTGCTGCTGCGGCGGTGGACGGTGCGGCAGATGCCGGCACCGCCGCTGCACGCGCCATCGACATGCCGATGGAAGTGTTGCTCGGTAAGCCGCCGAAGATGCACCGCGAGGTGCGACGACAAACCACTGCGCTGGCTGCGCTGAACCTGGCCGACGTCGAGCTGGCGACGGTGGCCTTCGATGTGCTGCGCCACCCGACGGTGGCCAGCAAACGCTTTCTCATCACCATCGGCGATCGAACGGTCGGCGGCCTCAGCCACCGCGACCAAATGGTCGGGCCGTGGCAGGTACCGGTGGCCGACTGCGCGGTGACGTTGGCCGACTACTGCGGCTTTCGCGGCGAGGCGATGGCGATCGGTGAGCGCACGCCGTTGGCGGTGATCGATGCACCCGCGTCGGGCCGCATGGCGGTGGCCGAGGCGCTGACCAATTTGTTGGCCGCGCCGTTCGAGTTGGACCGCGTCAAGCTCAGCTGCAACTGGATGGCTGCCTGTGGCGAGGCCGGCGAGGACGCTGCGCTCTACGACACCGTGCGCGCCATCGGCATGGAGTTGTGCCCGGCCCTGGGTATCAGCGTGCCGGTGGGCAAAGACAGTTTGTCGATGCGCACCCGATGGACCGAGGGGTCAGGTCTACAGCGCGAAGTAAAGCAAGTCACCGCGCCGGTGTCGTTGATCGTCACTGCGTTCGTCACGCTGGATGAGGTCCGCGGCACGCTGACGCCGCAGCTGCAACCGGGTGACCACACGCTGATATTGATCGACCTCGGCAACGGCAAAAACCGCATGGCGGGGTCGATGCTGGCGCAGGTGCTGAATCAAACCGGCAATGCCGCTGATGACGGCGTGCCCGATCTCGACGACCCGGCACAACTCAAAGCGTTGATCGCTGCCATCAATCAGTTGCGCGGCGCGGGTCACTTGCTGGCGTACCACGACCGCAGCGATGGCGGCTTATGGGCCACCGTGTGTGAAATGGCTTTTGCCGGTCACGTCGGTGTCAGCCTGAATGTGGACATGCTGGTCACCGAAGGCGACGGCATCAGCGACAGCCGCATGGACTGGGGCGACTCGAAAAACTGGGCCGGGCAGGTCGGGGCGCGCCGCCACGAATTGACATTGAAAGCACTGTTCAGCGAAGAACTCGGTGCCGTCATTCAAGTGCCCACGGCGGTGCGCAACGAGGTCATGCAAACGCTGCGCGCGCACGGGCTGTCCAGGCACAGCCACTTCATCGGCAAGCCCAACACCCGCCAAGTCGTCGAGGTGTGGCGTGACACCAAAGTGGTGTTCACCGCACCGCTGCGCGACTTGCATCAGGTGTGGGATGAAGTCAGCTGGCGCATCGCCCGCCTGCGCGACAACCCCGCGTGTGCCGATGCCGAACACGACACGGTGGGCCGCGCAGACGACCCCGGTTTGCATGCGCAGCTCGGCTTCGATGCGACCGACAACGTGTGCGCGCCGTTCATCCATACCGCGCGCCCCAAGCTGGCGATCCTGCGCGAGCAAGGCGTCAACAGCCAGGTCGAAATGAGCTACGCGATGTCGCTTGCCGGCTTCGACACATTCGACGTGCACATGAGTGATCTGCAGGCCGGTCGCGCGCGGCTGGATCAGTTTGTCGGCTTCGTTGCCTGCGGCGGTTTTAGTTACGGCGACACGCTGGGCGCTGGAGAAGGCTGGGCGCGATCCGTTTTGTTCAACCCGCGATTGGCCGAACAGTTCGCCACCTTTTTCAACCGCAGCGACTCACTCGCGCTCGGTGTGTGCAACGGCTGCCAAATGATGGCGGCATTGGCACCCATCATTCCGGGCGCACAGGCATGGCCGTTATTCACCCGCAACCAGAGCGAGCAGTTCGAGGCCCGCCTCAGTTTGGTGGAAGTGCTCGACAGCCCATCGGTCTTTTTCACCGGCATGGCGGGCAGTCGGCTGCCGGTGGCGGTAGCGCACGGCGAGGGTTACGCTGATTTTTCGCAACGTGGTGACAGCCAGGCGGTGCACCGCGCCATGCGTTTCGTAGATCACCATGGCGCGGCCACCGAGGCGTATCCGTTCAACCCCAACGGCAGCCCCGGCGGCTTGACGGCCGTCACCACGCCCGACGGCCGCTACACCGCGCTGATGCCGCATGCCGAACGCGTATTCCGCAATGTGCAAATGGGCTGGACGGTTGCCGACGCGGGTGCGGCCAGCCCCTGGCTGCGCATGTTCCAAAACGCCCGCCGCTGGGTCGGCTGAAGTGGCCTTGCATGGTCACGGGCGCAATCAAATCAACTGAAGGAGTTGCGATGAAACCATTTTTTCGTTCCGTGCTGAGCGCACTGGCGGCGGTTGCCATGGGGTTGACCACGGGTTGTGCGCACTCGCCGCTGCGCGATCCGGTGAAGATCAATCTGGTCGGCATCGAGCAGCTGCCAGGCCAGGGCCTGGAACTGCGGCTGGCAGTCAAGCTGCGGGTGCAAAACCCGAACGATGCACCGATCGACTTCGATGGCATTGCGCTCGATCTCGATGTACGCGGTGCGGGATTCGCCAGCGGCGTGAGCGATGTGCGCGGCAGCGTGCCGCGGTTCGGTGAGGCGGTGTTGGTGGTGCCGGTCACGGTGTCGGCGATGTCGATCGTGCGCCAGGCGATCAACTTTGCCAGCGGTGATCGGTCGAATGTCAGCTACGCGATGCGCGGCAAGTTGGGCGGCTCGCTGCTAGGTGGTGAGCGGTTCGAGTCGAGCGGCCAGGTGGATATTCCGGCCGCGCTGCTGGGCCATTTGTCACCTGCACAAGCACCCGCACCCGCACCGCGCTGAGCTGAGCTGAGCTGAGCCGAACGCCACCGTCCGTCATGCTGGCTGTGGCCGCGCCCGCTCAGCGATTCGAACGCCTCGATGCGTTGCGTGGGGTGGCGATCGTCTGGATGGCTGCATTCCACTTCGGCTACGACCTGAATTACTACGGCTTCATTGCGCAAGACTTCATCAACGATCCGCGCTGGACGCTGCAGCGCACTTGCATCGTCAGCCTGTTTTTGTTTTGCGTCGGCTTGGGTCAAGCAGCGGCTATAGACCTGGCACAAGGTTGGCCAAGGTTTTGGCGGCGCTGGGCGCAGGTCGCGGGTTGCGCGCTGCTGGTCAGTGCCGGTTCGTACCTGATGTTTCCTGCCAGCTACATCAGCTTCGGCGTGCTGCACGCCATCGCCCTGATGCTGCCGCTGCTGCGCTTGCTGGCACCGGCACGCCGCGCGCTGTGGCTGCTGGGCGGGTTGGCGTTGCTGGCACCGTGGTGGTTTCAGCACCCGTTGTTCGACAGCCGCGCCACCAACTGGATCGGCTTGGTAACCCGCAAACCGTTCACCGAAGACTATGTGCCGCTGCTGCCATGGATTGGTGTGGCGCTGTGGGGCTTGGCCGCCGGGCAGTGGTTGCTGCATGGCAGCGCTGCGCGCCGCCGCTGGTGGTGCGCAGCACTGCCTGGCCCACTGCGCGTGGTGGGTCGACCGCTTGCTGCGCTGGGCCGCTGGAGCCTTACTTTTTATATGCTGCACCAGCCGGTGTTGATCGGCGCGGTCGGGTTGGCCGCGGTGTGGTGGCAGCCACCGCCGTGAGTAAAAACCTGCGACTACGATCCAGCGACTAACCCAGCGCCTGCACCATGAGCAACAAAATTTTGTTCGGCTTTCACGCCGTCACCGTTCGGCTTAAGACCACGCCGAAGTCGGTGGTGGAAATTCACCTCGACACCTCGCGACGTGACCAGCGCATGCGCCAGTTCATCGAGCGTTGCACTGCGGCAGGTTCGAAGCTGATCGACAGCGACGACGACCGCCTGCAAAAAATGTGTGGCACGCACCGGCACCAAGGCGTGGTGGCGCGGGTCGAGCCGGTGGCGCTCAGCCGCTCGCTCGACGACACGCTCGACGACTTGGATGCGATCGACGGCACGCCTTTGCTGTTGGTGCTCGACGGCATTACCGACCCGCACAACCTGGGTGCCTGTTTGCGGGTCGCCGATGGCGTCGGCGCGCACGCGGTGATCGCGCCAAAAGACCACGCGGTGGGCGTCAACGCCACCGTGGCCAAAGTCTCCAGCGGCGCGTCCGACACGGTGCCGTATTTCATGGTCACCAACCTCGCGCGCACGCTCAACGAATTGAAGGACCGCAACATCCGCGTCATCGGTACCTCGGGCACCGCTACCCAATCGCTGTACGACATCGACCTCACCGGTCCGATTGCGCTGGTGCTCGGCGCCGAAGGCGCGGGCATGCGCCAACTGACCAGCAAAACCTGCGACGAATTGATCTGCGTGCCGATGGCCGGCGCGGTGGAAAGCTTGAACGTGTCGGTTGCCAGCGGCGTGTGTTTGTACGAAGCGCTGCGCCAGCGGCGGGCCCAAGAAACCAACAAAGGATCTGCCACATGACAAACCAACGCGCCATGCGCAGAACACTCACCGTGATTGCCGGCACCGCTGCTGCGCTGTGGCTGGTCGCATGCACGCAAGAGCGGCAAAACCAAATCAAACGCGACATCCAAAACTGGACCGGCACCAACGGCGTGTTGGAGGTTTACGGCAGCGACAAAGTCGTCAAGCGTTTCTTGAAAATCGACAAGCTGTCGACCGCGTTAGGTACCGACGACAACGCCCCGCGCGCATACCGTTTTGGCTACGGCGTGCTCGATGAAAACAACAACGGGCTGGCCGACGAGGGCGAAAAACGCGTCTACTTCGAAGTCAGCGACTACACGCACTACGTGTTTTTCGAGAACCCGCGCTGAGGCCGACGCTCCGCACCACTGGACGCCCTTAAGCCTGCGCCCAAAAAACCGCAAACCAGCCATTGGTATCGACCCAGCACTGGCTGCGACTAAAACCTGCGGCTTGCAACAGTGCGGTGAAACTGTCGGTGCTGTACTTGTAGGAATTTTCGGTGTGCAGCCGTTCAGCGCGGGCAAACCGGCGCTCGCCGTCGGGCCAGCGCACGGTCAACGCATGGCGCGCTTCCAGGTGCATTTCAATGCGTGACTCGGCGGTGTTGAACCACGCCACATGCCGCCAGTCGCGCGGGTTGAAGTCGCTGCCGATCAGGTGATTCAGGTGGCGCAGCAGGTTCAGGTTGAATGCTGCGGTAACGCCCAACGCATCGTCGTAAGCGGGTTCCAGCAGGTCGACCGGCTTGACCAGGTCAACACCTATCAACAAGCCGCCACCAACGGCTTGTCGCTGCACGCCATGCAGAAAATGGGTCGCGGCAGCCGGCGTGAAATTGCCGATGCTCGAACCGGGGTAGAAAAACACCGGCCGGCCTTGCACGGTGTCGGCCGGCAGCTCCACGGTGGTCGAAAAATCAAGCCCCAACCCCAGCACATCGAGCGCCGGATGGCGGCGCTGTACTTCGGCCACTGCGTCTTCCAAAAATTCGACCGATATGTCGACCGCGACATAGCGCACGGGCTGCAGTGACGGGATCAAACGCAGCGCCTTGGCGCAGTTGCCTGCGCCCAGATCGATCAAGGTGCCGACCGCTCCGACCGCCGCGGCAATGGCCTGCGCCTGGCCTGAAAAAATGGCGGCTTCGGTGCGCGTGGGGTAGTACTCGGTGAGCTCGGTGATGGCCTCGAACAAACGCGAGCCGAGGCTGTCGTACAAAAACTTCGGTGAGGTGTGCGCCTGCGCGGCCACCAAGCCTGCGATCAGCTCGCGGCGCGCCGCAGCGGGGTCGTTGCGGTGCAGTTGCACCAAGCGGCTGCCGGCCCGATCGGCGGCCGATGGTGGTGCGGTGGTGGGGTGCGATTCAGGTGAACTCACTGCGGCTTTCAAATGGGGCTGGACCGCCCGGCGATGCGCATTGTGTTGCCTCGGCAGCAACCCCAGGCCGCCCCGATAATTCATCGGCAGCAAGTGCGGCCGCCGTGATGTTTGTTCTGCGCCTGCGCCAACCCGAGTGCCACGCCATGATCGCCCATTCCACCTTACCCAGCGCAGGCGTTCATGCGCTCAGCGGTCGCCACATCGTGCTGGGCTTGTCGGGTGGTATCGCTTGCTACAAGTCGGCCGAGCTGGCGCGTACGCTGGTCAAAGCGGGTGCTGCGGTGCAGGTGGTGATGACCGAATCAGCGGCGCAATTCATCACCCCGGCGACGATGCAAGCGCTGTCCGGGCGCGAGGTTTTCAGCAGCACCTGGGACCCGCGCGCGGCCGACGGCACCGCCAACGGCATGGCGCACATCAACCTGACGCGCGCCGCCGATGCGGTGCTGGTGGCACCGGCCAGCGCCGACTTTCTGGCCCGTTTGCTGCACGGCCGGGCCGATGATTTACTGAGCCTGCTGTGCCTCGCCCGGCCCATGGAAACCTGCCCGCTGATGGTGGCACCGGCAATGAACCGCGAGATGTTGGCGCACCCGGCAACGCAGCGCAACCTGGCGCAGCTGCGCGCTGATGGCACACATATTTTCGGGCCGGCCCACGGCGACCAGGCCTGCGGCGAAGTCGGCGATGGGCGCATGCTGGAGCCCGACGAATTGCTCGACGCCGTGGTGGCGTTTTTTCAGCCAAAGACGCTGGCCGGCAAACGCGTGTTGATCACCGCCGGGCCGACCTTCGAGCCGATCGACCCGGTGCGCGGCATTACCAATCTGTCCAGCGGCAAGATGGGTTTCGCTGTGGCCCGCGCGGCGGTTGAAGCGGGTGCCGATGTCACGCTGGTGGCCGGTCCGGTGGCGCTGGCCACGCCGCGCGGCGCGCGCCGCATCGATGTGCAAACCGCGGCGCAAATGTTCGATGCGGTGGTGCCGCAAGCAGCCGGTCACGATGTGTTTATTGCGACCGCGGCGGTAGCCGATTGGCGTGTCGCGGCGGTGGCTGATCGCAAGATCAAGAAACACGGTGGCAGTGCAGCGCCGCAGTTGTGCTTGATAGAAAACCCCGACATCTTGGCGGTGGTGGCGCGGCGTGCAGCCATCGACGGCGGGCCGTTTTGTGTCGGCTTCGCAGCGGAAACCCACGACCTGTTGGCGCATGCGCGCGACAAGCTCGAACGCAAGCAGGTGCGGTTGATCGTCGGTAATCTGGGCCCAGCCACCTTCGGGCGTGACGACAACACCCTGCTGCTGGTCGACGCGCACGGCCACCGCGAGCTGCCGCACGCCGACAAGCTGACGTTGGCGCGCGCCTTGATCGCCGACATTGCCCAGCGGCTGGCCGCCACGCCGAAAGCCCGCGCATGACAAGCCAACTGATGACGATCGATGTGAAAGTGCTCGACCAGCGCCTGGCGAACGCGCTGCCGAGTCGTGCCACACCGGGCAGCGCGGGGCTGGATTTGCGCGCGTGTATCGACGCGCCGTTGGTGATCGAGCCGGGTCAAACGCAGCTGATTGCCACCGGGCTGGCAATGCACATCGGTAACCCGAATCTGGCGGCGATGATCTTGCCGCGTTCCGGTTTAGGCCACAAACACGGCATCGTGTTAGGCAACCTGGTCGGCCTGATCGATTCGGACTACCAAGGTCCGTTGATGGTGAGTTGCTGGAACCGCAGCGCGGCGGCCTACACCGTGCAACCGATGGAACGCATAGCGCAACTCGTCATCGTGCCGGTAGTGCAGGCCGAGTTTCAGCAGGTCGATTCATTCGACACCACCGACCGTGGCGAGGGCGGGTTCGGCTCCACCGGCGGGGAGTGACGCGCGAACAGGGTCCACAAAACGCTGCGGCGAGGTGCATTGTTTAAGGACGTTCGCGCAGCCCTACGTGACTGACGTTCGGACTTCGAAAGCGCAGCGCGCCGGGCCAAATCGAATCGCTTCAGTGCAAGTGCGCTGCGGTCGGCCCGAGGTTGATCACGCTGAACGCTGGCAGGCCGACGCTGCCCGAGGCGACCTCGTCCGCGGTGGCGGCGCGTACTGCGCACACCTTCAAGTGCACCCGCAGCGCCAACCCCGCCAGCGGGTGGTTGCCGTCGAGCACCACATGGGTCGGGTACAGCTCGGTGACGACGTACACAACGTTGGTCGGCATGTCCGGTGTCAACGCACCGTCAGGCACGCCGTCGAACTGCATGCCGACTGCTACGTTGTCAGGAAACAGCGCGCGCGCTTCGAAAAAAACCAGCTGCGCGTTGTAGTCGCCGAATGCGTGCTCGGGTTCCAAATGCAGTGAGGCTTCGAAGCCGGTGGTTTGGTCGAGCAGCGCGGCTTCGACTTTTTCCAGCAATTCGGCGCCGCCAAAGAAAAACTCGACCGGCTGCGCCAACTCGTCGATCGGCTGGCCCTGACCGTCTTCCAGACGCCAGGTCAGCGCCACCACGCAGGGGATGTGAATTTGCATCAAGAAATCATCGCATACGCAGGCCGCCCAGGGGCCGTGCGCGATACGGCCGTAGACAATGCGCGGCATGCCTATCGACACTCCCAATGCGCTGCTCGGCGGCTTGACGCCGCGCTCGTTTATGCGCCGCCATTGGCAAAAAAAACCACTGCTGATTCGCGGCGCGCTGTCCGCCAACTCGTCGTTTGAAGGGCCGTCCGAATCAGCACCTGGCAGCGCACTGGCGCAGTCACCGCTGGACCGCGCGGCGTTGTTTGCGCTGGCGGCTTGCGACGGCGTTGAATCGCGTTTGATCGCGCGCAGCCCGACGACCTGGACGTTGCGCCACGGGCCGTTCACCCGCCGCCAGCTGCCGCCGCTGTCGCGACCTGGCTGGACGCTGCTGGTGCAAGGCGTGGACCTGCATTCGGCGGCCGCGCATCGGCTGCTCGCGCGGTTTCGATTTGCGCCGGACGCGCGGCTCGACGACGTAATGATTTCGTATGCCACCAACGGTGGCGGCGTCGGCCCGCATGTTGATTCGTACGATGTGTTTTTGCTGCAACTCAAAGGGCGACGCCGTTGGCGCATAGGCCGTGTGACCGATGCCACGTTGCAGCCGGCTGTGCCGTTGAAGATTTTGCAAAACTTCAATCCCGAGCACGAGTGGACGCTCGATGCGGGCGACATGCTGTACCTGCCGCCGCGCTGGGCCCATGACGGCGTGGCCGATGGCGAATGCATCACCGCGTCGATTGGGTTTCGTGCGCCGACCCGCGCCGAAGTCGCAAGCGAAGTACTGCAGCGCCTGTTGGATGGCGCAGACGACGCTGCGTCCAGCGGAGGTGCTCGCTACCGTGATGTGGCACAGAACGCAACCGATCAGCCGGCGCACATTCCGGCCGCACTTTCCGAGTTCGCCAGCGCCGCGGTGAAGCGCATGGTCAATGACCCGCAAGCGCTGCAGTGTTCGCTCGGCGAGTGGTTGAGTGAGCCGCGGCCGCAGACCTGGTTCGACCAGGTCGATGCGTTGACGGGGCGCTGTGCGGTGGCGCTGGATCGGCGCACCCGCATGCTGTACGACGACCGCCACATCTTCATCAACGGTGAATCGTTTGTCGCGTCCGGGCGTGATGCGGCGCTGATGCGGCAGCTGGCCGACCAGCGCGCACTCAATGCAGCACAGATCGCCAAGCTCGCGCCTGACGCCTGGGAGTTGCTGCAATCGTGGGCGTTTCAAGGCTGGCTGCACGCCGCAATCGACGCGGCTTGACGACCCATGCGCGGTTGACGCGCCCGGTCGGGTGCAGACAAACTTCTCGCACCGCGGCCGCACGCGCCGTGGTCAACAACCAGGGGCCCCCACATGAATGCGACACCACCCAGCTCTGAAACCGGCAACACGCTTGAACCCCGCGTGTTTGAGGGTCGCGGTGCGTTCCAGGCGGCAGTGCGCGAGGCGTTTGCCAGCATCGCCGACGCAGGCCCGCGCGAGATGTGGATGTGCGACGAAGACTTCGCCGATTGGCCGCTCAACGAGGTGCAGGTGGTAGCGCAGTTGTCGCGGTGGGCCCGCGGTGGGCGCCAATGCACGGTGTTGGCGTTGAATTACGACCGCGTGCCGCAGCTGCATCCGCGTTGGGTGCAGTGGCGTCGCCAGCAAGGCCATGTGGTGACGTGTCGCGCGCCTGAGGAGGTCGACGTGGCGCGGTTGCCGTGCGTGCTGTTGGCCCCGGGTGTGGTGACGCTGCGTTTGGTCGACCGCGTTCGGTTCCGCGGCTCGCTATCGACCGGGCCGGCAGACGCGTTCCGTGAGCGCGAACATATTGATGCACTTTTGCAACGTTCAGTCGACGCGTTCCCCGCGAGCACGCTGGGCCTCTAACCGTAAACCCTAACCCCACCTATACTTCGGCGCTGTAGTGAATGGCGTTTCGATGCTTTTTACTCTCGAGTTTCGGGCTCGCTCTGTTGTAGACAGCTCTCGACCTTCCCCCTTATCGACCATTTTGAATTGAGGATGAACATGAACAAGTCACTCGTATTGGCTACGTTGGTTGCTGCTGTTGCACTCGCTGCCTGTGGCAAAAAAGAAGACATCATGAATTCCGTTGGCTCAGCCGCTTCTGCCGCTGCCGTGCCAGCCATCGCTGCAGTAACCGCTGCGGCCGCTTCTGCTGTTGACACCGCTGCTTCAGCTGCAACTGACGGCGTCATGGGCGCTGCCTCTGCTGCCGCCGCAGGTGCCATGACGGCGGGTGGATCGGTCGACGCAGCAAAAGACGCTGCCGCAAATGCTGCCAATGCCGCTGGCGATGCTGCCAAAGACGCCGCTGCCAAGGCTGCAGACGCTGCCAAAGACGCAGCTGGCAAAGCAGTCGACGCTGCCAAGGATGCGGTCAAGAAGTAATCAGCTTCGCACCGATTGAAAAAGCCACCCTCGGGTGGCTTTTTTCATGGCGATTCGCTGGTCGACGGTGCCGTGCGGTTGCCTGCCAACCGCAGCGGCAAGCAACCGCAGCGGGTCACTTCAAATCTTCAACCAGCAATGCCGCGATGCGCGTTCCCACGGTGCCGTTTTCTGGCGCACCTTCGGCGCTGAGCACGCTGACGGTAGTCCGCTCGCCGGCACTTTTCACCTGCACTCGGTAACGCGCGACATTTTTAGGGTCGGTTTTATCGCCACCAAAGTTGAACAGCTTCTTCAAGAAACCGGGCTCTTCTTTGTTGACCGGCGCTGACGATCCGTCGGCGTAACGAACAAAGTAGGTGCCTTTCATGCGGTCGCGGTCTTCGACCGTGAAACCGCTGCGGTCGAGTGCCACGCCCACGCGCCGCCATGCGCGCTCGAACCCCTCGTCGACTTCGAGCGCCGCGGCCGATCCGGTCACCATGCGGGCCCGTGCCGACAACGGCGCACCGCTGGCCACCATTGCCTTGGCTTGCTCTTCTTTGGCACCGAGTTTGAGCAGCAAGCGGCGCAGCATTTCCACTTCCAACTCCGGATCGGCCGGGCGTGGCTGCCATACGGTGCTGTCTTTTTGGGTGCCGGTGGCCACTTCGATCATGCCGCGGTGGCTCATGTAGATCTCGCTTCCCGTCGGCGTGCGTTCAAGCCGGGTGCGAAATTTATCGCGCTCGCCGGTTGAATACACCGAGTCGAAAACACGACCGATGGTGGAGCGTATGAAGTCTTGCGGCAGCTTGGCGCGGTTTTCCGCCCACTCAGTTTCCATCACGCCGACGTCGGCCTGATCGACCGCCAGCACGAAGCCACGTTCTTGCCAAAACGTTTTCAGCAGCGGCCACAGCTGTTCGGCGGGCATCGCCGTCACCAGCCAGCGGTCGTTGCCGCTGCGGTCGATGCGCAGGTTGGCGTCGCCGCCAGCGGCAATGGTCGGTACCGCTGCGTTGCTGACGGTGCCCGACTGGTAGGTGGCAGCACTGAAGGTGCCGTTTTCGTCTTGCGGCAGGAACCGCGAGTCGCGCGACAGCTGCGTCAGATCGGGCGGCACCTCGAGCGTGGGTGTTTTCACCGCGCCGCTTTTGTAATCGACCTTGTCACCCGACAACAAACCTTCCGTGGATGTGCAGCCGGTCAGGCCTGTCAGGCCGATCAGGCCGGTGGAGCCGATCACCAACAACGCGCCAGTGACCGAGCGTGGCGCCAGCATGCCCGCATGCGAATTGCGAGCGCGACGCGCCGAACGGTTGAGTTGTGTATCGATCACGTGGTGGATCTCCAGGAAGCGGGCCGCACGAAGTGGGCGGCATGTAGGGCGCGGTAGGCGATGGCAAAGCCGCAGCCAACCAACCAGGCCGGCAGCATCAGAAATCAGTCGGCGCAAGCGCTTCAAAGCAAACCCGCGTCGCGCATTGCAGCGCTTACGGTGGCTTGTCCGTCAGCGGTCAACGGCAGCAGCGGCAACCTCAGCGAATTTTTGCAGCGACCCAATTGGGCCAGTGCCCATTTCGTGGGTGCCGGACTGGGTTCAGTGAACAGGTGCTGGTGCAACGGCAGCAAGCGCATGTGGATGGCGGTGGCCTCGCGGACTTGGCCACGCATCGCCGCAATGCACAACTCGTGCATCGCGCGTGGCGCGACATTGGCGGTGACGCTGACATTGCCATGGCCGCCGAGCAGCATCAGCGCAATGGCCGTGGGGTCGTCGCCTGAATAAACAGAAAAACCGGCAGGCGCGTGTTTGATCAGCCAGGCAGCGCGTTCGATATTGCCGGTGGCTTCTTTGACCGCCACGATGCCCGGCACCTGGGCCAGGCGCAGCGTCGTTTCGGGGCGCATATCGGCCATGGTGCGGCCGGGTACGTTGTAGGTGACCAACGCAATAGGAACCGCCTCGGCGATCGTTTTGACGTGTTGGTAGATGCCTTCTTGCGACGGCTTGTTGTAGTACGGCACGACCGACAAAACGCAATCGGCACCGACTTGCTTTGCATACCGCGTGAGCTCAATCGCCTCACGGGTTGAGTTGCCGCCCGCGCCGGCCATGACCGGCACGCGGCCGCGTACGTGGGCCACCGACACGCGGATGATTTCGAAGTGTTCTTCAACCGACACCGTGGGGGACTCGCCGGTGGTGCCGACCACACCGATGCAATCGGTGCCTTCGGCGATGTGCCAGTCCAGCAGATCGCGCAGCGTGTCGTAATCAACGCTGCCGTCGTCAAGCATCGGCGTTACCAGCGCCACGATGCTGCCTGTGATCGGTTTCATGGGGTTTCCTTGCAAGCCTCTGATTTTAGCTGCCGCGGGGGCGCTCAACACCCGTCCAAAGTCCAACGTGCGCCATCGGTGCTCGCGGCCGATTCGCGCACTGCCACCAGCCGCTGCAAGTAGCGATCTGGTCGGCGTGCAAAGCCGTCCTCAAAAACCACCACCCGCAAATCGTGTTGCGCCGCCACCTGCAGCAACTCACCCGGGCGCAACAAAAAGTCGGGGTTCGATGGCTTGCCTACGCTGGCGTTGCCGACAGCAAAGGTTTCGTAAATCAACACACCCGCTTCGGCCACGCTGCGCGCCACCTCGGGCAGCAACGCGCGCCACAGGTAGTTGGTCACGATGACGGCGTCGAAGCGCTCGCCCGCCAGCGGCCACGGTGCGCCTTCGAGGTCAGCGAGCACGGTGCGCGCCATGCCGTGTAGGCCGCTCAAGGCGTGCGTATCGCGGTCGATCGCGGTAACGGTACAACCGCGTTCGTGGAACCAGCGCGTGTGCCGACCACTGCCACACGCCACATCCAGCACCGTGCCTTGCGGGCGTACCAAATGCGACCAGCGTTGCACCCAATCGGACGCTGCAACGCAGCGGGGGTCGGCCGCCGCGGCGCCACCTGGGTTTGCGAGATTCGGGCTGGAGAAATGGGTCATCGGATGGCGTTCGAAGGAAGGGCCGGCCGCGCGGTGCGGTGGCGTGCAACCTGCTGAACTGCACGCGAATTCACTGTATCGGATGGGCTCTTGCGCGCGGCCGATGGCGCGCAAACCCGCTTCCTACAATCCGTCGCCATGGCTACACGTTTCCCCGCACGCACGCCGACTGGCAACACCATCGCAGCGCAAAACCCTTACGCAGAATCGTCGATACGCGTACTCAAAGGCCTGGAGCCGGTCAAGCAGCGGCCCGGCATGTACACCCGCACCGACAACCCGCTGCACATCGTGCAAGAGGTAATCGACAACGCGGCCGACGAAGCACTGGCAGGCCACGGTCACCGCATCGACGTGACGCTGCACGCCGACGGTTCGATCAGCGTGCAGGACGACGGCCGCGGTATTCCGGTGGGTATGCACGCAGAAGAAAAACGCCCGGTGGTGGAGATCGTGTTCACCCAGCTGCATGCCGGTGGCAAGTTCGATAAAGGCGCGGGCGGTGCGTACAGCTTTTCGGGCGGCTTGCACGGCGTCGGCGTCAGTGTGACGAATGCGTTGTCGAAGCGGTTGGAAGTGACGGTGTGGCGCGATGGCCAGGTGGCGCAGTTGGCGTTTTCCGGTGGCGATGTGATCGAGCCGCTGGTGCTGCGCAAGGCGGTTTCTTCGGCCACCTCGGGCGACCGCAAATCGGGCACCACGGTGCGCGCCTGGCCCGATGCGAAGTACTTCGAAAGTGTCGATTTGCCCAAGGCCGATTTGATGCACCTGCTGCGCAGCAAAGCGGTGTTGATGCCTGGCGTGACGGTGACCTTGGCCACCGAGAAAGCCGGTCGACCTGACCACCTACCAACGCACGAAGTCCAGACCTGGCTGTACCAGGGCGGCCTGCGTGACTACCTGTTGCAAACCCTGAGCGCTGACCCGCTGATTCCGCTGTTTGAAGGTGCGCATTACGCCGATGCGGCCGAGACCGACAACTTCGCGCCGGGCGAAGGCGCGGCGTGGTGCGTGGCGTTCACCGAAGACGGCGCGCCGGTGCGCGAAAGCTATGTGAACTTGATTCCGACGGTCAACGGCGGCACCCACGAATCGGGCTTGAAAGACGGTTTGTTCGGTGCGATCAAAAATTTCATCGATCTGCACAGCCTGCTGCCGAAAGGCGTCAAGCTGATACCGGAAGATGTTTTTTCGCGCGCCAGTTTCGTGCTGAGCGCCAAGGTGCTCGACCCGCAGTTTCAAGGCCAAATCAAAGAACGGCTGAACAGCCGCGACGCGCTGCGGCTGGTGTCGACCCGCGTCAAACCGCCGCTCGAGTTATGGCTGAACCAGCATGTGGACTACGGCAAAAAGTTGGCCGATTTGGTTATCAAGCAGGCGCAAACCCGCCAGCGCGCCAGCCAAAAAGTCGAAAAGCGCAAAGGCTCGGGCGTGGCGGTGTTGCCCGGCAAGCTGACCGATTGCGAAAGCCGCGATTTGTTGCACAACGAGCTGTTTTTGGTCGAGGGCGATTCCGCCGGCGGCAGCGCCAAGATGGGCCGCAACAAGGAGACGCAGGCGATATTGCCGCTGCGCGGCAAGGTGCTCAATTCATGGGAAGTCGAGCGCGACCGGCTGTTCGCCAACAACGAAATTCATGACATCGCAGTGGCCATCGGCATCGACCCGCATGCGGCCACCGACACGCCCGACATGAGCGGCCTGCGCTACGGCAAGGTGTGCATCTTGAGCGATGCCGATGTCGACGGCTCACACATCCAGGTGCTGCTGTTGACGCTGTTTTTCAGGCACTTTCCGAAGCTGATCGAAGCCGGGCACCTGTATGTGGCCAAGCCACCGTTGTTTCGCATCGATGCGCCTGCGCGCGGCAAAAAATTGGCCGCCAAAATTTATGCACTCGATGACGGCGAGCTCACCGCCACGCTCGACCGGCTGCGCAAAGAAGGTTGCCGCGAAGGCGCGTGGAGCATCGGCCGTTTCAAAGGCCTGGGCGAGATGAATGCCGAGCAGCTGTGGGACACCACCCTGAACCCCGAGACCCGCCGGTTGTTGCCGATGGCATTGGGTGACCTCGACTTCGCGTCGACCACCGAATCGCTCACCAAGCTGATGGGCAAGGGCGAAGCACAGGCGCGGCGCGACTTGATGGAATTGCACGGCGATGAGGTCGAGATCGATGTGTGATTGCGCGCGCGCCATGCTGCGTATCTGACGCGATGACGACATCAATGCGCAGCCTCGGCTTCGGTTTGTTGGTGCTGTGGTGCGCAGGTGCACAAGCCGCATCGCAAGCGCCGGTGGCGGCGGTTCATGGCATGGTCGTTACGGCACACCAGCTTGCCACCCGGGCGGGCGTCGATGTGCTCAAAGACGGCGGCAATGCGATCGATGCGGCCGTGGCGGTGGGCTACGCGCTGGCGGTGGTGTATCCCGCTGCGGGCAATTTGGGCGGCGGCGGCTTCATGACCATTCAGCTTGCCGATGGTCGCAAAACCTTCATCGACTTTCGCGAGAAAGCGCCGCTTGCGGCCACGGCGGCGATGTACCTCGATGCCCGCGGTGATGTCGTTCCAGGCGCCAGCACCACCGGCCACCTTGCGGTGGCGGTGCCCGGTACGGTGGCGGGCCTGGAACTGGCGCGTATGAAGTACGGCTCAATGCAACGCGCCGCGCTGATTGCGCCTGCCATTCGGTACGCCGCTGCAGGCTTTGTGCTGCAGCCTGGCGATGTGGACATGCTGGGCAGCGCTACCGCTGATTTGCGGCGCGACGCAGCCACCGCCGCCGTTTTCTTGCGCCGTGGTGAGCCGTTTGCGGTCGGGCAAACCTTGGTGCAAAAAGACCTGGCACGCACGCTGCGGCGCGTTGCGGACCACGGCGTCGCAGGTTTCTACCAAGGCCCGACAGCCGCCGCCATCGTCGCGTCCAGCCGGGCGGGCGGCGGCATCTTGTCGCAGGCTGATTTCGACCAGTACGCGCCGCGCGAGATGACGCCGGTCGAGTGCGACTACCGCGGCTACGGCGTGGTGTCGGCTCCGCCGCCAAGCTCGGGCGGTGTGACGCTGTGCGAAATTTTGAATGTGCTCGAGGGCTACCCGCTGAAGGAATTGGGCTTCCGCTCGGCGCAGGCAGTGCACTACCAAATCGAGGCGATGCGCCACGCGTTTGTCGACCGCAACAGCTACTTGGGCGACCCCGACTTCGTGCACAACCCGCTGGCCCGACTGCTCGACAAAAACTACGCTGCCCAGCTGCGCGCGGCCATCGACCCGGCCAAAGCGGCGCGGTCGAAAGACTTGAAACCGGGCACCGTGCCGCACGAAGGCAGCAACACCACGCATTACTCCATCGTCGACAAAAGCGGCAACGCGGTGTCGGTGACCTACACGCTGAATGACTGGTTCGGTGCCAAGGTCACCGCCACCGGCACTGGCGTGTTGTTGAACAACGAGATGGACGACTTCACCATCAAGCTCGGGGTGCCCAACTTGTATGGCCTGGTGCAAGGCGAGGCCAACATGATTGCGCCGGGCAAGCGGCCACTCAGCTCGATGAGTCCGACCATCGTGACCAAAGACGGCAAGCCGGTGGCAGTGCTCGGCACGCCCGGCGGCAGCCGCATCATCACCGCAGTGGCGCACACCTTGATCAACCTGATCGACTACGGCATGAATGTGCAAGAAGCGGTCGATGCGCCGCGGTTTCACCAGCAGTGGTTGCCCGAATCCACCAGCATCGAGGCGTACGCGCTGAGCCCCGACACCCGCAAAATTCTGGAAGGCTGGGGCCACCAATTCAGCAACCCGCAACCGGCCAATCACCTCGCCGTCATCGTTGTCGGCGCGCCCACGTTGGGCGGCGTGCCGATCGGCAAAAACCGTTACTACGGTGCCAACGACCCGCGCCGCAATACCGGTCTGGCGCTGGGGTTTTGACCACCGCGTCGCTTCGGCGTGTTCACTGCTCGGGTGTCAGCGTCCTGAGCGAGGGAACTTTCAAGCCGCCGCGCGCCACATTGCGCAGTTTGCTCGAGCACGGGCGGTCGACGCCGGCACGTGTCGGGGCCCGAGTTCTGAACCGTCGCTCAGGCGCGCCCCATCGCCGCGACGAGCGGATCGCTGGTCCGGCCGTCGGCCAGCAGTTGAACCTGGACGTCGGTGAAACCGGCTTGCTCGAGATAGAGCTTCACCAGTGCCGCATGACCGCTGGTATCGAGCGCGCGCCAGACCTCGACCGCCTTCGTCGGAAAGCAGCGGTTCGAGAAGCTGACGATGAAGGGCGCGCCCGCGACGAGAACCCGGCGCACTTCATTGAACACTGCTGCGGGTTGCTGCAGGTATTGCACGCCGACGCAAGCCAAAGCCGCGTCGAACGATTGATCGTCGAGCGCGAGGACAGGGTTCTGGTTGAAATCTTGCACGAACCACCGATCGAGCCGCGAATTCGCGCCGAGTTCTTCGGCGTTCATGCCGTGACCGACGACTTCGGCGTAGGCGCAATCCTCGGGAAGGTGGCTCACCCAGCTGGACATCAGGTCGAGCACACGTCCGCCTTGGGGAATCTTGGTTCGATAGAAACCGGTGAGCGCAGCGACCGCACCTTCGTCGATATGGGTGACCAGTCGCGGCATGGCATAGAACGCGAGATCGTCGCCGGTGTCCTGCTTGGCGAAAGCGCTTTTCGGTAATTCCGGGAACGGCTCTTCGATCATTTATTCTCCTGCTGCTCGACGAAAAAGGCGGTCCACCGGGTCGCATGCTCCGGGTAGTTGACTGTCGCTGGTCGGGGCGACGATTTCGATTCTGAAGTCAACGCATTCGCCTGGAAAACCACCCAGCCAATCAGCTACCCAGCGCGCTGGGCCCGGGCTGCGACACTTTGTATCTGAAGGACTTCCGGCACGGGCATGCGCTGGAGCGACTCACCCCATCGAATCTGTTGCGCCGACCGCGACGCCCTGACTGCCCATGACATCCGACCTGTTCGACCCCCCACCCGCCACCGACCCGAGCGATGCCGTCACGCTGGCGCATTACGCCGAGCGGGCTTACCTTGAATATGCGCTGAGCGTAGTCAAGGGCCGCGCGTTGCCCGATGTGTGCGACGGCCAAAAGCCGGTGCAGCGGCGCATCTTGTATGCGATGGATCGCATGGGCTTGAGCTTCACCACCACGGGCGGGCCGCGGCCGGTGAAAAGTGCGCGGGTGGTGGGTGATGTGTTGGGCCGCTTTCATCCGCACGGCGACACCGCCGCCTACGACGCGCTGGTGCGCATGGCGCAAGACTTTTCCCAGCGCTATCCGCTGATCGACGGGCAAGGAAATTTCGGTTCGCGCGATGGCGATGGCGCAGCCGCGATGCGCTACACCGAGGCGCGGCTCGCACCGATCACCCGGCTGCTGCTCGATGAAATCGATGAAGGCACGGTCGATTTCATCCCGAACTACGACGGCTCGACGCAAGAGCCTCGCCAGCTGCCCAGCCGCATGCCGTTTGTGTTGCTCAACGGTGCAAGCGGCATTGCGGTCGGGCTGGCCACCGAAATCCCGAGCCACAACCTGCGTGAGGTCGCACAGGCCGCCATCGCGTTGATCAAAAACGAGTTGCTCACCGACGACGAATTGGCCACGCTGATTCCTGGCCCCGACTACCCCGGCGGTGGCCAGATCATCAGCAGCGCCGACGAGATACGCGCCGCTTACGCGAGCGGCCGTGGCAGTTTGAAAGTGCGTGCCCGCTGGAAAATTGAAGACCTGGCACGCGGCCAGTGGCAGCTGGTGGTGACCGAATTGCCGCCCGGTGTGAGCAACCAAAAAGTGCTCGAAGAAATCGGCGAGCTGACCGACCCGCGGGTCAAGCTGGGCAAAAAAACGTTGTCGGCCGAGCAGGTGCAATTGAAGGCACTGGTGTTCGGCGTGCTCGACAAAGCGCGCGATGAGTCGGACAAAGACGCGGCGGTGCGGCTGGTGTTCGAGCCGAAAAGCCGCACGGTCGAACAGCAAGAACTGATCAACCTGCTGCTGGCCTACACCAGCCTGGAAACCTCCGCGCCGATCAACATGACGATGATTGGTGCCGATGGCCGGCCGACCCAAAAAAGCCTGCGCCAGATGTTGGCCGAGTGGGTGGCGTTCCGGTTGCTCACGGTGCAGCGGCGCTCGCAGCACCGGCTGGGCAAGGTGCTGGCGCGCATCCATGTGCTCGAGGGCCGGCAGCTCATCTTGCTCAATATCGACGAGGTGATACGCATCATCCGCAACGCCGATGAACCGAAGCCTGCGCTGATGGCACGCTTCAACTTGAGCGAGTTGCAGGCCGACGATATTTTGGACATCCGGCTGCGCCAACTGGCCCGACTCGAAGCCATCAAGATCGAGCAAGAGTTGAAAGAACTGCGCATCGAGCAGGGCAAGTTCGAAGATATCTTGGGCAACCCTGGCTCGCTCAAACGCACCGTGATCAAAGAGATCGAGGCCGACATGAAGCAGTTCGGCTCGGTCGACAAAGACCCGCGCCGTACGCTGATTCAGACCGAGAAAAAAGTCGTCATCGAAAACAAGGTGATCGATGAGGCGGTGACGGTGGTGGTCAGCAGCAAGGGCTGGGTGCGCGCACTCAAAGGTCACGAGATCGATGTGGCCGGCTTGCAGTTCAAAGCCGGTGACGCGGTGTGGGCCACCTTCATGTGCCGCAGCGTCGATGCGTTGCTGGTGTTCGGCAGCGCCGCCAACGGGAGCGGCCGCGTGTATTCCACGCCGGTCGGCCTGCTGCCGGGCGGCCGCGGCGACGGCCAGCCGATCACCACCTTGATCGATCTGGAAGCCGGCACGCAGCCCGCGCATTACTTTGCCGGCCATGCCGAGCAAACCTTGTTGCTCGCCAACAGCGGTGGTTTTGGTTTGCTCGCGCGTGCAGGCGATTTACTGGCGCGGCAACGCGGGGGCAAAGCGTTCCTGACCTTGGAGCCGGGTGAGCAGGTGCTGCCACCGGCGTTGATAGCGGTGAAAACCGCGGCCGCTGCGTCAGCAGCCGCCAGCACCGATCAGGTCGGCTGCCTTTCGGCGCGCGGTCGCTTGCTGGTGTTTGCGCTGGCTGAGCTGAAGCTGCAACCCAAAGGCGGGCGCGGCTTGACGCTGATCGATCTGGAGCCGAAAGACACACTCGTCAGCACGGCTGTGTTTGCGCAGACGCTGCGTGTGGTGGGCACCGGCCGTGGCGGCAAAGCGCGCGACGAGGTGTTGAAAGGCGCTGGGCTGGCACCGTATGTCAGCAAACGCGCGCGCAAAGGCCGCGCGCAAGATGCGATGCCGAACGCCGAAAAACTGTTCGCGGGTTGAGTTTCGGACCAAGCCGAATCAATAGCGCCGCTGACGTTGGCTGTCCATCGTTTTGATCGACCCGACTGCCAGCACGACAAACAGCGCCAAGCTCCAGTAGGCATACGGCACACCGAGTACCGACACCGCTGCATCCGAGCAATTGGCAGTGACTTGCAACAGCGCGGGCCATGCGCCATCGAGCCCGAGTGCGCTGATGATTTTGTCGGCCAGCGTCAGGTTGCACGATGCGGTTTTGGATGCCACCAGGTGTTGGTACAGCGCCGACGCCGCACCCCCCGCGGCCAACAAAAGCACCAACACGCTGAGGCCGCGCCGCGCGGTCACCGAAGACCACACCGCGCCGATCACGCACACCGCGGCAATAGCGATATAGATCACCCGCTGCAAGATGCACCATGGGCACGGTTGCATGTCGAACACATGCTGCGAGACCATCGCTGCGGCCACCGCACCGAGGCTGAGCGCGGCCATCGCCCACAGCCAGCGGGTCGACCGCAGCGGTGCGGCTTTCATCAGGCCGCCACCTGCGCGATCAGTTCGATTTCAACGCATGCGCCCAACGGGATTTGCGCCACGCCGAACGCACTGCGCGCATGCGTGCCACGCTCGCCGAACAGGTCGGCCAGCAACTCTGAGCAGCCGTTGGTCACCAGGTGCTGTTCGGTGTAGCTGCTGGTGCTGTTGACCAGGCTCATCACCTTGACGATGCGTTCGACCTGATTCAGGTCGCCGATGGCCGCTTGCAATGTGCCGAGCAAATCAAGCGCCACCGCGCGCGCAGCGAGTTGGCCGGTGGCGGTGTCCATGGTCAGTCCGAGTTGTCCGACCCATGGTTTGCCGTCGCGTTTGGCGATGTGGCCCGATAAAAAAACCAGGTTGCCGGTGCGCACGAAAGGCAAATACGCGGCGGCTGGAATCGACACCGGCGGCAGCGCGAGCCCCAAGGTTTGCAAGCGTGCATACACCGACGACTGCGCTGGTTTTGAGGAGGGTGCAGTCATGAGAGGGGGTCCGGGTGGGGGGTCAAGCGACGGGCTGAAAGCTGCGCCAAATCCTACACTGGCACGCATGCTTACACCCCCTGTTGCCGACACCGTCCACACCGGCTGGCGGTTGGCTTTATGGGCTGCGGCGTGGCCAGCGGGCGCGGGGTTGCAGCTGCGTGAAGCGGCATTGCAAGCGCCTGCAACTTACGCGGTCGGCATGGCCGCAGCGATTGGTTTGGCGCTGGCGGCGGGGTTCGTTCGCCGCAGCTCGCCTCGGTATGCGCGGCTTGCAACTTGCGCGGTTGCGCTGGCTATCGCGTGGTGCGCATTCAGCGCCACTGGCTGGCGCGCCACGCTGCGCCAAGCCGATGTGTTGGCGGTCGAACTCGAAGGGCGCGACTTGCAAATCACCGGCGTGGTGGCCAGCCTGCCGCAGCGCACCGCGAACGGTCTGCGTTTTCAGTTTGAAGTCGAGCGCGCCACGCGCGATGGGCAACCGGTCGGCGTGCCGGTTGCCCTACCCGCGGTCGTCTCGCTCGGCTGGTATGCAGGCTTCGAGGCGGATGCGGCATGGTCGCCTGCGCAACGCCAACTGCGCGCCGGCCAACGCTGGCGTTTTACGGTGCGGCTGCGCCAACCGCACGGCTTGTCCAACCCGTACGGTTTTGACCAAGAGCTGCGCTCGTTCGAAGAAGGCGTCGGTGCAAGCGGTTCGGTGCGCGATGCGAGCCCGCCGCTGTTGCTTGACCGCGCGGCGGCGCACCCGGTGGAGCGGCTGCGTCAGCAGGTGCGCGACGCGATCGAGCTGCAAGTCGCAGACCCGCGCGCAGCCGGCGTGTTGACGGCGCTGTCCGTTGGTGACCAGTCGTCGATTGAGCGCAGCGATTGGGATGTGTTTCGGCGCACCGGCATCGCCCACCTGGTCAGTATCAGCGGCTTGCACGTCACCATGTTTGCGTGGCTGGCCGCCGCGGCGGTGGGTGCCGCCTGGCGTCGCAGCGTGCGTGCCACCGCCCTCGTGCCCGCGCCTGCGGCTGCCTTGTGGGGCGGCGTGCTGGCGGCATTTGCCTATGCGGTGTTTTCCGGTTGGGGCGTCCCGTCGCAGCGCACCGTGTGGATGCTGGTGGCGGTCGCGGTGCTGCGCAGCGCGGGTGCGTGTTGGCCGTGGCCGCTGGTGCTGTTGGCGGCCGCCACGGTGGTCACCGCCATCGACCCGTGGGCATTGCTGCAACCGGGGTTTTGGTTGTCGTTCGCCGCAGTCGGTTTGTTGATGGTGTCGGGGCCGTTGCAAGCCAACCGGGTGAACCCCACAAACGTACCAGAGCCCTGGTCCGAAGGCTCGGCTGCCGGGCCGTTGGGCGCCGGCGATACAACCGTGCTGCCCACCGCAGGCTGGCGTGCGCACTTCGCGACGGGGCGCGCGGCGGTGTCGGGTGGGCTGCGCACCCAACTCATCGCCACGGTGGGCCTGGCCCCGTTGACGTTGGTGTTTTTTCAGCAGCTGTCGCTGGTCGGCTTTGCGGCCAACCTGGTCGCCATACCGCTGGTCACCTTGGTGGTGACGCCGCTCGCGTTGCTCGGCAGTGTGCTGCCGTGGTTGTGGCTGGCAGGTGCGTGGCTGGTGAGCGCACTGAGCGTGGCATTGGGCTGGTTGGCGCAGCTGCCGCTGGCGGTGTGGTCGGTCGGCGCAGCGCCGTGGTGGGCTGCGGGGTCAGGTCTATTGGCTGCGGTGCTATTGGTGATGCCGCTGCCGTGGCGGGTGCGGGCGTTGGCGGTGCCGCTGCTGCTGCCGTTGTTGATGCCGCCGCATGCGTTGCCGCTGTTCGGCCAGTTCGAGCTGGTGGCAGCCGACATCGGCCAGGGTACGGCGGTGCTGGTGCGCACCCGCCACCATCTGCTGGTCTACGACACCGGACCACAGTATTCGCCCGACACCGATGCGGGCCAGCGGGTGCTGCTGCCGCTGCTGCGCGCGCGCGGCGAGCAGCGCATCGACATGCTGGTGCTCAGCCACCGCGACAGCGACCACGTCGGTGGCGCGGCGGCGTTGCTGCGCAGCGATTTATCGATAGGCGAGCTGCGCAGCTCGGTCGAAGACGCGCACCCGCTGCGGCTACTTGCCCAGTTGCGCGCGGTTCCCACCTCGCGGTGCATCGCGGCCCAGCAATGGGTCTGGGACGGCGTGCGCTTCGAGGTGCTGCACCCCGCGGCCGTCGACTACGCGAGTCTGCGCCGCTCGAATGCGATGTCGTGCGTGCTGCGCATACAGGCTGCCGACGCCACCACGCGGCTGGACGCAGGCGGGGCTCTAGACCTGACCCCGCGCACGGTGGCCATCGGTGGCGTGGTCGCGGGTGGCGCCAATTCATTGCGTGGCGTGGTCGCTTTGCTCACCGGTGACATCGAACGTGAGCAAGAAACCGAGCTGCTGCGTGAGCAGGCGCAATCGCTTGCGGCTGCGGTGTTGATGGCACCGCACCACGGCAGCAAAACCTCGTCGTCGCCGGCGTTTCTCGATGCGGTGGCACCGCGCGTTGCGGTGTTCCAGGCCGGCCACCACAACCGCTACGGCCACCCCGCAGCCGAGGTGCTGGCCCGCTACCGCGGGCGCGGCATCGCCCTCATCGACAGCCCGGCCTGCGGTGCGTGGACGTGGCGCAGTGATGAGGCTGTGCCAGCGGCCACGGCTGCCCGGTCAGCCACGGCCGAGCCTGCGCATGCCGCCGGCGAATGCCACCGCATGACCGAACACCGCTATTGGCATTGGCGTGCGCCGATGGCGGCAGAGGCGGGCGCGGACGCGGACGCGTCGACCAGCGCAGCGACCGCAGCGGCACACTGAGGGCACCGCCTGCGCGGCCTGTCATGGCGGCGCGCGGCCAGCACGGCCGTCGGCCGCTGGCGGCTTGTCCGGTGCGCAGCACGCCGTGCGGCGGTGTCCAGGGACGGCATTTCCATCGATCAACAGCCTGGCCGGCGATGTAAAACCTGATGCTTATTCGTCGCTTAGCGGCCCCCAGCGCGGCACCGCGTTTTCAGTGGCCTGAATGTTGCTAAAAGCTTACCCATCCGTCTTGCTGGAGCTTCCACCCCATGAAATCAAGTTTTGACGAGATGCAAGCCACCGCCACCGAGGTGCGGGCGCATTACCGCGGCTACCAGCAGTGGCTGGCGCAGCAGCCGGGCGATGTGATGCGCCAGCGGCGCGAAGAGGCGGAGGTGATTTTTCGCCGCGTCGGCATCACCTTCGCGGTTTACGGCGAACAAAGCCTGCCTGACGCAAACGGGGTCGACACCGATGGGTCGGTGCCTGCACACAACGCCGGCACCGAGCGGTTGATTCCGTTTGATTTGATTCCGCGCGTGATTCCCGCGCATGAATGGGCCGAGTTGGAGCGCGGCTTGCGCCAACGCGTGGTGGCGCTGAACCGCTTTGTGCACGACGTCTATCACGCCCAAGACATCGTGCGGGCGGGTTTGATTCCAAGCGATCAAATCATGCACAACGCGCAGTTTCGCCCTGAGATGGTCGGCGTCGATGTGCCGTACGGCGTGTACTCACATATCGCGGGTATCGACATCGTGCGCGCGGGCAATGCCGACGGCAGCGGCAGCTACTACGTGCTGGAAGACAACCTGCGCGTGCCCAGCGGCGTCAGCTACATGCTGGAAAACCGCAAGATGACGATGCGGTTGTTCCCCGAGCTGTTCTCGCAGCAGCACATTGCGCCGGTGGCCCACTACCCCGACCTCTTGCTGGAAACGTTGCGCCAGGTGGCTCCTGCGTCGGCCAACGACCCGACGGTGTGCGTGCTGACGCCGGGCATGTACAACAGCGCGTACTTCGAGCACGCGTTCCTGGCGCAGCAGATGGGCGCCGAGCTCGTCGAGGGGCGCGACCTCGTCATCCGTCACCGCCGGGTGTGGCTCCGCACGACCGCCGGTCTGTCGCAGGTGAGCGTCATCTACCGCCGGATCGACGACGAGTACCTCGACCCGGCCGCGCTCCGGCCCGACTCGCTGCTCGGCGTAGCGGGAC
>JAYUGJ010000016.1:0-54258 GCA_043738425.1 Burkholderiales bacterium
AGGAGTGCACATGAAACGCATGCTGATCAACGCGACGCAGCCCGAAGAGCGTCGCCTCGCCATCGTCGATGGCCAGAAACTGCTCGACTTCGAAACCGAGATCGAGGGCCGCGAGCAACGCAAGGGCAACATCTACAAGGCCGTCGTGACACGCGTCGAGCCCTCGCTCGAAGCCTGCTTCGTCGACTACGGCGAAGACCGCCACGGCTTCCTGCCGTTCAAGGAAATCTCGCGCAACTATTTCCGCGAAGGCGTCGACGTGCGCACCGCGCGCATTCAAGACGCCATCAAGGATGGCGACCAGCTGCTGGTGCAGGTCGAGAAGGAAGAGCGCGGCAACAAGGGGGCGGCACTGACCACGATGGTCAGCCTGGCCGGTCGCTATCTGGTGCTGATGCCGAACAACCCGCGCGGTGGCGGCGTGAGCCGTCGCATCGAAGGCGAGGACCGCGAGGAACTGAAGGAAAACCTCGACCAGCTCGAATACCCGAAAGGCATGAGCCTGATCGCGCGCACCGCCGGCATCGGCCGCAGCGCGCCCGAGCTGCAGTGGGACCTGAACTACATGCTCAAGCTGTGGACCGCCATCGACGGCGCGGCCAAGGCGGGCAAGGGAGCGTTCCTGATCTACCAGGAAAGCTCGCTCGTGATCCGCGCGATCCGCGACTACTTCACCGCCGACGTGGGCGAGATCCTGATCGACACCGACGACATCTTCGACCAGGCCCAGCAGTTCATGAGCCACGTGATGCCCGAGACGGCGCACAAGGTGAAACGATACCGCGACGACGCACCGCTGTTCAGCCGTTTCCAGATCGAACACCAGATCGAAACCGCGTTCGCGCGCACGGTGAACCTGCCTTCGGGCGGTGCGATCGTCATCGACCACACCGAGGCGCTGGTCTCGGTCGACGTGAACTCGGCCCGCTCCACCCGCGGCAGCGACATCGAGGAAACCGCCACCCGCACCAACCTCGAAGCGGCCGACGAGATCGCGCGCCAGATGCGGCTGCGTGACCTGGGCGGCTTGATCGTGGTCGACTTCATCGACATGGAAGAGTCGAAGAACCGCCGCGAAGTCGAAAACCGGCTGCGTGATGCGCTGCGACCCGACCGAGCGCGGGTACAAGTGGGCGCGATCAGCAAATTCGGTTTGCTCGAACTGAGCCGCCAGCGGCTGCGCCCCGCGCTCAGCGAAGGCAGCCACATCACCTGCCCGCGCTGCAACGGCACCGGCCACATCCGCGATACCGAATCGAGTGCGCTGCAAATTCTGCGCATGGTGCAAGAAGAATCGATGAAAGAAAACACCGCCGCCGTGCACGTGCAAGTGCCGGTGGAAGTGACCAGCTTTTTGCTGAACGAAAAGCGCACCGAAATCACCAAGATCGAGCTGAAGCAACGTGTCACCGTGCTGCTGGTGCCGAACAAAAACCTCGACACGCCGAACTACCGCCTGGAGCGGCTGCGCCACGACGATCCGCGGCTGGAAAATCTGCAGGCTAGCTACACGATGATCGAAGAGGCGAGCGAAGAAACCGGCGTCACCCGCCGCGAAAAAACGGTGGCCAAACAAGCGCCGGTCATCAAAGGCGTGTTGCCTGAAACACCCGCCCCGGCAGCCCTACCCAAGCCGGTGGCCGTGCCTGCGCCGTTGCCTGCATCCGCATCGGCCCGCCCGATACCCGCAGCCGCTGTTGCGACCAGCGGCACCGGCTTCTTCGGTTGGATCGCGCGCCTGTTCGGCGGCGGCACCCCGGCGGAGCAACCGCGCACTGCGGCAGCAACCACCGTGAAGTCACCGGCAGCCGCTACCGATAGCAAAAGCGAGCGTCCCCAGCGCGGTGAGCGCGGCGGCCGCGGTGGCCGCGGCGGCCGTGACGACAAGCGCAGTGGTGAGCGCGTTGAGCGCGCTGATCGCGGTGGCGAAGCCCGTGCGCCAGAAAGCCGTGCCGGTGGTCGCGGTGGTGACAGAGCCAACGAGCGAGGCGGCGAAAGAACGAGCGAACGCGGGATTGAACGCGGCGGTGAACGCGGAAATGACCGCAACAACGAACGCCACAATACGCGCGGCAGTGCACGCGGCAGTGAACTTCGTGCCGACCGCACCAACGATGCGGCCCCCAGCGCAGACGCCGGCGCGCCGCGCATTGACATGCGCAACGAGATGCAGGTTGATCCATCCGGCGACGCTCCCGAAGGCACGCGGCGCAGCCCGCGGGCTGGCCGCAGTGAGCGGGCAGATCGCGAGCCGCGCGCGGCAGCTTCCAGCCCAGACACCAGCAGCGAAAGCACCGCCGATTTCATGGACACCCAGCCGGCGTTGGGCGACGCAGCACCCGCAGCGCTCGATGGCGGCGAGGCCCGCGAAGGCAGCCGCCGCCGACGTCGCGGTGGCCGCGGCGGGCGTGACCGCGATGCAACGCGCACGGCCGTAGCTGACCAGACCGGCGACCGCACCAGCGAATACACCAGCGAACAACCCGACCGCTTTGCCGACCGGGCCAACGCGCCGGGCGATCGTGCCGCGGTTCACGCGCCGGCAGGCGATCAATTGTTCGCGGCCGGCCCAGCGGCGGCTGCCGACGGCAACGGTATGGACAGCACTGTGGGTACGGTGGGCACCGATACCAGCCAAGATGCGTATGCAGCACCGGCAGCCGAAGGCGCGGACACCAGCGCGGACATCGGTGCGGAACGCAGCGAGCGTGACGGCCGCCGCCGCAGCCGCGGTGGACGCGGACGCCGCGAGCGCACCGAGGTGCGCTCCCCGGGCGAGGCCGGCACCGACGGTGGTTCAGCGTCGGCCGACGGTTATGCAGCCGCCGCGCCGGTCGATCTCGACACTTCCACTGGCGATCATCCGGTGGCCGCTGCGGCATCGGGTGCCGTAACCGGTGCGGCAGCCCTCGGGTTGGCTGCATTCGCGGCCAGCCGCGTCGAAGCCGATCCGGCAGTCACGGTCGCCAACCACAGCGACCTTGATGCGGACAGGGCAGCACCCACAAGCGTGAGCCGCGCAGCCACACCGGCTGCATACGAAACGGCACCTGCCGCGGCCGCGGTGACTCCAACGCAGGCAGCGGTGTTGGTAGCCGAACCCGTGTTGGCGGCTGCACCCGCGCCGGCCTACGCCGAGCCAGCTGTCGCGCTGACTGCCGCGGCACCGGTACCGGTACCGGTTTTCACACCGTTGCCGACTGCCGCACCCGCACCGGCACCCACCACGCCGTTTGTTCTGCCGACCGATGCATTGCACGCGGTCGCTGAAACCGCCGGTTTGCAGTGGGTCGGCTCTGACGCGGGGAAGATTCGCGCCGTCCAGGCAGCCATGGACAGCGAGCCCGCGCCGGTGCGTGCCGGACGGGCACCCAGGTTAGTGACGGCAGTGCCAGACGAACCGCTGGTGATGATCGAAACGGTTAAAGACCTGGCACAGGTCAAGCTGCCCTTCGAGCAATAACCGCTGCCACAGCAGCCCACGAAAACGGCGCACCTCGGTGCGCCGTTTTCGTCGGTGGGCTGCGCCACCGCGCGTGAAGTTCAGCTCACGGCAGGCGTTCCAGCGCGCGCTGGTAGGCCGGGTCATGCATCAGTTCGCTCCAGGTCAGCGGTGCCGACTGGGGCAGCAACGCCAGGCGGCGCTGTTCGCTGTCGACGTCGGCGTGCCAGTGGCCGACCGATCCCGAACGCGCCTGCGATGCGAGCAGGCCCGCCAGCAGCGCATCGACTGCCGCGCCGCCGTCGACGCTCTGGTTGCACAGCAGCACCAGGTCACAGCCCGCGTTCAACGCAACCGCGGCCGCGTCGGTGTAACTGACCTCGACACCGCCGATGCGGCGCGCACCGGCCATGCTCAAGTCGTCGCTAAACACCGCACCGGTGAAGCCCAACTCATGCCGCAAGATGTCTTTCAACCAGCGCGGCGAAAAGCCTGCCGCATTGGCGTCGACCTTCGCGTACACCACGTGCGCGGGCATCACGCTGGCCAGGCTGGTGCTGAGCCATTCGTAGGGCCGCGCGTCGTCGGCCAAGATCACTTTCAACGACCGGTTGTCGATCGGAATCTCGGTGTGGCTGTCGGCACGCACGTGGCCGTGGCCGGGGAAGTGTTTGCCGCAATGCGACATGCCGGCACGCAACAGCCCGTGCAGCAAACTTTTGGCCAGCATCGTGACGACGCGTGGATCGCGGTGAAAAGCGCGGTCGCCGATGACGCTGCTGGCACCGAAATCGAGGTCCAGCACCGGCGTGAAACTGAGGTCGACACCGCAGGCGCGTAGCTCCGCTGCCATGACAAAACCGCAGGCGGTGGCGGCATCGGTGGCGGTGAGCGCATCGCGCATCCACTGCTCACCGAGCACGCGCATCGGCGGCAAATGGGTGAAGCCATCGGTGCGAAAACGCTGCACCCGACCGCCTTCGTGGTCCACACAAATCAGCACATCAGGTCGCACTGATTTGATTTCGGACGTCAGCTCGGTGAGCTGGTGGCGGTCTTGCCAGTTGCGCGCAAACAAAATCAGGCCGCCTGTGAGCGGGTGTCGCAGGCGACGCCGGTCAGCCGCAGTCAGGCTGAGGCCAGCGATGTCGAGCACCACCGGCGCGTGCGGATCACGCAGCTCAGTCCGGGATGTTGTTTGGGCGCGTTTCGATTGTTTTGGGTCGGCCTGCGCGGCTTGGGTTTTTTTCATGGCGGGTTTCACGGCCGATTTGACGGCGTAGTTTCGACGACCACCACACTGGTCGCGTAATCGGTTTCATCGGTCACGCTGACGTGCGCTTGCAGCCGGCGGTGGGCAAACCAGGCAGCCAGTTCACCGTGCAAAACGATGTGCGGCTGGCCGCTGGGCAAATTCAAAATCTCACAGTCGCGCCAACCCATCGGCAGACGCAAGCCCAAGCCGATGGCCTTGGAAAATGCTTCTTTCGCAGAAAAGCGGCTGCCCAGATAGCTGATGCCACGGGCGTCGACACGCGCGCGGCGGGCGCGAAAAACCTGCAGTTCTTGCGGCCCCAGCACCCGCTCAGCAAAGCGTTCACCGCGTCGCGACAACACCGCAGCAATGCGCCGCAGATCACACATGTCGGTGCCGATGCCGTAGATCATCTCGACCTGACTACCCAGCAGTAGGCAGACCACGCCGCCGCGGCAGCGCGCCAGTCACGGCGCGCCGGAACGTGACGCGTCACGGTGCGGTGGCCCGGTGGATGCAGCGCAGATAGTCGCGCACCGTTTCAGTCAAACCGCGCTCGAGCGCATCGGCCAGCAGCGCATGGCCTATCGATACCTCCTGCACACCGGGCACCGCGCGCAAAAAATCGGTCAGGTTGTCGCGGTTCAAATCGTGGCCGGCATTAAGTTGCAGTCCCACACGCAGCGCAGCGTCGGCGGTGGCGGTGAAGTGCGCCAACACCGCTGCGTGCTGCGCGGTGCCGTGCGCGCGCGCATAGCTTTCGGTGTACAGCTCCACCCGTTCGGCACCCAGCGCACGCACCGCGCGCATGGTGTCGGGCAGCGGGTCCATGAACAGGCTGACCCGCACACCGAGCGATTGCGCCTCGGCAATCAACGGTGCCAACGCGGCAGCGTCTTGCGGCAACCGCCAGCCGTGGTCGGAGGTCGCTTGCTCCGCACTGTCAGGAACAAAGGTGCATTGGTGCACCGGCAGTCCCTGCGCCTTGAGCTGGCGAACGAAGTCCATCAGGTTGTGCAGCGGATTGCCTTCGATGTTGTATTCGGCCTGCGGCCAGGCTTGCATCAACTCGGCCAACTCGAACACATCGTGCGGGCGTATGTGCCGCGCGTCTGGCCGCGGATGCACCGTGATGCCGCGCGCTCCGGCTTGCAATGCCAGGGTCGCGGCGCGGGTGACGCTGGGCACGTTCAGGGCGCGCTGATTGCGCAACAGCGCCACCTTGTTCAGATTGACCGACAGCGCGGTGTGTCCGCGTTGGGCTTCGAGACCGGTGGTGAGCAGTGGGTTCATGGCAGTCGGCAACGGCAGCAGGCAG
This sequence comes from Burkholderiales bacterium, assembly GCA_043738425.1. Lineage (GTDB taxonomy): Bacteria > Pseudomonadota > Gammaproteobacteria > Burkholderiales > Burkholderiaceae_C > PBB1. Next base: position 6,016 of record JAYUGJ010000016.1, read on the forward strand.
TCACGCCGATGGGTGCGGCGTGCATGGGCGAATCAAGTCGGGTCGGCATCGGCTGACGCAATCGGCTGCGCGGCGTTCGGCCGCAAATCGGCCGACATACGCAGCGTCGCAGTGCCGGTTGCAGCGGCTGCGCGCACCGGTAACGCGACCAGTGATTGCAAATCAACCATCACGCGCCGCGTGCGCAAGCCCTGCCCAGCCAGATGATAGTGAAGCAGCCCACGCAGCGCCGCCCGCCAATCGGGCAACGCACTGGCGCAGGCTTGCTGCGCTGCGGCCAGGCTGCCGTGCAGCAAGGCCGCTTGCACGCCGATCAGCGCAGCGCCTGCAAACGACGAGGCATCGTCCGGCCGCGCAGGCGCAACACCGGCCTCGGGCAGCAGCGCATAGCGGCGTTCAGGTTGCACCGCCTCGAGCGTGAGCGTGACCAGGCTGAGATCCGGCAACACGCCGAGCTGCTGCAGCAGCGTCAACTCGAATGCACGCAGGGCGGACTGCACCTGCGTGTCGTCGCGCATCGCCAATGCCGGCAGCGTCTGCACGTACGCATCGAACAACAGCGCATGGGCGTCTTGGCGCGCCAGCAGCTTCATCAACAGCTCGTTCAAGTAAAAGCCACTGAACAGCGCCGCACCGGTCAACATCGCGGCACCGCCGGCCCATTCGGCGCTGCGCAGTGTTTGCACTTCAGGTGTCGGTGCGTCAGCGCGCTGACTGTCGACGGTGTCGGACTTGGGCGGACGACCCATCGCGATGTGCAGCCGTTGAAATGGCAGCAGCACCGAGCGCAACTGGGAGTAGGGTCGCTTCGCGCCTTTAGCCGCCACCACCAAACGGCCCTGCTCGCGCGTGAACACGTCGAGGATCAGGCTCGACTCGCTCCAGTCGTAGCGGTGCAGGACATAGGCTGTCAGCAGCGATGGGGCTTTGGCGAGCCGGCGTGTCGTCAACCGGCGAGCCCGCTCGGCAGCCGGCCGCCCGAAGCCGGCCACGCCCCTTGCAAGCAGGAGCGCCGCGACCGGGGGGGCCTATTCATAGCCATAGCTGCGCAGGTGCGCCTCATCGTCGGCCCAACCCGAGCGCACCTTGACCCACAGCTCGAGAAACACTTTGGCGTCCATTAATTTTTCCAGCTCCTGCCGCGCCTCGCTGCCGATGCGTTTCAACAAGTCGCCGTTGGCACCAATCACCATGCCTTTGTGGGCTTCGCGCTCGACCACGATGCTGGCAGCGATACGCCGCAAACGGCCCTCTTCTTCGAACTTGTCGATCACCACCGTCGAGGTGTACGGCAGCTCATCGCCGGTCAAGCGAAACAGTTTTTCACGAATGATTTCGCTGGCCAGAAAACGGTCGCTGCGATCGGTCAGCGCGTGCTCTTCATAGAACCACGGCTGCTGCGTCAGGTACGGCTCGACGATGTGCAACAAGCGCTGAACGTCGGCGTCTTTCTTGGCGGTCAGCGGCACAAACTCAGCAAAGGCGTGGCGGTCTTGCATGCCTTTCAACCACGGTGCCAGTTCAGCGCGGCGGTGCACCTCGTCGAGCTTGTTGGCGATCAAAAATACCGGCTTGGCGTGCTCGCCGGTCGGCATCAGCGACAGCACCTTGGCGTCGTCCAAACCGAAGCGGCCGGCCTCGACGACAAACAGCACCACGTCGACATCGGCCAGCACGCTGTGCACGGTTTTGTTCAGCGTGCGGTTCATCGCTGCGGCGTACTTGGTCTGGAATCCGGGCGTGTCGACAAAGACAAACTGCGACACGCCCTTGGTGCGGATGCCGGTGATGCGGTGTCGGGTGGTTTGCGCCTTGCTGGACGTGATGCTGACTTTTTGACCCACCAGCGCATTCAGCAGCGTGCTCTTGCCCACGTTGGGCCGGCCCACGATGGCCACCAAACCGCAGCGTTGCTGGCTGGTGGCGGTGGCGGTGGCGGTTGTGGTGGCACCCGCGTTGGCGACATCGTCAGGCTCCGCAGGCGTCAGGCTGGGTTCAATCAGGTGGGCAGTCATGGCGGGCAGTCAGGTAAGGAAATGAAGCAAGAACGCGTACTGTGAACCCATGGCCGGTCTCGCGTGGCGGTGGCGCACAAAACTAGCGGGGTCGGTTCGCAGTGTGCAAGCAAGTCGGCGCTCGGCTCACCAAGCGTCAACGGGTGTCAGCCAGCATCACTGCGAGCCTAGCGCTTACCGCCGGTCGGCTCGGCGCGTTGCAGCGCGTCGAGCATGCGCCGGGCGGCGTCTTGCTCACCGAGACGGCGCGATCGCCCCGCGCCGGTGTGGGTCAAATGCATCGACGGCACGGTGCACTCGACATCGAAGGTTTGGTCGTGCGGCTGGCCGTGGGTTGCACTGATGCGGTAGGTGGGCACGGGCACCCGGCGCGCCTGCAACCACTCCTGCAATTCGGTCTTGGCGTCTTTGGCCCAACCGCCTACGTCGGTTGCGTTGATGATGTCGCCGAACAAACGCTGCACCATGGCGCGGGCCGCGGTAAAGCCACCGTCGATGAAAGTAGCTCCGATCACCGCTTCAAGCGCATCTGCCAAGATCGACGGCCGGTGCGCACCACCGCCGCGCGCCTCGCCGTCGCCGAGCTTCAGCACCTCGGGCAAACCTTGCATCAACGCCACTTTGTGCAGCGTGTCTGCGCGCACCAGGTGCGCACGCACGCGGGTGAGTTCACCTTCGTCAGATGTCGAAAAATGCTCAAAAAGCAGGCTGGAAATGGCCAAACCCAGCACCGCGTCGCCTAAAAATTCGAGGCGCTCGTTGTGGTCGGTGCCATGGCTGCGGTGGGTGAGCGCCAGTGCCAGCAAACCGGCGTCCGCAAACGGGTGGCCAAGCCGGCGTTCCAAGGCACCCAAGCGTAGGTCCATACAGCGCAATCAGAGGCGGGTGAGGCGGCTCACGCGAACCCGCCTACTTGGACCGCCCCTCGTACTTGATCAACAAAAACACCGGGCTCATGATTTCGATTTCTTTGTCGTACGCGAAGCGCACCACCACCTTGTCGTTTTCTTTGGTGATGTCGAGATCTTTTGCGTTGATGGTGGTGATCGCGGAGTCGATGTCTTTTTGCCGATTGAACGCGTTGCGAATCTCGGCAGGTGAGCTTCCACCGTCGGCAGCGATCTTGTTTACCGTTTTTTGGATGGTGAAAAACTCATTCATGCTGGGCAACACCCGCATGCCCAGCAACGCCGCGAAACCGATGATGATGGCCCACAGCATCAACCCCATCAGGGTGACGCCGCGTTGATTTACCGAATAGCCGGGTAGGTGGTGGCGTTTCATGCGTTGGTGTCCAGGCGGGCTTGCAAAGTGGTCCGGTGACAGTACGCGATTTTCGGCGGACAAGGGCTCAGTGAAACGGCCCAATTCGCCGCACATTGCCGAAATTCATCCAAACAAAGAACGCTCGACCGACGATGTTGGCATCCGGCACGAAGCCCCAATAGCGCGAGTCCTCCGAACTGTCACGGTTGTCGCCCATCATGAAGTAGTGACCTGCCGGTACCTTGCACGTCACGCCCTCGGCGTTGTAGGTGCAGTTTTCTTTGTACGGGAAGCTGTCGTGCGGGTGCAAAAACAGCTGCCGCGTTCGGTCTACCAACAAGCGATGCGGCTGGCTGCCCAGGTTCTCGGTGAATTGGGAAAAGTAGCGCAGGTTGTCTTCGTTGTAGAAATCGGGCAACGGCTGCGTAGCGACCAATGCGCCGTTCAAATAAAGCTGCTGGTCGCGGTAGGAAACTTCGTCGCCCGGAATGCCCACGACGCGTTTGATGTAGTCGATGCTGGGGTTGTCGGGGTAGCGAAACACCATGACATCGCCGCGCGCCGGGTCGTTGTTCGCGATGATCTTTTTGTTGATCACCGGCAGCCGGATGCCGTAGTGAAATTTGTTCACCAAAATCAGGTCGCCCACAAGCAGTGTGGGGATCATCGAACCCGATGGAATCTTGAAAGGCTCGAACAAAAACGAGCGCAATAGAAACACCGCCAAGATCACCGGAAACAAGCCCGCCGTCCAGTCGAGCCACCACGGCTGCGCGGTCAACGCTACGCGCGCTTGGCCCGCATCGGTGTCAACTTTCGAGATTCCCTGGCGGGCCAACTGCTGCCGCCGGGTTTCAACCTGCTGATCTTGCGCAGCCGCTGAAGCGAGGCGTTTTGGCGCAAAGTGAAAGCGTTCGACCAGCCAATACGCCATCGTCACCATCGTCAGGATAAACAACAGCAGCGAGAAATTGCCGCTCCACTCACCCAGATACCAACCGCCCAAAAAAACAACCAAACAGCCGTAGAGCAAACCGGTCAACGTACTCATCAATCTTCCACTTGGAGAATGGCCAGAAATGCTTCTTGAGGCACTTCCACCGAGCCGATTTGCTTCATGCGCTTTTTGCCCGCTTTTTGCTTGTCGAGCAGCTTGCGTTTGCGCGAAATATCACCGCCGTAGCACTTGGCGATGACGTTCTTTCGCAGCGCTTTAATTGTCTCACGCGCGATGATGTTGGCCCCGATGGCAGCCTGGATGGCGACGTCGTATTGCTGGCGCGAAATCAACTCACGCATCTTCGCCACTACCGCGCGGGCACGGTACTGGCTTTGCCCACGGTGCACGATGATCGACAGCGCATCGACCTTGTCGCCGTTCAACAAAATGTCGACCTTCACCACGTCCGAGGCGCGGTACTCTTTGAACTCGTAGTCCATCGATGCATAGCCGCGCGAGACACTTTTGAGTTTGTCGAAAAAGTCGAGCACTATCTCGGCCAGCGGCATTTCGTAGGTCAGCATCACCTGGCGACCGTGATACGCCATGTTGAGTTGATTGCCGCGCTTGAGGTTCGCCAGTGTCATCACCGGACCTACGTAGTCTTGCGGCATGTACAAATGCACCGTGACGATAGGCTCGCGAATTTCATTGATCTGACCCAAGTCGGGCATCTTCGATGGGTTTTCGACTTGCACCACTTCCTTGTTGCCGAGCTCGACTTGGTAGACAACGCTGGGCGCAGTGGTGATCAGGTCTTGATCGAATTCGCGCTCCAGCCGTTCTTGCACGATCTCCATGTGCAGCAGGCCGAGAAAGCCGCAGCGAAAACCAAATCCCAGCGCCTGGCTGACCTCGGGTTCATAGCGCAACGACGAGTCATTGAGCTTCAACTTTTCCAACGCATCACGCAGCTGGTCGTATTCGCTGGCTTCTGTCGGGTACAGCCCGGCAAATACCTGCGGCTGAATCTCTTTGAATCCGGGAAGTGCTTCGGTGGCTGGTCCGAGGTTGTTGGGCAACTTCTTTTCCAGCGTGATGGTGTCGCCGACCTTGGCGGCCTGCAGCTCCTTGATGCCGGCGATGATGAAGCCGACTTCGCCCGCATTCAACCGCTCGCGCGCTACCGACTTGGGCGTGAACACACCGAGGTTGTCGGCACCGTACACCGCATCACTTGCCATCAGCCGTATGCGTTCACCACGCACCAGCGTGCCATCAACCACCCGCACCAACATCACTACGCCGACATAGTTGTCAAACCATGAATCAACGATCATCGCCCGCAACGGCGCGTCGGGATGGCCGCGCGGTGCCGGCATGCGGGTGATCACCGCTTCCAAAATATCGTCGATGCCTTCGCCAGTTTTCGCACTGCACGGAATCGCATGGTCAGCGTCGATGCCGATCACGTCTTCAATTTCTGTTTTCGCGTTTTCCGGGTCGGCATTTGGCAGATCCATCTTGTTGAGAACGGGGACAACTTCGACGCCCAAGTCGAGCGCGGTGTAGCAGTTGGCGACGGTTTGCGCTTCGACACCCTGGCTGGCGTCAACCACCAACAACGCGCCTTCGCAGGCCGACAGCGAGCGGCTCACTTCGTACGAAAAGTCAACGTGCCCTGGCGTGTCGATCAGATTCAGGTGATACGTGCGCCCATCGCGCGCTTTGTATTGCAGCGCGACGGTTTGCGCTTTGATGGTGATGCCGCGCTCGCGCTCGATGTCCATCGAGTCGAGCACTTGGGATTCCATTTCGCGCTCACTCAAACCGCCGCAGCGTTGAATCAGTCGGTCAGCGAGCGTCGATTTACCGTGGTCGATGTGGGCAATGATCGAAAAATTTCGGATGTGATCCATGGAACTGCTGGGTTCATTTCATGAGCTGCATTGCCATCGGTACAACGGCGCTGCCGCTGTGGCAAAGACTCGGATGCCGCATCGTTTGAAAAACGCGGGCGCCGAGAAAAAAATAAAAAAAAGGCACGTCGAACTACTGACGCGCCTTCCAACAAAAATGTTTGGCAACTGCTTGTTGGGCTTTCATTGTAGTCAAAAGCATTGCCCGCAAAACCGCGCCAGTGCTTGTTTTCCCTTCGTTGCAGTTGGCCAACAAAAAATGTGTCCACATCTTATACACAGCCCGGATTCAGCCACCACACAGATCAGAAGCTGAAAACACTGGGCCAACCAGCCTCGCGATGCGGCTGAAATAACTGCGGCTGTGTCGGCGATGGAGTCAAAAACGATGCCGTTTCGGATTCGATTTGCAATGTGAGCATTCGCCAACAGAGTTGGAGCCGCTGCCGCCCAGGGCGATTAGCGGGCTGGACGTATCACGATGTAATTGACCCAATCGCCGCGCTTCACCAAGGCAGTGACCGACTTGGCTTTGTCGAGTTTGGCCAAAACGCCTTCAAATTGCTTTGCGCCGGAAATTTCGGTGTTGTCGATCGATAAGACCACGTCGCCTTCACGGATGCCAGCCTTCGCGGCTGCGCCTTCGGCCGTGTCGACCCGAACGCCGCTTTTGACTTTGAGCTCACGCTTTTGGCTGTCACTCAAGTCAGACACCGCCAAGCCCAACAACCCAGCAGTGGCCTGCGGTTTGGCGGCACCTCGCTCGACTGCCGCGACTTTGGTGTCGGCTTCCAACTCGACCACGGTGACATTGAGCTCGCGCGGAGTGCCTCGGCGAAACACCTGCAGCGTGGCCTTGGTGCCGGGCTTGACGTTGCCGACGATGCGCGGCAAGTCACCAGCCTTGTCGATCGTGCGGCCTTCGAACTTGGTGATGATGTCGCCGGCTTCCACGCCCGCTTTATCCGCTGGACCACCCGACTCAACGCTGCGCACCAAGGCACCACTTGGCTTGCCCAGGCCTATCGATTCGGCAACTTCTTTACTCACCTGATCGATTTGCACGCCGATACGGCCACGAACTACACGCCCGCTGGCGCGCAATTGATCAGACACGCGCGTGGCCTCGTCAATAGGAATCGCAAACGAGATACCCATGAAGCCGCCGGATCGGCTGTAGATCTGTGAGTTGATGCCGACCACTTCGCCGCGCATGTTGATCAGCGGACCACCAGAGTTACCCGGGTTGATTGCCACGTCGGTTTGGATGAAAGGCAAGAAGTCACCGGTGTCGCGTGCCTTGGCACTGACGATGCCCGCGGTGACGGTGTTGTCGAGCCCAAATGGTGAGCCGATGGCAATGACCCACTCGCCGACTTTCAATCGGCCCACATCGCCAACCCGAACAAACGGCAAACCTCCGGCCTCAATTTTCACCAGCGCGACATCGGTGCGTTTGTCGGCACCGATGATGCGCGCCTTGAACTCGCGTTTGTCGGTCAAGGTGACGAAGACCTCGTCTGCACCGTCGACCACGTGCGCGTTCGTCATCACGTAGCCATCGGCGTTCAAGATGAAGCCGGAGCCGACGCCGCGTTGCTGCGGATCGCCATCCGGTTGCTGCGGTTGCGGCTGAGGTTGTTGTGGCTGCCCACGCTTCGGGTTTTGTGGCTGACCGGGAATCGGCACACCGAAGCGGCGGAAAAATTCGAGCATGTCGTCGTCGAGTTCCGGGCCGCCGCTGCCGCCGCCACCGCGCGTTGCTTTGGGCTTTTCAGTGGTTCGAATATTGACCACCGCAGGACCGACCGTCTCCACCAAGCCGGAAAAGTCAGGCAAGCTTTGGGCACGAACCTGTGTTGATGTGGTGCCAAAGGCCGCCAGCATCAGCCACATCAGCGCGCTCAACCAAAGCCGCAAAGTGATCGTGTAGGCAGCGGTGGTTTGCCAGTGGGTCGGCATCGAGGGGTTTGATCGCATCTGCATGGTGGGTACTCTGGCCTGAAAAAAGTCGGGGGAACGCTGGCAAATCGCCAACGCAAAAAATACCTACTTGGTGCGCTCCAGCGCTGCAACAAAAGCGCGCAGCGTGACCGTTGGCACGTCGCCCACCACCGTCAGCCAGAAGTTGCCATGGCGACTGGTCAAGGTTTGCGTCGCGCCAACGGTGTTGATCGCCGGGCGCAGGTGGCGTTGCGCGTCGAACGGTTCAATGAATACCGAAACGTAGGTAATGCCATCGGTAAATACGGTTTGAAGTGCTTCGGTTGCGGGCAGCTTCGAATCGACGCCACCGAGTAATTCAAGTGGTCGGCGGATGCAGCTGAGCTGACGAAAACCTGCAACGTTTTGGCGCAGACCCCAACCCTCGGCAGACAACTGGGTCGGCGAGAGCACCGGCTTGACGATTCGGTAGCCGGCTTGTTTGCGCATGGGTTGCAGCACCAATTCCGGCTGCGACCGCACACCGATCGACACCTCGGAGAACGCCGACACCTCCAACACCTCGCCACGCTCATTGAGCACTTCGGCGCGCAGCAGCAAGCCACTGTGCGTTTCTGCCCACAAGCGGTATCCGTATCGGAAAGCGTCGCGCGGCTTGAGCCACAGCACATCGGCGTCGTGGCCCGCCACGCGCTCACTTTTCTGTGGCTGAACTTCGTAGAAATCGACGATCCGATCGTCTCCGTCGAGCAGCATCGACGGGAATGAGTTGATCGCATCACGCTGTTCAACCAGTGCGACTTTGTTAAGCGGCCATACCGTGTGCACCACGTTGTCGTGTCGAAACACGTGCCGGGCTTGGCCGTCGAGCGGCTCGATGCGCTCGAACTGGTGGCTGCCTTCGTAAAAGTGCGCGATGCGGGCACTCGAAATCGAACCAGCTGCGCTCACCACAAAAGTACCTTGGAAATTACGCTGGCCCGCGGCGTTGTGGATGCGCATCAACCACAGCCGAACCTCGCGCGGTTCGGCCGAGCTGGTGATTCCGGCCGACGCTGGCGATGCCCCCAGCGCAGCCGCCAGCACGCCTACAGCGGCCACCCGCGTGGCAGCCGATAACGCGCGCCACAGATGCGTAAAAAGCAATTTCAAGACATCAACGCGCAGCAAACTCGACTGCAGCGTTGCGAAGAAAACCGGACGGTGCACCAAGCACCGAGCTGCCTGAAAATTGTTTGTGCGCAAGCAAATAGCGGTCGAGCTGCGGGTCGCGAATCACGCTGCCGTCGGACACCAGCTCCAGGCTCGGCGTCAGCGTACTGGGCTGCGACTCCGACACTGCGACCGTATTCGCTTGCGCAGACGGAGTTGCCGCAGGTAGCTGGTTCGACACTTGCAACGCTTGCGGCGTCTGCAGCGTTTGCAAGGTTTGCGCGCTGGCCGACGCAGCGCGCGGCGCGATGGCCGTCGGAGCCATCGCCACCGTGGCCGATTCGACACCACTTGAAGGCGGCGCTCGGTTTGCCACCATCGCACCGGCCACTACAACAAAACCAGCCGCAACCGCCGCGCCACCCCACCATGATCGACCGGTAGCGCGCAGCGCGGGCGATGCGGGCGAGCCGACGCTTCCAGAAGTCGTAGCAGCAGGCCGCGCGTGCGGCGCCATCACCACGGGTTCGGTTGCCATGCGCGCACGCAGGTCGCGCAAAAAATGCTGGTCACGGGCAGCGGTCGTCGCTAAATCGGCGGATCGCATCACGTCGCCGATCAGGCTGAACGCGTGCCAGGCATCACGAACAGAAGCGTCATCGCGCCATGCGCTGCATGCCTCACGCACGCTGGTGCTCGGCAGTTCACCGTCTATCAGCGCCGATAGCTGTTCGCGCACCGCGTTTTTCGAACCGTCGTTTTGATCGCGCTGATCTTCCATGTAAATCTCCACTTGCCCATGTGAACTTGCCCACCACGACCATCCGGCAACTTGTCACCTGATGCAGTCGCTTCAATCCTTACCGCTACCCCGGAACCCCATCGGCACCGCATCACCAGCGCTCGCCGATTCGCGTGTCCAACAACGGCCGCAAGCGCAACGCAATCGCTTCGCGCGCGCGGAATATTCTGGAGCGAACGGTGCCGATGGGGCAGTTCATCAGCTCGGCTATTTCTTCGTAACTGAGACCTTCAATTTCACGCAACGTTATCGCTTGCCTCAGATCCTCGGACAGCGCGTCGATTGCATCGTTCACCGTTTGTGCGACTTCCTTGCTGGCAAGCAGCGTCTCGGGCGTTTCGCCGTCGGTTAGTTCGTTCTCTGCACGAGAAGTTTCATCGTCGTCATCACGCAATACGCGCGACGAGTCCACCACCAATAAGTCACGCTTGAGCTCACCAAGTGCCTTCTTTGCGGTGTTCACCGCAATCCGGTACAGCCACGTATAAAAAGCACTTTCGCCTCTGAACTGGGGTATCGCCCGGTACGCCCGAATGAAGGTTTCCTGGGCAATGTCGGGTACCAAGTCCACGTCTCGAACCATGCGACCAATCAAGCGTTCAATGCGTCGCTGGTACTTGACTACCAACATCTCAAACGCTTTCACGTCGCCTTGTTTGACACGGTCAACCAGTGGCGCATCGGCGTCGGGCGAATTCATACGTTGTTCAGTCAACGCGTCCCCAGCGCGCCAGTGCGCGGTGAATACAGCGCACAGCGCAACGCGTGCCATTGCACCTCCAAGCCGCTGCGCTGCACGGCCACCCAATGCGCGCGCTTCGTGGCTGCTGTGTAGTCCGGCACAAACTTGAGCAACATCCAGCCGCCGACGTCCACCATGACCCGCGCATGCAGAGGTCCGGCCGGGTTGCCCGCGTGACGTTCGCAAGTGAGGTACCAGCACTGCGCATCCCATCGCAGCGCCACCGGCCGACGTCGAAAAGCGGTGCAGGTTGCAGCAAATACAACCACCAACACAGCGGCGATGCACCAGCCGCTAGCATCCAGTGAGCCTGGGGTTGGTTCGGCCGCAGTGGGCAGATCATGGATGCGCAGCGCAAACCAGGCCAAGCCGCTTGAGGCCGCCGCTACCAGCGTCGCACCGACAAACGCGTTCCACACACCGAAGTGTTGGACGTTTATCTGCACCGCCGGCGCTGCTCGCATACCCGATGTAGCAGGCCGTCAGGCGCGCTTGAAGACGAGCGTGCCGTTGGTGCCGCCGAAACCGAAGTTGTTCTTCACTGCGTACTCGATCTTCATGTCGCGCGCGGTGTTCGCGCAGTAATCGAGATCGCAATCAGGGTCGGGGTTGAAGATATTGATGGTCGGCGGCGACACCTGGTGTCGCACCGCGAGTGCAGTGAACACCGACTCGACGCCGCCCGCGCCGCCAAGCAGGTGGCCGGTCATCGACTTCGTGGAGTTGACTACCAACTTGTGCGCATGGTCGCCAAACGCCAGCTTTATAGCGTTGGTTTCATTCACGTCACCCAACGGCGTGGAAGTGCCGTGTGCGTTGAGATACTGAATTTGATCGCCTACCAAACCAGCGTTGCGCAGTGCAGCGCGCATCGAGCGCTTCGGCCCATCCACGCTCGGCGCTGTCATGTGGTGCGCATCTGCGCCCATGCCAAAACCAACCAGCTCGGCGTAGATATTGGCACCGCGCCGCTTCGCGTGCCCGTACTCCTCAAGCACCATCGCGCCGGAGCCTTCACCCAAAACAAAGCCGTCGCGGTCGCGATCCCAGGGACGCGACGCCGTGGTCGGATCGTCATTGCGGGTCGACAGCGCACGCGCCGCAGCGAACCCACCGACCCCGAGCGGCGACACGGTGGCCTCGGAACCGCCTGCCACCATCACATCCGCGTCGCCGTACTCGATCAACCTGCCTGCCTCGCCGATGCAATGCAGTCCGGTGGTGCACGCTGTCACGATGGCGAGGTTCGGGCCTTGAAAACCGAACTTGATCGACAGGTGCCCGGAGATCATGTTGATGATCGACGCGGGCACGAAAAACGGCGAGATTCGACGCGGCCCGCGGGCCACCAGTTCGGCGTGGGTGTCCTCGATCAGCGGCAAACCACCAATGCCCGAGCCGACCAGGCAGCCGATACGTTCGGCTTGCTCTTCGGTCAATTCGCCGTTGGTTTTCAAACCCGAATCGCGAACCGCTTGGATCGATGCCGCCATGCCGTATTGCATGAACATGTCCATGTGGCGGGCTTCTTTGGCCGGGAAGTAATCCTCGACGTTGAAGTTTTTCACCTCACCGGCAAACCTGCAGGCAAATCCAGATGCGTCGAATCGGGTGATGTTGGCGATCCCGGATCGGCCAGCCAGCAAGCTGTCCCAAGCCACCGCAACGCTGTTGCCGATGGGGCTGATCAGCCCCAAGCCTGTGACGACGACACGTCGGCGGGTCATCGGGCGGCTTGCACCGAGACGCAGTCGGAGGGCAGCACAAACACTGCACTAACCAACGATGGAAACTTCAATTGCATGCAACGAACCTGCGGGCTCAGGCCTTTTGGTGCTTCAACGCGTAGTCGATAGCGAGCTGCACGGTGGTAATTTTTTCTGCCTCTTCGTCAGGAATCTCGATCCCAAACTCGTCCTCGAGGGCCATCACCAGCTCCACCGTGTCAAGTGAGTCAGCGCCCAGGTCGGCCACGAAGGCTTTCTCATTGGACACATCCGATTCGGGCACGCCCAATTGCTCGGCGATGATTTTCTTGACGCGGGATTCGATATCGCTCATGACTCCTCCGGGAGTGTTGTCGGGAACAGCCCGAGATTCTAAAGGTTGCACCGTGCAGGTTGGGCACGATGCGCGCGCTTTAGCCGGTCGGGCAGGTCCGGGTTGACAGCAAAAAATTTGTCGGCGCGGATCAGTTCATGAACATGCCGCCGTTGACATGCAACTCGCTGCCAGTGATGTAGGCCGCCGCGTCTGACGCCAAAAAAACAACCGCCTGCGCCACCTCGTCAACGCTGCCCAAACGGCCCAACGGAATTTGCGTTAACAGCGCTTGCTTTTGAGCGGCCGGCAGTGCGTCGGTCATGTCGGTTGCAATAAACCCAGGCGCTACGCAATTGACGGTGATGTTGCGGCTGCCCAGTTCGCGGGCCAGCGAGCGTGTCAGGCCGGCCACGCCAGCCTTGGCGGCGGCGTAGTTGGCTTGGCCGGCATTACCGCTGGCACCCACCACCGAAGTGATGTTGACGATGCGGCCGTAACGCTGTTTGACCATAGGCCGCACCGCCGCACGACACAGCCGAAACACCGCGCTCAAGTTGGTGTCGACCACTGCATCCCAATCAGCATCCTTCATGCGCATCGACAGGTTGTCTCGGGTGATACCGGCGTTGTTCACCAACACGTGCAGTGCCCCGTGGGTTTTCAACAATGATTCCACTGTGGCGTCGACGCCAGCACGGTCGCACACGTCCAGGCACACGCCAGTGCAATCGGCAAACGCAGCCAACGCGTCGCTGATGCTGCGGGCACCGCTTGCAGTGGTGGCGGTGCCGACGACGATCAGCCCGCGCGCGGCGAGCGCGAGCGCAATGGCGCGGCCGATGCCGCGCGAAGCCCCGGTGACAAGTGCGACGCGGCGCGCAAGCAGTTCATCGGTCATGCCAACACACCGTGCATTTCAGACAACGATGCGGGGTCGAAAACCGCACCCGACACCGCATCGGCATCGATGCGTTTGACCATGCCGGCCAGCACTTTTCCTGGTCCACACTCGACCAGATGGGTCACGCCGCGTGCGCGAATGGCTTGCACGGTTTCGCTCCAGCGCACTGGGCCATAGGCTTGCCGAAACAGCGCATCGCGAATGGCTGCGGCATCGACTTCCGCCCGCACATCGATGTTGTTGATGACCGAAATGGCGGGTGATTTGAACCGCGTCGCAGCGAGCCTTTCTTTCAACCGGTCAGCTGCAGGTTTCATCAGCAGGCAGTGGAACGGCGCGGACACTGCCAGCGACAGCACCCGTTTGGCACCGGCCGCCTTCAGTAATTCCGACGCGGCAGCGACGCCCGCCTGCGACCCAGAAATTACGGTCTGTTTCGGGTCGTTGAAATTGGCTGCCGACACCACCTCGCCAGTGGCGAGCGCGGCGTTGGTACAGCAGGTGCGAACCGCCTCAGCGTCGAGACCCAACACTGCCGACATCGCGCCCTGGCCCACCGGCACCGCGGCTTGCATCGCCTCGGCACGGAAACGTACCAGCGCAAGCGCATCGGACAAACCCAATGCGCCAGCCGCAACCCATGCGCTGTACTCACCCAGCGAATGCCCGGCCAGCACCGACGGCGCGAGACCGGTTTGCGCCAGCCATACGCGGTAACACGCAATGCCGACCGTCAACATGACGGGCTGCGTGTTGGTCGTCAGGTCGAGCTGATCTTTTGGCCCCGCACGCACCAACTGGCCGATGTCGAAGCCCAGCGCGTCAGAGGCTTCCGCCAACGTGTGCGCAACGATCGGCTCATCGCCCCACGCGTCGAGCATGCCGACCGCTTGGGAACCTTGGCCAGGGAAAAGAAAAGCAAACGAGGTCATGGATGGCTCACTCAAAACGGCAGCTAGCACGCTGGATGTGCGCGGTGTGGGTTGGTATCGGCGTGCACCTGATTAGAAATCCAGCAACACCGCACCCCAGGTGAATCCGCCGCCGACGCCTTCGAGCATCACGGTGTGGCCTTGGGCGATGCGCTGGTCGCGCACCGCGACATCGAGCGCCAGCGGAATCGACGCGGCAGAAGTGTTGCCGTGGTCGGCCACGGTCACCACGACCTTGTCCATCGACATCCCCAACTTGCGGGCCGTGCTTTGCATGATCCGGATGTTGGCTTGATGCGGTACCAACCAGTCCACGTCGACCGCGCTGCGACCCGCTTTGCTCAGCACTGAATGCGCCACCTGTTCGAGCACACCGACCGCCAGTTTGAACACTGCGGGGCCGTCCATGCGCAAGCGTGGATCGCCGCGCACCTGGCCTCCTGCGACCGTTCCCGGCGTGCACAAGATGTCGAGGTGGCGACCATCTGCGTGCAGCTCGCAGGCAACGATGCCGGGCGTCTCACTGGCCTGCAAAACCACCGCACCGGCACCGTCGCCAAACAACACGCAGGTCGTGCGGTCGCTGAAATTCAGCAGCCGAGAAAACACTTCCGCGCCGATCACGAGTGCCTTGCTGGCAGCGCCGGCGCGAATCATCGAGTCGGCCACGGTCAGCGCATACACAAAGCCCGAACAAACCGCTTGCACGTCGAATGCGGCACAACCGAACACGCCGAGCTTTTGCTGCACGATGCACGCGGTCGACGGGAAGACCATGTCGGGTGTGGAGGTGGCAACGATGATCAGGTCTATTGACGCGGCATCGCATTGGGCTGCCTCCAACGCGCGACGTGCCGCTGCGAAGGCCAGGTCGCTGCACGCATCACCGTCGGCGGCGAAATGGCGTGCACGGATACCGGTGCGTTCAACGATCCAGTCGTTGGAGCTTTCAACTCCGCACTGCGCCAGGCGCTGCACCAGCATCGCGTTGGTTACCGGCTCGCCGGGCAGGTAACTTCCGGTGCCAATGATGCGTGCGTAGCGGCTTTTGGCCGCTTCGAAAACGCCCTCCGCACTCATGCGGTGTGGCGCGCCGGCATGGGCTGCAATGCGTCGTTTTCAGCAACCTCTGCGTTCGAAGGCATGGCCTGCAGCGTGTCGCGAATGCGGTCGTGTACTTTTTCCAGCAGTCCGTTTCGCGCAGCGTCGTACGCACGGCTCAATGCGTTTTCAAACGCGAACGCATCGGCGGAACCGTGGCTTTTGAATACCAGGCCGCGCAACCCCAGCAGCGCAGCACCGTTGTAGCGCCGGTGATCGACGCGGGCCTTGAACCGGTTCAACACCGGCAGTGCGGCCGCGGCGGCGATTTTGGTGAAAACATTGCGGGTGAATTCTTGCTTGATGAAGCTCGACAACATGGAGGCCAATCCTTCCGCGCTTTTCAACACCACGTTGCCGACGAAGCCGTCGCAGACCACGATGTCGGCCGTGCCTTTGAAGATGTCGTTGCCTTCGACGTTGCCAACGAAATTCAAGTGTCCGCCACGCGAGGCCGCGCGCAGCAACACACCGGCCTGCTTGATGGTGTCACTGCCTTTGATGGCCTCTGCACCAATGTTCAACAGCCCCACACTCGGTTGATTTTTACCTTCGATTGCCGCAACCAACGCGCTGCCCATGACGGCAAATTGCAGCAGGTGCTCGGCGGTGCAATCAACGTTGGCACCCAAATCGAGCATCGTGGTGTAGCCGTTTTTTTGATTCGGCATCACGCTGGCAATAGCCGGTCGGTCGATGCCGTCCAGCGTCTTCAGCACATACCGCGAAACCGCCATCAGCGCACCGGTGTTGCCTGCAGAAACGCAGGCGTCGGCCGCAGCTGCACCTGACCCATCGGGCTTCACGAGGTTGACGGCCAGGCGCATCGACGAGCTCTTTTTGTGCCGCAATGCGACTTCGATCGGGTCGTGCATTTCAACCACTTCCGCTGCCTCGACGAAGCTGCATCGCGCCCAACCGCGCGCCAATTGCAGCGCGTCGGATCGCCCGACCAACAGCAGTTCGACGTTGGGTTGTCGCGCGAGAAAAGACAAACATGCGGGCAGCACGACCGACGGGCCGTGGTCCCCACCCATGCAATCGACAGCAAGCCGGATGCGGCGCGGCACGGTGTCGTTCACGGCAGGGCGGTTGATCGCATCAAGGCATTCCTCGGGCCCGCGTTTTTGCGGCTCACGGACCTACTACGGCGCTACAAACGAAAAACCCGACCTTGCCAGGGTGCAAAAGTCGGGTTGCCGTGTGTGTGATGTTGTCGACCACGGCGCAGCGCTGTCAACTCACGACCGGCGGGTCGCGAGAACCATCATCGCCATGGCGATGATGGTTACGCGTCGGCTTTGGTTTTGAGTACCTTGCGCCCACGGTAAAAACCGGTGGGGCTGATGTGGTGACGTAAATGCAGCTCGCCGGTCGTTGATTCGATGGCTGTGCCTGGAGTATTCAGCGCGTAGTGCGCACGGTGCATGCCGCGCTTGGAAGGCGACTTCTTGTTTTGCTGAACAGCCATTTCATTCTCCGCATACGTTGGTGTTGTGGCACTGGCCAGCTGGACGCTGGTGGGCAAACCCGTACAGGGCTTGCGGGCAGCTGATAACGGTGATTACACGCGATTGCTGCCTGCCAAAAAGCCACTGATAGTACCAGCTCGACCGCTCAATCCAACGCGCCGCCGCGCTTGAGTGCGCCCAAAGCCGCAAACGGGTGGGTGGGTGCGTCCAACGGCGGCATGTCGTCGCGTGCGGTGAGCGGCTGCGGACAGGTGTCGTGGCGCGGCACCAGCGGCAGCGCCAGCAGCAGCTCGTCTTCGATCAACTCGATCAAATCGAGCGTGCGGGTGATGACGAGCACGTCGTCCTCACTGTCCGCATCGATAGCCGCAGCTTGCGGCTCATCGGCGGCAAACTGAAAACTACGCCGCGCTTCCAGATGCGTGTCGACTGGCTGCAGGCAGCGCTGGCAGACCAGTGACACCAGCGCGTCGCTTTCTACATGCAGCCACACGGCCGGTTCAGCGCCGCGCCGCGCGCGGGTCTCGCCGCGTGCCCGCCACTGGATCTGCGCCGCAGCATCGGGTCTGGCATCCGTATGCGCCTCGTCGCACAACCGCGGCAACGAGGCCAGTAGCCACGCACCAGACTCGGCACCGGCTTGCTTTGCGAACGCGGCCACGTCGACGCTGCGGGGATCAAAAGCGCATGTGTTCATCGTTCGAAGTCTACGGGCGCGCTGTCGCCGCACACCGGCACGGCCGTGGCCGATGGGACAATCCACCGGATGCAATTGCCACCCGCGCTGATCCTCGCATCGACCTCGGTGTACCGACGTGAACTGCTGCACAGGCTGCGCATTCCGTTCACCGTAGTGGCTTCCCACGTCGACGAAACCGCTGCGCCGAACGAGTTGCCAGCAGCGCTGGCCACGCGCTTGGCCGTCGCAAAAGCACACGCGGTAGCGCAGCTGTATCCAGCGGCTGCGGTGATCGGTTCGGACCAGGTGGCCGAGCTGCATGGCACCGCGCTCGGCAAGCCAGGCAACCACCAACGCGCCACGCAACAGCTGCGTGCGATGCGTGGTCAGCAAGTTATTTTTCATACCGCCGTGGCAGTGGTTTGCGCCGCCACCCACTTCGAAGCCGTTGAAACAGCCCGCGTGCGCGTGACCTTTCGCGAGCTCAGCGACGACGAGATTGAGCGTTACTTGCAAGCCGAACAGCCGTACGACTGTGCCGGGAGCGCCAAATCAGAAGCACTGGGCATCGCGCTGTTGGAATCGGTCGAGTCGGACGATCCGACTGCGCTCATCGGCTTGCCGTTGATACGCACCTGCGCATTGCTGCGGCGTGCCGGGCTCGATCCGCTCGGTGCAGCCGCATGAGCGGCAGCATGGGCAGCGGCACGCTCTATTTGATGCCGAACACGCTGGATTTCGGCGTGGCACCTGCCGATGTAGACGCCGGCGCCGTGCCCGATCTTCAAGACGTGCTGCCGTTGGGCGTCATACGCATTGCAGCGCGGCTGCCGTGTTGGGTGGCCGAAAACGCCAAAACCACCCGCGCATTTTTGAAGCGAGTGCACGACATCGTGCCGCTGGCGCAGCCGCTGCAGGCGCTGGTCATCGTCGAACTGCCGCGTGCCAACAAAGGTGCCGCGCCAGCCACGGCGGCCAACCTACATAGCCTGCTGGCACCGGCGCAGGCAGGCCACGACATGGGCTTGATTTCGGAAGCCGGGCTGCCCGCCGTGGCCGATCCGGGGGCTGCGCTGGTGCACGCTGCGCATGTGCTGAAAATTCGGGTCGACGCACTGTCGGGCCCGAGTTCGCTGATGCTGGCGCTGGCCGCCAGCGGCTTGAACGGCCAGAGCTTTGCGTTCGTTGGTTACCTGCCGGTCGATGCTGCCGCACGGCAAGCCCGCATCCGCGAACTCGAGGCGCTGTCGCGGCGTGCCCAACAAACCCAGCTGATGATCGAAACGCCCTACCGCAACATGGCGCTATTGAACGCATTGGTCCACACGCTGTCGGGTACTACCCGTTTGGCCGTGAGCTGTGGCTTGACGCTGGCGTCGGGGTGGAACCGCAGTGACACGGTTGCGGCCTGGAAAGCCGATCCGGGTTCACTGCCCAACAACATGCCGGCGGTGTTCAGCCTGTTGTCGTGAGGTCCGGGTTCGGGGCGTGCGCCATGCTGCGGGCGACCGGCGCGGTCTTCACTCTCGCTTGTTGCGATGTATCACTGTGACTCGGTGAATCGCGGTGAATCGCGGTAAGTTGCGGTGACGGGCGGCGAGTCGCAGTGGCTTGCCGCGGTGCGCCCGCGGCGACCATCACTCGCTTTGATCGGCCAGCACCTTTTCGCCAAACAACGCTGCCACCCGCCGCTTCGGTTTGATGTTCGGTGAGGTGCCGCGCGCCACGCTCTGGGAAACGGGCGCGGCAGCGTCCCATGCCGCAGGCGTGGTCACACTAGGCTCGTAGGGTCGATCGAAAAATGGATCGGCGGGCGGTTTGCGGGCTCCGTCGCCGCTGCTGTTGTGGCGATAGGGCGGCCGCAATGCCGAAGTCGCCGCAGCGCTGCGCGGCAGCGCATGAAATTCGCCATCCGCCGCCCGCGCCACGCCGGCCACGCCCGCCACGCCCGCCACGCCGAAGTCGCCCGACGACTCGGCGCGCTCGCGCACCGGCCGTGCTTCACGCCGCGGGCGTTCGTCGTCGAGCTCGATCGGCTCGAGGTCGATCTTCTTTTTAATCAGCTTTTCGATATCGGCCACCAGCCGCGTGTCGTCGCGCGAGACCAAAGTCACCGCCAAGCCCGAGGCGCCAGCGCGGCCGGTGCGCCCGATGCGGTGCACATAGTCCTCGGCGTTGAATGGCACATCGAAATTGAATACCGCGGGCAGGTTGCTGATGTCGAGGCCACGCGCTGCCACATCAGTGCATACCAACACATCGACCTCACCGCGCTTGAACGCTTCCAGCGCTTTCAAGCGCTCGTCTTGCGACTTGTCGCCATGCAGCGCGTTGGTGCGCAGCCCGTCGCGCTCAAACGAACGTGCCAGCCGCGCGCAGCCGAGTTTCGAGTTGACGAACACCAGCGCCTGAGTCAGCGCCCGCTCTTTGATCAATTTGAGTACGACCGCGCGCTTGTCGTCGGTACTGACGCTGAAAAACCGCTGCTCGACATTGGTGGCGGTGGCATTCGGCCGCGCCACTTCAACCAGGATCGGGTTTTGCAAATAGCTTTCGGCCAGCCGCTTGATCTCGGGCGAGAAGGTGGCCGAGAACAACAGTGTTTGACGCTGCTTCGGCAGGTAACTCAAGATGCGCTGAAGGTCGGGCAAGAAGCCGATGTCGAGCATGCGGTCGGCCTCGTCGAGCACTACGTATTCGACCTGGCTCAGGTTGCAGTTCTTTGCCTCGATGTGGTCGAGCAAGCGGCCTGGCGTGGCAATCAACACCTCGACGCCGGTTTTCAACTCCGCCGTTTGCGGCTTCATGTCGATGCCGCCAAACACCACCATCGAGCGCAACTTGGTGTGCTTTGCGTAGGTTTTGACGTTGTTGGCGACCTGGTCGGCGAGTTCGCGCGTCGGTGCCAGCACCAGCGCGCGCACCGGGTGACGCGCTGGTGAGACGCTGCTGGTTTCGTGCTTGAGCATCTTTTGCAGAAGCGGCAAAGTAAAGGCCGCGGTCTTGCCGGTGCCGGTTTGCGCCGCACCCATCACATCGCGGCCGTCCAAAACAATCGGGATGGCCTTGGCCTGGATCGGCGTCATTTGCGTGTAGCCCGAGTCATCGACTGCGCGCAGCAATTTGGCGTCGAGCGCGAGTGTGTCGAAGCGCACCGGTGCAGCCGGCGGGTCGACTGCGTCAGTGGTGGCGTCAGTGGTGGTGGCGTCATTGCTGGTGGCGTCGCCGTGGGGTTCGCCGGTCGGCCCGCCGATGGCTGGTTCGTTTGTCTGCACTGGGTTGCCGATCAGCGTGTCTGGGTTCGTGATTTCAGTCATCCTTCGATTATCGCCGGGGGTCTACATGCCCTTGCGCGCCCCTAGAATCCGCGCGCACTCCTGCCAGCTCGGCCCCACCAATCAACCCACGCGATCCGATGATTCTTGTCACAGGCGGCGCCGGCTTTATTGGCGCGAATTTTGTGCTCGACTGGCTGGCGCAGTGCGATGAGCCGGTGCTCAACCTCGATGCGCTGACGTACGCGGGCAACCTCGAAAGCCTGCATACCTTGGAAGGCGATGCGCGCCATGTGTTTGCCCACGGCGACATCACCGACCGCGCGTTGCTCGACACGCTGTTCGCTACGCACCGACCGCGCGCGGTGGTGCACTTCGCGGCGGAAAGCCACGTCGACCGCAGCATCCACGGCCCCGGCGCATTCGTGCATACCAATGTGCAAGGCACTTTCACATTGCTCGAAGCGACGCGGGCGTTTTGGTCGACCTTGCCGGCCGCCGAACGCGCCACGTTTCGCTTTCACCATGTGTCGACCGACGAGGTGTACGGCTCGCTCGGCCCCGGCGACGCGCCTTTCACCGAAACCCATTTGTACGAACCGAACAGCCCGTACTCGGCCAGCAAAGCAGCCAGCGACCATCTGGTGCGCGCCTGGCACCACACCTACGGTTTGCCGGTGCTGACCACCAACTGCAGCAACAACTACGGCCCGTTTCACTTTCCGGAAAAACTCATCCCGCTGATGATCGTCAACGCGCTGGCGGGCAAGCCGCTGCCCGTTTACGGCGACGGGCAGCAGGTACGCGATTGGCTCTACGTCAAGGACCACTGCGCCGCGATTCGGCTGGTGTTGGCGCAAGGCCGCGTCGGCGAGACCTACAACATCGGCGGCTGGAACGAGAAACCGAACATCGACATCGTGCACACCGTCTGTGCGCTGCTCGACGAGATGCGGCCCGACCCCGCGGGCAGCCGCAGCCGCTTGATCACGCACGTGACCGACCGACTGGGCCACGACCGCCGCTACGCGATCGATGCGCGCAAGCTCGAGCGCGAACTGGGTTGGAAGCCGGCGGAAACGTTCGACACCGGCATCCGCAAAACCGTGCGCTGGTACCTCGACCATGCGGATTGGGTCGCACGCGTGCAAAGCGGCGCGTACCGCGAATGGGTCGCCACCCAATACGCCACACGTGCCGCGGCCGCGGTGGGCTCCAGGACTCCATGAAGATCTTGCTGTTCGGCCACCACGGACAAGTCGGCTGGGAGCTGCAGCGCGCACTGGCCCCGCTGGGCGAGGTGGTCGCACTGGGTTCGAGCAGCACCGAACACCACGCCGATTTTTCTGATCCCGCGCGGCTGGTAGCCACCGTGCGCGCCGTCGCGCCGCAGTGGATCGTCAATGCCGCAGCACACACCGCGGTCGACAAGGCGGAGAGCGAACCCGACTTGGCGCACACCATCAACGCCATCGCGCCCGGCGTGCTGGCGCGCGAAGCGAAATCGCTGGGTGCATGGCTGGTGCACTACAGCACCGACTATGTTTTCGATGGCAGCGGCACCACGCCGTGGGTTGAAGACGCCCCCACCGCACCGCTCAGCGCATATGGCCGCAGCAAACTCGAAGGCGAAAAGCTGATCCGCGCCAGCGGCTGCCAGCATTTGATTTTTCGCACCAGCTGGGTGTACGCATCGCGCGGTGGCAATTTCGCCAAAATGATGTTGAAGCTGGCGCAAGAGCGCGATGCGTTGCGGGTCATCAACGACCAAATCGGTGCCCCCACCGGCGCGGAATTGCTGGCCGACCTCACCGCGCATGCGCTGCGCCACGCGGCTGCACATCCGCAGGTTGCGGGCACTTATCACGCGGCCGCCGCAGGCCACACCAGCTGGCACGGCTACGCGCTGCACGTGATCGAGGCAGCGCGCGCGCGGTTGCAGGCGCAAGGCAGCCCGATACGGGTGGCCCACAGTGCGATCGAGGCGGTGGCTACCAGCGCATTTCCTACGGCCGCGCGGCGGCCGGCCAACTCGCGGCTCAACACCGACAAACTGCAAGCCACGTTTGGGTTGCACTTGCCGGCATGGCAAGTCGGCATCGACCGCATGCTGGCCGAAGTGCTCGGCTGATTCACTCAACCCACCCACCTGCGCCACACCACTCGTATGAACAGCACTACACGCAAAGGTATTTTGTTGGCCGGCGGCTCGGGCACCCGGCTGCACCCGGCGACTTTGGCGATCAGCAAGCAGCTGCTGCCGGTTTACGACAAGCCGATGGTTTATTACCCGCTCAGCACCTTGATGCTGGCGGGCATACGCGAGATTTTGCTGATCAGCACACCGCAAGACACGCCGCGATTCGAGGCGTTGCTCGGCGACGGCAGCCGCTGGGGCGTGCACATCAGTTACTGCGTGCAGCCCAGCCCGGACGGTTTGGCGCAGGCGTTCATCCTGGGCAAACACTTCGTCGGCGCAAGCCCCAGCGCACTGGTGCTCGGCGACAACATCTATCACGGTCACGACTTGCAAGGCCTGCTGCACGCGGCCAACGCACGCACCACCGGCGCGTCGGTTTTTGCGTACCACGTGCAAGACCCGCAGCGCTACGGCGTGGTGTCGTTCGACGAGCAAAAGCGCGCGCTCAGCATCGAAGAAAAACCGGCGGCCCCGAAAAGCAATTACGCGGTGACAGGTCTTTACTTCTACGACACGCAGGTCTGCGACATCGCCGCCGACACCCGGCCTTCAGCCCGTGGCGAATTGGAAATCACCGACGTCAATGCACGCTATTTGACGCAAGGCCAGCTCAGCGTGGAGATCATGGGCCGCGGCTATGCCTGGCTAGATACCGGTACCCACGACAGCCTGCTCGAGGCCGGCCAGTTCATTGCCACGCTCGAAAAACGGCAAGGTTTGAAAGTCGCTTGCCCGGAGGAAATCGCATTCCGATCGGGCTGGATCACTGCCGGCCAGCTGGAAGCGTTGGCCCGGCCGATGCTGAAAAACGGCTACGGTCAGTACCTGATGCAAATCGTCAACAGCCAGGTGTTCTGATGCAAGTCACGCGTACTGCGATTGAAGGTGTGTTGGTGCTGGAACCGAAAGTGTTTGGCGACGAGCGCGGCTTTTTCATCGAAAGCTTCAATCAACAAGCGTTCAACGACGCTGTTGGTCACGCGGTCGATTTCGTACAAGACAACTACTCACGCTCAGCGCGCGGCGTGCTGCGCGGCTTGCACTACCAACGCGCGCCGCATGCGCAAGGCAAGCTGGTGCGCGTGACGCAAGGCAGCGTGTTCGACGTGGCAGTCGACGTGCGCGCGGGCAGCCCGACGTTCGGCCAGTGGTTCGGCATCGAGCTGAGTGGCGCAAACCACAAACAGCTGTGGATTGCGCCGGGCCTGGCGCACGGCTTTTTGGTGACCAGCGACAGCGCCGACTTTTTGTACAAGACCACCGCCTACTACCACCCCGAAGCCGAGACCAGCGTGCACTGGAATGATCCGGCGCTGGCAATCACCTGGCCACTGAACGGCCGCGAGCCGGTGCTTTCGGCCAAAGACGCAGTGGCTGCGCTGCTGCAGGTTTGATGGGTCGGCCGGCTGACGCAGTGCGCGGTGCTGCCGCGGCTGTTGCTGCGGCAGCTGCCGTCGTCCGTCTGTCGGGTGGTCATCACTGCCAGCTTCGGCGTTCATCCCACTTCTATCGTCTGCGCGCATGAGTTTTTTGCTTTTGAGTTTTGTGGTGTCGCTGCTGGCCACGCTGCTGGTGGTGCGCGCGAGTGGCAAACATGGGCGGCTGATCGCTGATACCGAAACCACCGGTCCGCAAAAATTTCACAGCCATCCGGTACCGCGTGTCGGCGGTGTCGGCGTGCTGGTGGCGTTGGTCGCAGGGGCAGCGTTAGCGCACTTCACCCAGCGCACCTACAGCGCGATGCTGTGGTGGTTGTTGGCGGCGAGCTTGCCAACGTTTCTAAGCGGCCTCGCAGAAGACGTGACCAAGCGCGTGACCGCATCGTGGCGCCTGGCCGCCACCGCCGCGTCTGCCGGCCTGGCGGTGTGGTGGCTGGGCGCGGTGATTCGCCACACCGACATTCCCGGCGTGCAGCAGCTGATGCCATTCGAACCATTCGCCATCGGGCTGACGGTGCTGGTGGTCACCGGCTTGGCCAACGCGGTCAACATCATCGACGGCTTCAACGGCTTGGCGTCGATGTGCGTGCTGATCATGCTGCTGGCGGTGGCCTATGTGGGCTTGCAAGTCGGCGACCGTTTGGTGGTGACCACCGCGCTGATTGCGGCCGGCGCGGTACTCGGCTTCTTCGTTTGGAACTTCCCCGCAGGATTGATTTTTCTGGGCGACGGCGGCGCGTATTTGCTCGGCTTCGTGCTGGCCGAACTCGGCGTGCTGCTGATCTCACGCAACCACCAGGTGTCACCGCTGTTTCCGCTGCTGCTGTGCGCTTACCCGATCTTCGAAACTATTTTTTCGATGTACCGCAAAACCTTTTTGCGCAAGATGTCGCCGGGCATTCCCGACGGTGTGCACCTGCACATGCTGGTCTACAAACGGCTGATGCGCTGGGCAGTGGGCAGCAATGAAGCACGCTCACTGACCAGCCGCAATTCAATGACGTCGCCCTATCTGTGGCTGCTGTGCAGCCTGTCGGTGATACCGGCAGTGCTGTGGTGGGACAACACCACCGTGCTGACGATTTTCTTGGTCCTGTTCATGCTGTCGTACACCGTGATGTACTGGCGCATCGTGCGTTTCAAGGTGCCGAAGTGGTTGGTGGTGCGGCGCTGACGCGGCAGCCGGTTTGCCGGCAGCTCGCCACCCGGTGCCAGGTGTTTAGCGCGGTTGGTATTCAGGCACGAAGCGCGCCAGCCGCACCCGCTGGTCGGCTGGCGTGTGTGCGGCTTGCGGCTCGCCCAGCCACTGCAGCAAGCCGTCGATCCACGCGGCGCTGGCGTCATCGTTGAGCTGCGCAATGCGCAAACGCGGGTGCGCTGAAGGCTGGGTGGCGTCGGCGTCGGCCAGCAACTCTTCGTAAAGCTTTTCACCGGGC
Source organism: Burkholderiales bacterium (assembly GCA_043738425.1). Classification (GTDB taxonomy): domain Bacteria; phylum Pseudomonadota; class Gammaproteobacteria; order Burkholderiales; family Burkholderiaceae_C; genus PBB1. The sequence continues at coordinate 32,274 of JAYUGJ010000016.1, forward strand.
CGCAAGCCGCTGAACACGATGCCGATTTCATCTTCGCGGTGGCCGCTCAGGCGAATCAAATCGCGCGCCAGCTCAACTATCTTCACCGGCTCGCCCATGTCCAGCACATACACCTGGCCGGTGTGTGCCAGCGCGGCGGCCTGCAGCACCAGCCGCACGGCTTCGGGAATCGTCATGAAGTAGCGGGTGATGTCGGGGTGCGTCACCGTCACGGGCCCGCCCTTGGCGATTTGTTCTTTGAACTTCGGGATCACGCTGCCGCTCGAGCCCAGCACATTGCCAAAGCGCACCGCCGACAACACCGTGCCCGCATGCTGCGTGGCCAGGTACGACAACACCCGTTCGGCGGCACGCTTGCTGGCACCCATCACGTTGGTCGGGTTCACCGCCTTGTCGGTGCTGATCATCACAAAGCGTTCGGCACCACACTCAGCCGCAGCCAGCGCCGCATGGTGGGTGCCGAGCGTGTTGTTGTGCAACGCCGCCCACGCGTTGTCGTCTTCCATCAGCGGCACATGTTTGAACGCCGCCGCGTGAAACACCAGCTGCGGTCGGTGCGTGTGGAAGGTGGCGCGCAGGTGTGCCAGGTCTTTCACATCACCCATCAAGCGCACCAACGGCAGAGCCGGGTGCAGCTCGCCGAGCTGCTGTTCGATTTGGTACAGCGCAAATTCGCTCAGCTCATACAGCACCAGCCGCGCCGGCCCGTAACGCGCCAACTGGCGGCACAACTCGCTGCCGATCGAGCCACCCGCACCCGTCACCAGCACGGTTTTGCCTGACACCAGACCGGCGATGCCGGCTTCGTCGAGCACCACCGGATCGCGGCCCAGCAGGTCGTCGGGCTCGATCGCGCGGATGCGCTCGATGCGCGCGCCGCCCGATTGCAGTTCACTCACCGACGGCACGGTGAGCACCGGCAACGCGGTCGCCGCCGCCAGTTCGATGGCGCGCCGGCGCTGTGCGGTGGTGGCACCCGGCAACGCAGTGATGATGTGGCTGGCACCGGTGGCCGCACTCACCTCGGCCACATCGGCAAAGCCGCCCAGCACCGGCGCACCGGCAATGCGCGCACCGTGCTTGGCGGGGTCGTCATCAAGCAGGCCGAGCACCGTCCAACCTTGGTCGGGCAGGCCCGAGACCAGCAACCGCGCGGCCTCACCGGCACCCATCACGATGGCGCGTCGCCCGTCGCCGCGGCGGTTGCCGTTGGCACCGGCGACTTGCACCCGCAAATGTTCATACAGCATGCGGTAGGCAATGCGCACCATGCACAAGCCCATCAACGTGGCGATCGGGTGCACCGCCAGCACCGCCCGCGGCACCGCATACAGCTGCGCCATCAGCACGCCCAGCGCACTCAATGCGCCGGCCGCTACACAACACAACGTGAGCCGCTTGACTTCGCCGAAACCAGAAAAGCGCCACATGCCGCGCGGCACATCGGCCAGCTTGAACACCGCCAAATACACCGCCACCACACCCAACATCACCCAACCGTCATAGCCCGGCCGCGCGCGCCACCAGCTATCGAAACCCAACCGAAACAGGTAAGTGAAGTTCCAGCACACCGCGATCACCACCGCATCGACCAGCAGCGTCAGCGTTTGACGGTGCGGCCGCAGGCGAGCCAGAGTGCGTTCGAGTTGGTGCCAGAACATGGGCGTGATGAGGATGAAGATTCAGTGCCGATCGGCCGTGCGCGCCGCTTTGCGATCGATTATGTTGGCGCGCCCTGGCGCACCATCGATGCAAATGCGCCGGTATAGCCGCGCGCTGAAATGCTTGCTAGCCGCGCGGGCGGCCGCTCCACAGCGCGGCCACCGTCATCGCCATCAGTTTCAGGTCGCCCGCAAACGATGCCTCATCGATACCGCGTGCCGACAGCGCCAGCTTGGCCGGCAGCACCACCTGAAGGTATTCGCGCTCGGCATCGGCAGCGTTGGCGAGCAACCCGCTTTCATCGCGAAACGCCAGCGAGGCCGCATCGGTGATGCCCGGCCGCACGCTGAGCAGCTTGTCGCGCAGGTGCGCCGGATAGTGCGGCAGGTACCGCGGCACTTCAGGCCGCGGGCCGACCAGGCTCATGCGGCCGCACAGCACATCGATCAGCTGCGCCAGTTCGTCGAGCTTGGTGCGGCGCAACACCGCACCCACGCGCGTGATGCGCGGGTCGGCCCCGACCGTGATCTGCGCTGCCTCACCGTTCGATGCGGCGTGATCTAGATGCCGCATGGTGCGAAATTTATGGATTCGAAACACCACGCCGTGCCGCCCTACCCGCGTTTGCCGAAACAGCACCGGCCCCGGCGAGTCGAGCTTGATCGCCAGCGCGATGAGCAGCAGCAGCGGGCCGAGCAGCAGCAGCCCCAAGGCAGATGCCAGCAAATCAAACAGCCGCTTAAGCAATCACGTCAACAGCGCGCGCACCGCGCTGATCACGCGCTGCACCTCGACCGGCCCCATGCGGGTGTACAGCGGCAAGCTCAGCATGTGCTCGTATGCATGCTGGCTGTGCGGAAACTGCTGCGGTGTGAGCGCATAACGGTCGCGCCAATACGGCTGCAAATGCAGCGGTATGTAGTGCACGCTGCAACCGATGCCGGCGGCGTACAGACCTTCGATCAGCTGATCTCGCGTCAGCTTGGCTCCAATGCCCACGCGCAGCACATACAAATGCCAGGCATGCAGGTCGTGGCCCCACGCGCCACGCAGCGGGCGCGGCGGCGTGATGACCGGCAGGTCGGCAAACGCGGCGTCGTACTGCGTGGCGATTTCGGCGCGCTGCTGCTGAAAACCGTGCGCGCGGCGCAGCTGGTGGAGGCCCATTGCCGAGGCGATATCGGTCAGGTTGTATTTGAACCCGGGGGCGACGATTTCGTAGTACCAGCTCGGCGTTTTGGCGCTGAAGCGGTCGAACGCATCGCGGTTGATGCCGTGCAGGCGCATCACCTTGATGCGTTGCGCCAGCTCGGCGTCGCGCGTCACCACCATGCCGCCCTCACCGGTGGTCATGGTTTTGTTGGCGTAAAAACTGAACACCGTGACATCACTGGCCAGCGTGCCGACCAGCGCGCCGCCGCAGGTGGTGGGCAACGCATGCGCGGCGTCTTCGACGACCTTCAAACCATGCCGGCGCGCCAGCGGCAGCAGCGCCGCCATGTCGGCCGACAAGCCGGCGAAATGCACCGGCATCACGGCTTTGGTGCGTGGTGTGATGGCCGCGGCAACCGCGTTCACGTCGATGCACAACGTGGCCGGATCGATATCGACCAGCACCACATCGGCACCCAAATAACGCACCACCTCGGCGGTAGACGTGAAGGTGTGGGTGGTGGTGATCACCTCGTCGCCGGGGCCGATGCCCAACGCTTCGAGTGCCAGGTGCAGCCCCGCAGTGGCCGAATTGACCGCCATCGCGTGCAGCGGCGCCTCAGCCGGATTCAGTGCGCCCAGGAAGGCGCTGAAATCTTCCTCGAAACGCCGCGTTTTCGGCCCGGTGGTGATCCAGCCCGACTTCAAGGTGTCGACGACTTCGGCGATCTCGGCGTCGCCGATGTCGGGCAGCGCGTAGGGGATGAAGGGCATGGCGTCGGATGTCATCTGCGGTAGTGCATCAACCGAGTGTGACGAGGTGCTTGGCCGATGCCGATGGCACCGCTTCGATCGAGATGCCCCGATCGAAAGTCACCAACCGCCCGCCGTGAGCGGCCGCCAACGCCAGCAAGTAAGTGTCAGTGACCTGACGGGCGGTCAGTACCCTGTCCCAGCGCAGCACACCGGGCGCCAGCAGGCTGACCGAATCGGGCCAGAACACATGCAACTCACCTGCCGTTGCGCGGGCCAGGCGTTCGGCGACGACGGCTGTCGGCTGGGCATTCGGATAGCTGTTCAGCGACAGGATGCGCAAGCAACCGTTCTGCGTCAGCGGGCACGACGCCCAGCCAGAAGCAGAATGCGCCGAGAGCCAGGCAGTGGCAGTGGCATGGTGCAGATGTCCGCCGTCAAGCAGCGCCACCAGCACATTGACATCGAGCAAAGCGCGCAAGGTCACCCCGGGGTCACAGGCAGGCGGCTCACACGCCTTCGGCGTCTCTCAACGCATCGACTTGCGCGTTGGTCGTCACCACACCCGGTTTGGCCGCGAACGGCTCGAACCCGGCGACAGCAGTGCGTCGCGTACGCTGTGGCCGAGAAGCTGCGGCCCTGCCGGTCAAAGAATGGCGCAGCAGCCGCGAGACCACCTGCCCGGCGGTACTCCCCTCTTTGCGAGCCAATTCCTTGGTGGCAGCCAAGAGGTCGTCGTCGATGTCGATCGTCGTTCTCATGAGATAGCCTTTCATCACATGTCATCTGATGCAGTGATGCAGTGATGCACCACTGACCGGACTGTATCAAACTGCCGGCTTGGCCACCCAGCACAACAGATGCGTGCGCAAAAACGGCAGCGCGTTGAACAGGCTGTAGGCCACAGGGCTCATGCGGCAGACGCGGCGGCTGATCGGCGGTGCCAACGTGACTCGCCGCGCGTCGATGCGCGCGCTCGGAAACAAAGTGCGCACCCGCGCCAACGGCACACCGCGCACATCGGCGTTGCGTGGGTTGTTGTAAGTGAAGTCGTACCAGAGCACGGCGCCGCCGGGCCGAACCCAGCGCCACATCGCGTCGGCCAGCCGCTGCTGGAACGCGTCATCGAGCAGCGAGCTGAACACCGTGGACTGGTAGACCAGATCGAAGCTGTCGCCTTCGAACGGCAGCTGGGTGGCGTCGCCCTCGTGCAGCGCAGTGGCGGCCGGCAGCTGGCGGCGCGCGGCGGCGGCACGCTCGGGCAGCAGCTCATTGCCGACCAGCCGACTCGCGTCGAAGCCGAGGCTGGCGAGCTCGAGCAGGTTGCTGCCGCTGCCGCAGCCGATTTCAAGCACCCTTAACTGATCCAGCGGTTGTGCCGCGTGACGCGACAACAGCTCCAGCATGACCCGCTGCCGCTGCTGCCGCGCCAGAGTCACCTCCGGACGCAGCGGGCTGTACAGGTCATCACCAACGCCGCGCGTCTCATGGCGGTTTGCACGCCGGGCGTAGCGTTCGGCCACCGCCATCGGTTCGTCGTCGTGCTGGGGCGTGGTGGTCACGGACTCGGGCCTGTTAGCGCGTCAGGCGGGTCGCGGCCGCGCCCGGCGTGCGACGCAACAGCAGCACCTCGACCAGCGCCCGGCCGAAGCCCAGGCCGTAACCCAGGTGCATGCAGGCGATGGCGGCGGCAATGCTCACGGTGTCGCGCAGCCGATGCGGCGCACGCGCGAGCATGGCGGCGTTCGCGAGCGCGGCCACCGCGTACACCGCGAGCACGCCGGTCAGCGCCCCTTGCGCCAGCATCGACCACGGTGCCAGCACGGTCAGCACAGCAAGGCCAGCCACGAAGGCAAACGGCGCCAGGTGGCGGGGCGATGCCGGCAGCCGGTGCTTGCGGATCACCGGCACCTTCCAGTAGCCGTACTGGTGGAACTGACGAAACAGCGCTGCGAACGAGCCGCGCGGCGTGTAGGTCGAGCGGATGGCCGCGCTCTGCCAGACGCTGCCCCCGGCGCGCACGATGCGTAGGTTCAGCTCGTCGTCCTGGTTGCGCACCAGCGACTCGTCGAAGCCACCCAGTTGCAGCAGCGCCTCGCGACGCCAGGTGCCGAGGTAGACCGTGTCCACCGGGCCACTGAAATCGATGCGGCGCGAAGCCGCGCCGCCCGAGCCGAAGCGGCTTTGAAACGCCAGCGCGATCGCCGCCTGCGGCCAGCCGTCGCCCACCGGTCGCCACGGCCCGCCAACGCAGGTGGCGCCCGTCGCCTGCAAGGCGGCCAGGCATTCGGCGATGTAGTCGGTGGCGTAGGTGGTGTGCACATCCATGCGCACGATCACCTCGCCGCATACCGCGTCAATCGCGCGGTTCAGCCCACTGGAGACGATGCGCTGCGGGTTGTCGATCAGCTGCAAGCGCGGGTCGCCGGCGCACAGCGACTGCAGCAGCTCACGCGTGCCGTCGTCACTGCGGCCATCGGCGATCAGCACCTGCAGCGCCCAGCCGTCGGGCAGCGTCTGGCGTGCCAGATCAGCACAGAACGCGGCGATGTGCGCCTGCTCGTTGCGGCAAGGCACGATCACGCTGACCGTGTGCATCGCGTCGTTCATCGGGCAGCGCCTGCCGACAACGCAGAACGCTGCGCGTGGCACTCAACGACATCGTCGAAGCAACGCAGCATCGCATCGACGCTGTGCGGCCAGCCATAGTGCGCCAGCACCCGCTGCCGCCCGGCCGCACCGAAACGTCGGCGCAGCTCGGGTGCAGCGATCAACCGCTGTATCGCCTGCGCCAAAGCCACCACGTCCTCGCGTGGAACGACGCAGCCGGTCTCGCCCTGCACCACCACCTCGGGCAGGCCACCGACATCGCTGACGACCACCGGCAGGCCACAGGCCGAGGCTTCGAGCACCGCGACGCCGAAACTCTCGCTGTCGAGCCGGCTCGCGGCCACGTACACGTCGAAGCGGTTCAACCACTGCGGCACCTCGGCATGCGGCACGGCACCGACAAAACGCACCTGGGCCGCGATGCCCAGCGCGCGACTCAAGGCCTCGAGTTCGGTGCGCTGCGGGCCGTCGCCGACGATGACCAGCGACAACGCGGTACTCGGAGCTGCAGCAAAGAGCACCTGCGCAAACGCCCGCAGCAGCAGATCGATGCCGTACTTCGGCGCCAGCGTCTTCACGGTGCCGATCACGATGGCGTCGCGCGCATGAGGAAGCGACCGCGGCTGCGGCGCGAAGCGCTCGGTGTCGATGCCGAACGGTGTCACCGCGACCGGACCGATGTCGGGCACCAGGCGACGCACCTGCCGTGCCATCGCTTCGCTGGTCGACGCCACCGCGTCGGCGTGTCGCAGGTTGCGGCGAAGCAACCAGCCTTTGAGCCGGCCCTTGGATCCACTTTCATACGGAAAGTCGTAGACGTCACTGCCCCAGACCGACAGCAGCCAGGGCCGGAAACCAGCGAGCGCGGCCGTGGTGCCGTAGCCGCTGGCGTAGTGCGCATTCAGCAGGTCGGGCCGCTCGTCGCGCAGCAGCCGATTCAGCGCAGGCACATTGCGAAAGTAGCCCGTTGTTCCGCAGTGTGGCAGGCGAACCACCTTGACACCAACCGGCGCTCGCCACGACGCTGGGTCGTGCTGCGTCGCCAGCACCAGTTGAACGCCGCGCCCGTGCAGCGCCTCGACCCAGCGCTGGGTGTGGATCACGCTGGCCGGCGCGAGCATCAGCAGCTTCATCGGGCTGTGGCATCCGACAGGCATGGACAGGTGCGCATCGGTGGGTTCATTCGACACGCTGCAGCTCGGCCGCGATCTGGTCGCCTGCGTGCTCGCGATTCAGCTTATCGGCGCGGCGCGCCATGTCGCGCAACTGCGCCACTGTGAACACACCTGGCGCCGGCGTGATGTCGTGGCAGCCGCTGCGCATCAGCGAGATGCCGCGGCGGTATTGCTCACTGCCCCAGAACTGGAACGCGTCGGCGTCGTCGGTGATGCGGCGCACCCTGAACCCGCAGCGCTCGGCCAGCACGGCGATGCTTTGCCGCGAATGCAGCACCAGGTGCCGGGGCGCATCGAGCGCACACCAGTCGACGCCGTAGTGCCGCCAGGCGTGCGAGCTGACCGTCGGGATGCGCACCAGGCAGCGGCCGCCAGGCACCAGCAGTCGGTGCGCCGCGCGCAAGGCCGCAGGCTCGTCGACGATGTGTTCAAGCGAGTGGTGGAACATCACCAGATCGAACGACGCCTCAGGCAAGGCGTCCAGTTCGGCCTTGTGCACACGCAGGCCACCGCCCAGGTCGAGGTCATGCGCAATGAACGGGTCGACGCCCTGCAACCGGGTGTAGCCCGCCGACTGCAAGGCCAGCAGCAACTCGCCGCTGCCGCAGCCCACATCGACGATGCGTGCGTCAGGCCGCAAACCCAGTGGCCGCAGCGACACCAGCGCACGGAAAGGCCGCAGCCGGGCGAGCGCCCAGCCCAGCGGGTTGAAGTGTCCTGTGAGATGCCGGTTGCGCGCGCGCACCAACAGACTGCCGAGGCGGCCTGGCTTCGTGCGCTCGCCGAACGAGTAATAGCCCTCGCCGTAGTGGCGCGACAAGTCCGCCGGAATGTCGGCGATCTGCAGGCAGCCGCAGGCCGCGCACAGCCGGTAGTCGAAGTGATCGCCCGGGCCGAACATCATGTCGCGCACCCGGTGCTGCTGGAACGGGCCGGCGCTGTCGCAGATGCGGCAGCGCGGTTCTGTGTCGATGCTCTCGACAGCACTCAAGACCGCACTCCCAGACGGCCCGCCATCACCGATTCGAAGTCATCGCGCGTCACGCGGTCCATCGTCCGCGCCCGTTGCACCAGCCGCCACAGAAAGGCACGCAATTCACCCGGCGACCAGTTGCCGCTGCGCCACAGCAGCACCGCGACATAGGGCAGGTACGCTGCGAGCCAGCACCACCAGCGCGCCGCACCGAAGCGCAGGCGCATGTGGATGAATCGGTTGAGGTAGTAGATGAACACCTTGGCATTCTGGCGTGGGCCTGCCGCGGCATTGAAGGCCGCGCTGACCTTGTGCTGCACCACCGCCGTCGTCAGGCACACCGCCGACAGCGCGTGATCGCGCATCCACAGCGCAAGTTCGAAGTCTTCCTCGCCGAAGAAGAAGCGCTCGGAGAACCCGCCGCGCGCCGCGAAATCGGCGGTGCGCACCGCGAAGCAACAGCCGGTGAAGAAGGTGCAGGCGATCTCGCCGCGCTGCGCGCCCTCGGCGCGAGGCCGACCCGCGAGGTGGTAGCGGCGCACACCGATCGGGTAGACCACCCCGCCGCAATTCCAGATGCGGTCGCTGCCGTGCACCGTCAGCATCGGCAGGCAGGCGTAGCAGGCGGGGTCGCCGATGAGGCGCGCTGCGATGCGATCGGGCGCGTCGGCTTCGACCACGGTGTCGTTGTTCAGGAACACGGTGACGTCGCAGCCCATCGCCACCGCGGCACGCAGCCCAAGGTTGCAGCCGACTGCGAAGCCGAGGTTCTCGCCGGCCTCGATCAGCACCGCCCAGGCGCCACCCCGCGGCGTGGGCAGCGCGGCGGCTGTGGTGTGCAGCAGTTCGATACCGCGCCCTGCCAGCGCGTCTTTGATCCGCATGACCGAATCGTCGGTCGATCCGTTGTCGACGACGATGGCCAGTGCCTGATCGGAGCCGGCATACAGCGACGCCAGGCAAGCCAGCGTGTCGTCCACGCCGTTCCAGTTGACGATGACCACCGCGAACGTCATCGGCGAACTCGGCACAGCCACCAGGCCATGCCGGTGTACGCCAGCCCGGCGATCAGCTTGGCCAGGGCGACGCCGAGCGGGCCGTGCCGGTCAGCCAGGGCCGGCGCGATCAAGAGGAAGAGCAGCATGGCCAACGCGACCCCAGCAAACAGCCAGTGCGTGCGGCCACGCAGCTCGATCGGTTTCTGCACGAAGCCGGCAGCCGTCCACAGCGCGCCCGCCGCCACCAGCACCAGGGCGGTCGGCACATCACCGGTCAACGCCGCCGAAATTTGCCCCTGGCCCGACGCTGACAACGCGCCCCCCAGCAGCACACACAAGGCACCGATCGCCAGCACGCCGAGCAGCGCGAGTCGCCGCAGGCGACGCAGGGCGGCCGCATCAGGATCGGCCGCTTGCGCCAGGTAGTCCGGCATCATCGCCTGCGCCAGCGCGCCACCCAGCGCCGCGAACACCGCATTGATCACATCGGCCTGGGCCGCGTAACGACCGCTCGCGGCCAGCCCCGAGGCAGCAGCCACCACCGATCGCTCGGCCAGCGACAGCGCAACGATCACCGCCACCCAGCCTGCCAGGCCGACGCCGTAGCCCACGTACTGGGCATCGATCGCTCGACTGCCGGTGGGAACCATCGCAGCGCGCCGACTGCCCACCAGCAGCAGGCAGGCCAGCACCGACAGCCCTTGCGCCAGCAACGGCGATTCCGCACGCGCGCCCCACCCGTGCAACAGCACGAAGGTCAGCAGCAGGGCCAGGCCGGCGCGCCAGGCATCGAGCGCAAACACCGCATCGGCACGCGCGCTGGCAACGAACAGGCTGCGCCGGGTGTCCATGACGGCCAGCGCCGGGATGGCCGCGATCGCGATCAGCGCCGCGCCCGACCATTCACCGCGCCACGCTAGGTAAGCGGCGACCAGCGGGCAGGCCAGGGCCGACGCGCACAAAGGCAGGCCGAGCAACCCGCGCCTCAACGCCTGCGCAGACAACTCCCGCGCATAGCGCAGCATCGCCTGGGCACCGACCCCGCCGACAAAACCCGCGGCAACGCCCGCGGCCAGCAGCGTCAGGCTGTAGTTGGCGTAGTCCTCGGGACGAAGCGCATCGATGCACAGAAAGGTCAGCGCCATCGACGCGATCGCCGGAACGACCCGGGCCGCCACGTACGTCAGCAACGCACGCAGCGATGGCCTCATCCGACCGCAGCGACCGCAGCGCCGCCGACTGCCACCGGGCGCTGGGCCACCATGAAATAGCCCAGCGGAAACCGCGGGCCGGTGCGCGCGGACACGCGCTGACCAAGACGGCTGCGGTCGAGCAGCGCAACGGCGCCCTGAACGGCCGACGCCAGCGCCTTGCCGACCGCCGGCAGGTGCGCCAGGTGCTTGGCCAGCAGATCGGCAACCACATGCAGGCTGCCGCCGATCGGCAGCAGCAGCTGCACGTCCAGCCCGGCCTGCCGCGCAAAACGCCGCAGCGCGTATTCGGTGTAGCGGGCGTAGTCGTGCGGCGCTTCGTGCACGCCGTACAGGAACGGCGTGTTCAGCAACAAGTGGCCGCCGGGGGTAAGCAAGCGCGCCATCTCGAACCACAGCGCCTCGGGCGTCGGCACGTGTTCCAGCACATCGGACAGGATCAGTGTGTCGAAGCTCGCATCGGCAAAAGGCAGTGGCTGGGAGAGGTCAGCTTCGAGATCGAGGTGGCCCTCTCGATCTGAAAAGGCATGCACCGACTGCGGCCAGTCCACGCAGGTGACTTCATCCACCAGGCGGCGGTAGCAGCCGTACAGCGGCACCTTGCCGCAACCCAGGTCGATCAGCCGACCGCGGGCGTAGCGAGGCAAATGTTGGTCGTAAAGCGCCGCGATGCGGTCGGTGATCAGCCGCGAACCGACACCGACTTCAGCGGGGTTGCGCGAGGCAACCAGCTTGCCCCGGCGCTGCACATATTTGCTTTCGATCCAGCGGTCTGCATGGCGCATGAGGATGAGCGAGACGGCTCAGAGAACGCTCAAGCCAGCACTTCCGTCGCCAGCCCGCACACGCCATCGCGCAGCACGTAGCGTTCGCCGGTCGCCGGGCAGGTGGCGATGCCGTCGCCCTTCAGCGGCAACGCCAGTGGCTCGCCGTGGCGGCTCATCCAGCCGATCTGGCGGGCGGGCACGCCGACCACCAGCGCGTAATCAGGCACGTTGCGGCTGACCACCGCGCCGGCGCCGACGAAGGCATGGCGGCCGATGGTGGTGCCGCACACCACGGTGAAGTTGGCGCCGAACGTCGCGCCTTGGCGGATCAGCGTCTTGCACAGCTTGCTGTCACGCGACACCGCTGCGGGCGGGTTGAAGACGTTGGTGAACACGACGCTGGGCCCGCAGAACACATCGTCTTCCAGCGTCACCGCGTCGTACACCGACACGTTGTTCTGAATGTTGACGTTGCGCCCGATGTTGACTTCGTTGCCGATGTAGACGCCCTGGCCCAGCGCGGAGTCGGCACCAACACGGGCACCGGCGCACACATGCGCGAAGTGCGACACCCGGATGCCGACGCCGAGTTGCGCCCCTGGGTCGACCACTGCAGTCGGATGAATCAAGCCCATCGGCGAACACAAGCCGTCATCGCACGGTGTTTGCAAAAACATGTTTAACCATTCAAACAATTTTAGGGTCGCCCACGAACCGGCGGCCAAAACCCCCAACCTAAAATCAGCGATCACCCCAAGCCTGCCCCCATGACCGCTGACCACGCCCCTTCCGCTACGCCAACCACCACCACCGCAGGCCCCGCGGCAGACGAAAATCAGTTGATCACCGAACGCCGCGAGAAGCTGGCCGCGATCCGCGAGTCATCGAAAGCCAGCGGCGGCGTCGCCTTCCCGAACGACTTCAAGCCCGCGCACCGCGCCGCCGAATTGGTCACAGCGCACAGCGAGCGCAGCAACGAGGAACTCGAAGCACTGAACCTCACGGTCAGCGTGGCAGGTCGGATGATGCTCAAGCGGGTAATGGGCAAGGCGAGTTTTTGCACGCTGCAAGACGGCTCGCTGGGCACTACCGGCGGGCGCCTCCAGCTGTTCGTCACCAAGGATTCGTTGGGTGATGCCGGCTACGAGTCGTTCAAGCACCTCGATCTGGGCGACATCCTCGGTGCCGAGGGCGTGCTGTTCAAAACCAAAACCGGCGAGCTGAGCGTGCGGGTGAGCGCGCTGCGGCTGCTGACGAAAAGCCTGCGGCCGCTGCCAGACAAGTTCCATGGCATGGCCGACCAGGAACAAAAGTACCGGCAGCGCTATGTGGATTTGATTACCGATGCCGATGCGCGCAACCGGTTCATGGCGCGCAGCAAAGCAGTGGCATCGATACGGCAGTTCATGGTCGACCACGATTTCATGGAGGTCGAGACGCCGATGCTGCACCCGATCCCGGGCGGCGCCAACGCCAAGCCATTCACCACGCACCACAACGCGCTCGACCAGGACATGTTTTTGCGCATCGCGCCCGAGCTGTACCTGAAGCGCTTGATCGTCGGCGGCTTCGAGCGGGTGTTCGAGATCAACCGCAGCTTTCGCAACGAAGGCATCAGCGTGCGGCACAACCCCGAATTCACCATGATGGAGTTCTATGCCGCCTACTGGAACCACCACGATTTGATGGACTTCACCGAGCAGGTGCTGCGCCACGCCGCGCGTGTGGCGACCGGGTCGGCCGCGCTCACCTACGGCGGCAAGCCGGTCGATCTCGACGCGGCATTCACGCGGCTGACGGTGCGCGATTCACTGGTCGAATTTGCCGGCCTGTCGCTGGCCGAGGCAAACGATGTGGAGACTTTGCGCGCCAAATTACATGCACACGGCACGGCCGCGCCGGCGCACTGGCAGCTGCCCGAATTGCAGTTCGGTTTGTTCGAAGCGGTGGTCGAGTCGCAACTGTGGGCACCGACCTTCATCACCGATTACCCGGTGGAAGTGAGCCCACTGGCGCGCGCCTCCGACAGCAACCCGGCCATCACCGAACGCTTCGAGTTGTTCATCACCGGCCGCGAATACGCCAACGGTTTCAGCGAGTTGAACGATGCCGAAGACCAAGCCGCGCGCTTCCAGTCCCAGGTCTCCAATAAAGACGCCGGCGACGAAGAAGCGATGTACTACGACGCCGATTTCATCCGCGCGCTCGAATACGGCATGCCGCCCACTGGCGGCTGCGGCATCGGACTCGACCGGCTGATGATGTTGATCACCGACAGCCCGAGCATCCGCGATGTGATCTTGTTTCCGTCGCTGCGCAAGGAAGCGTGAGGCGGCACCGCGCCGCACTGCGCGCTGCCGAGGCCACCGCATGCAAGACCGCCTGACCCACCTCGCCGACATCGACGCCGCCATCTGGCGTGAACTCAGCCGCGCCACCCACGACCGCCACCATGAGTGGCGCACGGTGGTGCTGGCAACCGTCGCACAGCGTCACGGTGAAGCGGTGGCCGACGCACGCAACGTGGTGCTGCGCGAGGTGGCCGCCCACGCCCGACAGCTGGTGATCTACACCGATGCGCGCGCGGCCAAAGCGCAGCAGCTGCGCACGCACCCGCAGGCCAGCATCGTGATGTGGTCACGGCGTTTGGGCTGGCAACTGCGCTGCCAGGTGCGCTTGACGATCGACACTGCCGGTGCCGCCGTCGATTCGCGGTGGAGTCAGGTCAGGCAAACCGCCGCGGCGCACGATTACCTTTCACCGCAGGCGCCGGGCAGGTCGCTGCCAGCTGCATCGACCACCGCACCCGCAGCGGCACCGGCAACGTCGCCCATCACCAGCGCCCACCACTTCGCCGTGGTCACTGCACAAGTCGATGCCATCGACTGGCTGGAGCTGCACCGCGAAGGCCACCGACGGGCACAGTTTTCAAGCGCCGCCGCGCAATGGTTGCAGCCGTGAGGTGCACCCGGGTTTTGCTGCGTTGACCGCGGGCGGGCCAGTCGGTCGGCCGTCGGTCCAGCGCTTGCTCGTTACTTGCCACGCCGCCGCCAAAAACGCGGCAACTCCGCGAAGCGCGCCAGCGCAGGCTGGCACGCCTGCAACGCCTGCAGCCGTTGCGCGGCGAGCCAGCCGAGCGCGAACAACGCCCGCGCATCATTCGGCGCCGCGCCCGAATACAGCGCCACGCCGACGGCTACATCGTTGACCACGCCCAATCGATCTTGCAAACCGCGCAGGCCTTTCACGTACCTGCGCACTGCGCACGCATCGAACGCGCCGGCTGCAAATTCGGTCGCGTAACGCAGCTGCTTGATGCGCTTGCGCAAGCGGTGGCGGCCTGCGTCGTCGAGGGTGTCGAATGCCAGCGCGTCGACCACGGCCCGCCGATGCCAGCGGTTCAGCCGCCGGCCGAGTTGCTCGCGCAGCGTCGGCACCGCAGCTGGCGTGGTGGCGGTTGTGGCGGTTGTGGCGCTGGTGGCGCTGGTGGCGCTGGTGGCGCTTGTAGTAGTTACGGAATTCGTGGCCACCGGTGCCGCATGCGCCACTGCACCGCCGGGTGCCGCATCGCGGGGCACCGTGGCACGCTGTACCTGCGCCATCAGGTTGAGCAACAACGCTTGGGTAGCGGCCCCGCGAATCCGCTCGGTGGGCGATAACTCGGTAGCTGACGGGGCGGTAGGCGACAGCGTGGTGCGCGCGGCAAAAAACGCCGGCGCGGCGTCTGCCAGGCCGACGGCACCGAGTGCGCGTGCCAGGTCTATAGCCAGCGGCTCGGCCACTGCCGCACGATCGCGCGCTGCGCCCAATTCGCGAAACAACACCGCCGCACCATCGGCCCAGGCCTGATCCAGCGGCGCGGCTCGGGTCGGCGCTGCCAGCGCGTCGGCAGGCGCATCCACTGCCGCCGCAGCCACCGAGCGCACCGCAAAAAACCGCAGCGCAGTGCGCAGTCGGCGCAAGCCGACGCGCAGTTGGTGCACATGCTCAGGCGCGTGCACGCCGCTGGCGATTTGGCTGGCGTTGACGCTGATTTGCTCCAGGCACGACTGCCACACCAGCGTGTTCGACTGCGCCAGCGTCATCGATTTCGACAACTGCACCGCGGTCGCTGTTCGCGGCGCGGCCATCGGCACGTCACGCGCCAACAGGCCGCCGAGTTCGGCTTTGCTGCGCGTGTCGAGCCACAGACCGTGGCGCGCCACCCAGCGCTGTGCGGTGCCGAGCAGGGCCTGCGGGCTGCCGCTTTTAAGTTCGATCTCCAGCTCGCACACCGCCATGCGCCGCGGCGTGGCGGCCGGGCCACCGTCGATCGTGCCGACATCGAACGCAAGCTCGACCGTGCCACCGGCCACCCGCACGGTGCGCGCGCGCCGCCAGATGTCGGTACCCATCACACGCTGCAGCATCGCGCAGCCGCGGCCGCCCCTGTTCTTGCCACCGCCACCGCCGCTGCCACCGCCCCCACCACCGCCAGCGGCCTTCAGGTGTTTCAACAACGCCGCGCCGACCGCGGTGCCAGCGTGCAGTTGCGGATCAACCGTCGGTACGGCCGCACCGGTTGCGGTGCGCGCCACGTTGTGCTCACTGCGCGCCATGCCAGCGCCGTCGGCCAGCGTGCCTTTCAGCGTTTGCACCCAGTGCCGGCCTTCCTTGCGCAAACGCAACGCCATGCCAGCGGCCGCCAGTGCGCCGTCGGCGGTGTCGAAATAGGCGGCCTGCAGGCGCACGCGCGGTGCGTTTTGCGCGCCCGCTACTGCGGCTTCGACCGCCTTGCGGCTGGCGACCGGCACCTGGAACTTCAGTTCGACTTCTGTCATGGCCGCATGCTGACAGGGCGCTTGGCGAATTTGATGAAACGCAGCCCGCGCTGCACGCGCGACTAGAACTGTGGCGAACACTCACCACGACGGGCGGGCGTCTTTTGACGTGGTGAGCGGGCATGAGGGAAAGGCTCTCACGCACTCAGCCGCTACAGCCCGGCCGACCGTGCGGCCACCGGCAGGTCACGCCGTAAACTTGCGCCCTCCCCTGATTTCACTGCGCGAAACACGCTGCCTTGCAACGGTTTCGCCCCGCCCGACCATGCCGCTGTTTTGGAAGCCCTACAAGTCGGACGTGACCGCCTTCATCGACACCTTGAAGGCGCGCAAACCCACATTGGAAGACGAGCAGCGCGCCGGACGCGCACTGCTGTGGGACCAGCGGGTCGACCGCGATGCGCAAGCCGACGACGCCGAGTCGCGCGTGGCGCAACAGCCCTACGTGTACCAGACCGGGCCGAAGTAGGCGCGCTGCCGGCGATGACGGTTGCCGAACTCAGCGCCGCTGGCGCGCTAGGCCCGGCCGATGCGAACGACGCTGCGGCCGCTGGCCTGCACCCGCTGGTGCGCGACGGCGTCGCGGTGGCGCGGTTGTACGGCGAGCCGCTGTTCAAGCTGCCGCACGATTTGTACATACCGCCCGACGCGTTGCAGCTGTTTCTCGAAGCGTTCGAGGGCCCGCTGGATTTGCTGCTGTACCTGATACGCAGGCAAAACTTCAACATCCTCGACATCCCGCTGGCCGATGTGACGCGGCAGTACCTGGCCTACGTCGATCAAATTCGCCACACCAACCTCGAGCTCGCCAGCGAATACCTGTTGATGGCGGCGATGCTGATCGAGATCAAATCGCGCATGCTGCTGCCGCCGAAAAAGTCGGCCGATGGGGTGGAGGCTGAAGACCCGCGTGCCGAGCTGGTGCGCCGCCTGGTCGAATACGAACAAATGAAGCTGGCGGCGGCGCGCATCGATGCGCTGCCTGTCGTGGGCCGCGACTTCTTGCGGGCGCAGGTGTACACCGCGCCATCGACTGCGCAGCACTTTCCCGAGGTCAACGCTGATGAATTGCGCGCCGCCTGGGCCGACGTGCTGCGGCGCGCGAACTTGACGCAACACCACACGATTCACCGCGAACAATTGAGCGTGCGCGAACACATGGGCATCGTGCTGCGGGCCTTGCAGGGCCGAAAATTCGTCGAGTTCCATGAGTTGTTCGATGTGTCGCTCGGCCAGCCGGTGCTGGTGGTGACGTTCATCGCGCTGCTTGAATTGGCCCGTGAACGACTGCTCGACGTGACGCAAGCCGAAGCCTACGCGCCGGTTTATGTGCGGCTGGCGTACCAGGCCGCATGAGCGCGGCACCGATGCCGCACACGCACACCGATCCCTCCATTCGCACCATCCGCACCGCGCACCACTGAAAGACCGTTCGTCATGCAAACCGCTCCGATCCAACTCGTTCGCCCCGCCCCTTTGAGCCCGCCGCCGCCAGTGTCGGCGCCGCGCTGGCAGGTCGCGCAAATTGAAGCGCTCTACGCGCTGCCGCTGCCTGAGCTGCTGTACCAGGCGCAAACCGTGCACCGCGCGCACTTCGATCCGGCCGAGGTGCAGTTGTCGACGCTGTTGTCGATCAAGACCGGCGGCTGCGCGGAAAACTGCAGCTACTGCCCGCAATCGGCGGCTTACGACACCGGCGTCGAAGCCACCGCGCTGATGCAAGTCGACGAGGTGCTGGCCGCCGCGCGGCTGGCGCAAGCCGCTGGTGCGACGCGGTTTTGCATGGGCGCGGCCTGGCGCGGCCCGAAAGACCGCGACATCGACAAAGTCGCCGCGCTGATCAGCGCGGTGAAATCGTTGGGGCTCGAGACCTGCGCCACGCTGGGCATGTTGGGCGACGGGCAAGCCGAAGCGCTGCGCGATGCAGGCCTCGACTACTACAACCACAACATCGACAGCGCGCCCGACAAATACGCCGACATCGTGCAAACCCGCCAGTTCGACGACCGGCTCGACACCTTGCAGCGGGTGCGCAGCGCCGGCGTCAAGGTGTGCTGCGGCGGCATCGTCGGCATGGGCGAGACACGCACCCAACGCGCCGCGTTGATCGCCGAGCTGGCCAACATGCAGCCCTACCCCGAATCGGTGCCGATCAACCATTTGGTGCCGGTGGCCGGCACGCCGCTCGAACACCAGGCACCGCTCGACCCGTTCGAATTCGTCCGCACGATTGCGGCAGCGCGCATCACCATGCCGCGCACGCGGGTGCGGTTGTCGGCCGGCCGGCAGGCGCTGGGCGATGCGGTGCAGGCGCTGTGTTTTGCAGCCGGCGCGAACTCGATTTTTTACGGCGACAAGCTGCTGGTCACCGGCAACCCTGATGTCACGGCCGACAAACTGTTGCTGGCCAATTTGGGCATGCGCGCCGCGTGAACACGCCGACCGCCCCTGTCGCTGGTGCGGCATCTGCCACCCCGGCGGCGCGCAAACCGATCACGCTGCACCGGCTGCGTGAAATGCACGCGGCCAGCGAGCCGATCAGCATGCTCACCTGCTACGACGCGGCGTTCGCGCGCGTGCTCGACCACGCCGGCGTCGACTGCCTGCTGGTCGGCGATTCACTCGGCATGGTGTTGCAAGGTGCCGCCAGCACGGTGCCGGTCTCGCTGGCCGACATGGCCTACCACGTGCGCTGCGTAGCGCGTGGCAACCACAGCGCCTGGGTCATCGGCGACCTGCCGTTCGGCAGCTACCACCAGTCGGATGCGCAGGCAGTCGACAGCGCGGTCGCGTTGATGCAGGCCGGTGCGCACATGGTCAAGCTCGAAGGTGGCGGCTGGACCGCGCACACCGTGCGCTGCCTGACGCAACGCGGCATACCGGTGTGCGCCCACCTCGGCCTGACGCCGCAATCGGTGCACGCGCTCGGCGGCTACCGCATCCAGGGCCGCGACGACGCATCGGCCGCCACGCTGCGGCTGCACGCGCAGCAACTGGCCGACGCCGGCGCGGCGATGGTGGTGCTCGAGCTGATGCCGTCGGCGCTGGCGGCATCGATCACCGCGATGCTGCCGATACCGGTGATCGGCATCGGGGCCGGCGTCGACTGCTCGGGCCAGGTGCTGGTGTTGCACGACATGCTGGGCCTAGGTCACGGCAAACAACCGCGCTTCGTGCGCAACTTCATGCACGGTGCCACGTCTATCGAAAGCGCGGTCGCCGGCTACGTCGCCGATGTCAAAGCGCGTCGGTTCCCCGACCCGGTGCTGCACGGCTACTGACCATGCACCTGGTTCACACGGTGCAAGCCTTGCGCGCCGCGCTGCCGCAGCCCAGCGCCTGTGCGTTCGTGCCGACGATGGGCAACCTGCACGCCGGCCATCTGGCGTTGGTCAGCCAAGCCGCATCGCACGGACTGCCGGTGGTTGCCAGCATCTTCGTCAACCGCTTGCAGTTCGCGCCGCACGAAGACTTCGACCGCTACCCGCGCACGCTGGAGCGCGACTGCGAACTGCTGCGCGGTGCCGGTTGCGACATCGTTTTTGCGCCCGACGAGCGCGCGCTGTACCCCGAGCCGCAAACCTTCAAAGTGCTGCCCGACCCGGCACTGGCCGACATACTGGAAGGCCACTTCCGACCCGGCTTTTTTACCGGCGTGTGCACCGTGGTGATGAAGCTGTTCGGTGCGGTGCAGCCACGCGTTGCGGTGTTCGGCAAAAAAGACTATCAACAGCTGCTGGTGATACGCCGCATGGCGCACCAGTTCGCGCTGCCGATCACCATCGACGCTTGCGAAACCAGCCGCAGCGCCACCGCAGCGTCCGAAGGCCTGGCACTGTCGTCGCGCAACGGTTTCCTGAGCGATGCCGAACTGCGGCAGGCCGGCGAACTGTCGCGCGCACTGCGCACGCTGACCGACCAATTTCGCGCCGGCCAGCTGGCAACCGATGCGCTGGAAGCCCGCGCCTTGCGCGACCTCACCGCGCGCGGCTGGCAACCCGACTACCTGACCGTGCGTCGCCAAACCGACCTCGGCAGCCCACCGACCGGCACCGATCGCGCCGGCGCATGGGTCGCGTTGGGTGCCGCCCGGCTGGGCAGCACCCGGTTGATCGACAACCTGGAATTCACGGTTTGACGCGGTGCCCAACGCAGGGCGCACGGTGCATCGCCACCGTGCCAAACAGTCTTGACTGACTTGCCACCGATGCCGATGCGATGCCCAAGCCGATGCCCATGCCCATGCCCATACCGATACCGACACCACTGGGTTTCCTGCGCTCGCAGGCCGCTCGCGCCTACCGCTATGCCGCCCACGGCATCGGAATAATCACCACCAACATACTTAAAAGCGATACAAGATATGTTCCATTGAAAACCCCGAATATTCTGGTATTGGGCGTTTGTCTGAGCCATACCAAAAACACCCTGCCGCATTTGGTAAACATATTTTCAGCATCGACATACTGTCAGGTGACTCAGGTTTGGACGGTACTTGGAAACCGTGCTGTCGGTGTCGAAACATCACGCCAGGTAGATATTCGATTTCGCGCGAGTGCGGCGCCCAGAATGCAGCTGCTGAACGAGATGATCGCCAGTCAAGATCTCGATTCGTTCGACTACATCGTGGTTTGCGATGACGACGTGCTGCTGCGCCGCGGTTTTTTAGACGCGTTTATCGGCTGGCAGCAAACGCTGGGATTCTCATTGGCGCAGCCCGCGCGCACCGCCAACAGCTACATCGACCATGATTTCGTCCGCCGGCGGCCGCACCTGGGTGCACGTGAAACCAGTTTTGTCGAAGTCGGCCCGGTGATTTGTTTACACCGCAGTTCGTATACCTGTTTGTTGCCGTTTGATTTGGCCAGCCCGATGGGATGGGGTTTGGATTTGGTATGGCCCTGCCTGCTGCATGCCAACGGCTTAACCCTCGGAATTATTGATGCAACCCCGGTCGACCACAGTTTGCGCGCCCGCGGGAAAACCTATGACGATTCCGCCGTACTTGCGCAAATGACCAATTATCTGTCCAGCCGTGAGCACGTCAAGGAGCCCGAGATATTCAGCGTCATCCGCGAATACTCCAGATAAACGTCATTCGCCGGCTTGGCACGGCGAAAGTTTCACCGCCCGGCGCGGTGTGAAGCGAAATCATGACGGCAGGCCAAAGCGGCAGCATCTGCAGCGGGGCCAACGCCGGCCAGCAACCCGGCCGCCGCGCGCACCCTAACGCCAATGCGGTTGCATTAGCATCAGCAAGATGGAACGCCTTACCCGCCAACACCACGCCGTGCTGGACGCGCTTGCAAAGTGCGGTCAGGCGCTGAGCCCGCAAGATTTGCTCGAACACGCGAAGTCGGCGGTGCCGAGTTTGAATTTGTCGACCGTGTACCGCCAGCTCAAAGGTTTGCAGCAAGCCGGGCAGATTGTTCGGGTGGAACTGCCGGGGCAACCGGCACGGTTTGAAATCGCCGCGCGCGAGGCGACCGCGACCGCGACCGCGACCGCGACGACAGGGGCGACCGCGGCGAACGCGGCCACCACGGCAACAAGCACCGTGACTGAGCCATGGCGGGCGAGCCCACGGCGGCGATGCATGTGCACCTCGACATCGGGGGCACGTCGCTCGACCTGAGCTTGCCGGTGCCCGGTGCCCCGGCGCGCTTGCGCGAGTTGCTGCCGGCGGTGCATGCGCTGTCGAACCGCTTTATCGCGATCGGCGTCGAGGGCATGGCGGCGCAGGGCCAGCAGGTGTCGTGCCGTGCCGGTTGCGGCGCCTGCTGCCGGCAACTGGTGCCGATCGCTGCAGCCGAGGCGCATGCGCTGCGCGAACTGGTCGACACGCTGCCCGCCGAACGGCAGGC
>JAYUGJ010000017.1:0-16714 GCA_043738425.1 Burkholderiales bacterium
GTCTACCAGCAGCACGTTGCGGCCTTTGAACTCGCTGCCAATCACGTTGAGTTTTTGGCGCACTGATTTCTTGCGCACGGCCTGGCCCGGCATGATGAAAGTGCGGCCCACGTAGCGGTTTTTAACAAAGCCTTCGCGGTACGGTTTGCCGATTTTTTGCGCCAGCTGCATCGCCGACGGGCGGCTCGATTCGGGAATCGGAATCACCACATCGATGTCGCTGGGTGGCATGGTGGAAATCAACCGCTGCGCCAACGTTTCACCCATGTTCAGGCGTGCCTGGTACACCGACACGCCGTCCATGATCGAGTCGGGGCGCGCGAGGTAGACGAACTCGAACATGCACGGATACAGCTGCGGGTTCGCAGCGCACTGCCGCGTATACACATTCCCATTGGGCGTGATGACGATGGCTTCACCCGGGGCCACGTCACGCGTCATCGGGTGGCCGGTGCCCTCGAGCGCCACCGATTCGCTGGCCACCATCACCTGGCGGCCCTCGGCGGTGTCGAGTTCGCCAAAGCACAACGGGCGAATGCCGAACGGATCGCGAAATGCGATCAGTCCGAAACCGGCGATCAGCGCCACCACGGCATACGAGCCGCGCAAGCGTTTGTGCACTGCCGCGACGGCGTTGAAAACCACCTCCGGCGTCAATGGCACGTCGCGCCCCGCGATCTCCAACTCATGCGCGAGGATGTTGATCAACACCTCGGTGTCGCTGTCGGTATTGATGTGGCGGCGGTCGATCGACGCCAGCTCTTTTTTCAAGGCAGGCGCATTGGTCAGGTTGCCGTTGTGTACCAGCACGATGCCGAATGGCGCGTTGACGTAGAACGGCTGTGCTTCTTCTTCGCTGTACGCGTTGCCCGCGGTGGGGTAGCGCACCTGGCCCAAGCCCACCGGGCCCGGCAGGCCGCGCATGTTGCGGGTGCGGAATACGTCGCGCACCATGCCGCGTGCTTTGTGCATGTAGCAGCGCGCGTCTTGCATCGTGACGATGCCGGCAGCGTCTTGCCCACGGTGCTGCAGCAGCAGCAAAGCGTCGTAGATCAACTGGTTGACCGGCGCTTGAGAGATGACCCCGACGATGCCGCACATGAAATCACTCCCGGTTCACTGTTTCCGATGCAGCCCGCTGGCTGCATCACACCGCATTGTCGGCGTGCGCTTTGAATTCACGACCGCAGCGTGGTGCCGATCTGCACCGGCAGCGCAGGCTTTAACCCACCGGTGATGGTTCGCAACCATGCGGCCCCGGTGGACTGCTGCCACGACGGCGCCGCCGACCAAGGCGTGCGCGCCACCACAGCGGCAACCGCCAACAACAGCACCACACCGCGCAGCACACCGAATGCTGCGCCCAGCAGGCGGTCCAGCAGGCCCAGCGGCGTGGCTTGAATCAACATTTTCAGCAGCCGCGACAACAAGCCCCACACGAGCAGTGCCGCAAGGAAGGTGGAACCAAACGATACCGAGTGATTGATGGCCGAGCCGGGCGAGCCCACCGGTACGTAAGGGGCGGCCAGCGGGCTGTACCACTGCGCGGCGAAGTAGGCAGCGAACCAGCCGAGCAGCGACATCACCTCGAACACCAAACCGCGCCACGCACCTATTGCCAGCGACAACGACAAGACAGCAGCGATGGCCAGGTCTACGCCATGCAACTCCACGCCGGCAACATTCACCGCTGCGCACACCCGAAAACGCGCACGTCGACGGGCGCGACTGGCTGCATCGACATTCGCATTTCTGAACGCGCGGCCACCGATGCCACGGCCGCCAACCCACCCGGTCGATGCGGCTGGTCAGACTTCAAAGCGTCAACACGACGGCAGCGACGCCGGCCGCGCGCGCACGGGCTAACGCCTGGTCGGCCTCGCCACGGGTGGCAAACGGGCCCAGCCTGACGCGGGTTCGCTTGCCGGCGTTGGTTTGCGCAACCTGGGCATAGGTTTTGAGCCCGATCTTTTCCATCTTGAGCCGCACCTCACGCACCGCCGCCGCATCGATGAACGCACCGACCTGCACCACGAAGCGCGGCGCGCCTTTGGCATCTGCGGTCGATGCCGCGGCCAAGGGCGAGGCAGCCGCCGCCACGGACAACGCGGCCGGTGTCGCCGCCGCGCGAATGCTTTCGGGCGTCGGCTGGCTTACCAACGGCTGCGGTGGTTTCGCCGTGCTGGTTGACGTGGTGGCGCTTGCGGTGCCGGTGGTTGCAAAAGTAGTTGCAGAAGTAGTGGCAGATCTTGCAGACGCGGCGGTTGGTACGGCGATTGGCACGGCGATTGGCACGGTGACTTGCGGCGTCATCGGCGCGGTGCTGGACGAGCTAGGCCTGGGCGTACCCGCCACGCTCGGCCCAGCCGTGCCGTAAGCGACCTCGGAAGCAACCGGCGTGGCTGGTGCAGCGGGCACCTCCACGCGCCCCGAGGCGACCGGCGCACGACGTGCCGGCGGCAACAGCGGCGCGGCGGTGTCCTGGCGCGCAATGTCGATGGGCAGATCGACCGCGATCGGCCGCGGTTGCGACTCGAACACCAGCGGAAACCCGATCACGCCCACCGTGACCAAGACGATGGCACCGATCAAGCGTTGCCGCGCACGGGCCCGCACGCGTTCCACCACGTCGACTGCGGAAGCGACACGCGGCGCTGGCTTCGGCGCGTCGTCAGCGTTCTTGGGTTGGAAAAAACTCGACAGTCCCATGGTGCTGATCAGCGTGAAGGTGGAAAGCTCGGTGAAGCGCGTGGTAGTGTGTGCGGTGACGTACGCGGTGGCGTCATTTGCGTGGTTCGCACAGCGCGGCATCGGCGACTCGGCTTGCAACCGCAGCCACCCGGTCGACCCGGGTTGACTGCCTCAAACGCTGTGCGAACTGCGCAGTTTCGGCAACCCGTTTTTCAACACGCCGCCAACCGTTAGAAACGAGCCAAAGATCACAATTCTATCTGTCGGGTCCGCGTGTTCGAGGGCACTTTGCAGCGCTGTGCGCGGGTCAGCGTGGGTCGACACCGAGACGGTTTCCGGGCCCGGAGTTTTCAGCGTGGCGGCCAATGACGCGTGCAGGGTTTTCAGCTGCTCAGCGGTGGCCGCGCGCGCCGTTGGCAAGTCGGTAAAGCACCATGAATCGACGATGGGTGCCATGCGCTGAAAGATGCCGGCGAGGTCTTTGTCGCGCATCGCACCAAACACCGCGTGAGTGCGCGGGTGGAAGCCCATGTGGTCCAGGTTTTGCGCCAACGCAGCCACCGCGTGCGGGTTGTGCGCCACATCGAGCACCAACGTCGGCTGACCCGGAACAATCTGAAAGCGGCCGGGCAAATCGAGCACCGCAAACCCTTGTCGAACCGCTTGCGCAGTGATCGGCAACCGATTTCCCAGTGCCTCGAAGGCGGCCAATGCGCCTGATGCATTGAGCAGCTGATTGGCACCGCGCAAACCGGGGTACGCCAAACCATTGAAGCGCTTGTGCCGCCCGGCCCACGACCATTGCTGCTTGTCGCCTGCGTGGTTGAAATCGATACCGACGCGCCACAGCTCGGCACCGATTTGCGCTGCGTGGTCGATCACACTGAGTGGCGGCACCGGGTCGCTCACGATCACCGGCCTGCCATTGCGCATGATGCCGGCCTTCTCGCGGCCGATCAGCTCGCGCGTGGCTCCGAGGTACTCTATGTGGTCGAGATCGATGCTGGTGATCACCGCACAGTCGGCGTCGAAAACGTTGACCGCATCGAGCCTGCCGCCGAGGCCGACTTCGAGGATCACCAGATCGAGCGGTGCTTTTGAAAGCAACCTCGCGATCGCCAGCGTGGTGAACTCGAAATAGGTCAGCGGTGTGTCGCCGCGCGCGACGTCGACCGCAGCAAAGTGCGCGATCAAATCGGCCTCGGTAGCCATCTCGCCGTTGACGCGACAACGTTCCTCGAAGTGCACCAGGTGCGGCTTGGAGTACAGGCCGACCCGATAACCGGCATTGAGCGCAATCGACTCGAGCATCGCGCAGGTCGAGCCTTTGCCGTTGGTGCCGGCCACCGCGATCAGCGGTACCTCAAAGCGCAGACCGAGCCGCTCACGCACCGCCTCGACACGCTGCAAACCCATGTCGATTTCATTCGGGTGCAGCTGTTCGCAGCGGGCCAGCCAAGCAGCCAGTGTGGTGGGCAAGACAGACATCGATACCAATCGTTTTACGGTGCAGCCGACTGTCTCGGCATGTCACCCAGCTGCCTTTGGATGACGACCGCGGTCATGGAGAAAAAACTCCTCGCGCGGTCGGTGCAGGCGGTATTTGCACCACTGCCGCGCGCGGGTGAGAGGCTGCGCGACCGCAGCGAGCGTCGAGCGCGTGTTAAGCGCGTTTCAAGCGCGTTTTCAAGCGATAGCGTCTGCGCTTTGCCGCTGCAGCATCGCGATCATTTTGGCGACCGACGCACGCAGCTCGCGGCGGTCCATGATCATGTCGACGGCTCCGGTTTGCAGCAAAAACTCGGCCCGCTGAAAACCCTCCGGCAGCGTTTCGCGCACCGTGTTTTCAATGACACGCGGCCCGGCAAAACCGATCAGCGCTCTCGGCTCGGCTATCACCACGTCGCCCATGAACGCGAAGCTGGCCGACACGCCACCCATGGTCGGGTCGGCCAACACGCTGATATAGGGCAGCTTGGCTTTGGCCAGCCGCGTGAGTGCGGCATTGGTTTTGGCCATTTGCATCAGGCTGAGCAAGCCTTCTTGCATGCGCGCACCGCCGGTAGAGGTGAAGCTGATGAACGGCGTTTTTTGTTCGACCGCGGCCTCGACACCGCGAACAAAACGCTCACCCACCACCGAACCCATCGAGCCGCCCATGAACTGAAATTCGAAGCACGCTGCGATGACGGGAATGCTGTGGATCGCGCCGCCCATCACGACCAAGGCGTCGGTTTCTCCGGTCACTTCAAGCGCCTCTTTCAACCGCTCCGGGTACTTTTTACTGTCCTTGAATTTCAGCGCGTCGACCGGCAACACTTCCTGGCCGATCTCGAACCGGCCTTCCTGGTCGAGAAACGCATCGAGCCGCGCACGCGCACTGATGCGGTGGTGGTGAGCGCACTTCGGACACACGTTGACGTTTTGCTCGAGGTCGGCTTTGTACAGCACCGTCTCGCACGAAGGGCACTTGATCCACAGGCCCTCGGGAACGGTACGGCGCTCGCTGGGGTCGGTCGGCTGTATCTTGGTAGGCAACAGTTTTTCAAGCCAGCTCATGCGGATGCTCCTGCGTGCAATGGTGCGGTTGCGGTTGCGGTTGCGGTTGCTATTGCTGTTGTGGTTGCGTGGGAATCCACCAAAGAATCGAGCGCGTTGCGTATTTCCGCGATGAATTTGCCTGCCGCGGCTGCCGCATCGCCGGGCGGCTGGTGTTCGAGCATGGCCACCAGCGCCGAGCCGATCACCACCGCATCCGACACCGCCGCAACCGCTTTGGCGGTAGCCGCATCGCGGATGCCGAAGCCCACGCCCACAGGCACCTGCACATGCGCACGTATGCGCGGCAGCATGCTGGTGACCGCACCGATGTCGAGGTGCCCCGCACCCGTCACGCCTTTCAACGACACGTAATAGACGTAGCCACTGGCGACACGGCCGACTTGCTTCATGCGCTGCTCGGTCGAGGTGGGCGCGAGCAAAAAGATCGGATCCATCTGGTGGCTGGCCAGCAGACTGGCAAATGACTCGCACTCCTCGGGCGGGTAGTCGACCACCAACACGCCATCGACACCGGCAGCTTTGGCATCGACCACAAAGCGCTCCACGCCATAGCGTTCGATGGGGTTGGCATAGCCCATCAGCACCATCGGCGTGGCCTGGTTGCGCTTGCGAAACGCACGCACGTATTCGAGCACCTGCACCATACCGATTCCGCGCGCCAACGCACGCTCGGCGGCTTTTTGAATCACCGGGCCATCGGCCATCGGGTCAGAAAACGGCACGCCGAGTTCGATCACGTCGGCACCCGCGTCGGCCATCGCGCACAAGATATCGACGGTGCTGTCGGCGTGTGGGTCGCCCGCGGTGATGAACGGGATCAGCGCTTTGCGCTGTTGGTTTTTGAGCGCTGCAAAGGTGGCGGCGATGCGGCTCATGGTTTCACCTTCGCGGTGTCGGGGCTTTTCATGGCGACCGCGCCGGTCTTCACCATCTCACCTCGACACGACGGTCGGCAATAGAACTGTGCGCCCGACAAATCGGCCACCGTGCCGATGTCCTTGTCACCACGGCCGGACAGATTGACCAGCAGGCTTTGATCGCGCCGCATGGTCGGTGCCATCTTCATCGCGTGTGCAAACGCATGCGCCGACTCCAGCGCAGGAATGATGCCTTCAGTGCGACACAGCACATGAAAAGCCTTCATCGCTTCGTCATCGGTGATGCCGACATATTCAGCGCGTCCGATATCTTTCAGGTAAGCGTGCTCCGGACCCACACCGGGGTAATCCAACCCAGCCGACACCGAATGCGTTTCAATGATTTGGCCATTCGCGTCTTGCAGCAAATACGTGCGGTTGCCGTGCAACACGCCTGGCGAGCCCGCTGACAGCGAGGCCGCGTGGCGGCCGGTTTCGATACCCAAGCCCGCGGCTTCCACGCCGATCAAGCGCGTACCGGCGTGCTCGATGTACGGATAAAAAATGCCCATCGCGTTGCTGCCGCCGCCTACGCAGGCAATCACCGCGTCGGGTTGGCCGCCGATCATTTGCGGCATTTGCACCAAACACTCATCGCCGATGACACGCTGAAAGTCACGCACCATCATCGGATACGGATGCGGGCCTGCCACCGTGCCGATGATGTAGAAAGTGTTTTCTACGTTGGTGACCCAATCGCGCAGCGCCTCGTTCAGCGCATCTTTCAACGTCTTGCTGCCCGACTCGACCGGCACCACCGTGGCACCGAGCAGATGCATGCGGTACACGTTGGGCGACTGGCGCAACACATCAGCGCTGCCCATGTAGACCACGCACTCCAGGCCATACCGCGCGCAGATGGTGGCAGTGGCCACGCCGTGCTGGCCCGCGCCCGTTTCTGCAATGACCCGCGGCTTACCCATGCGACGCGCCAGCATCGCCTGGCCAATGGTGTTGTTGATCTTGTGCGCGCCGGTGTGGTTCAGGTCTTCGCGCTTCAGGTAGATCTGCGCACCACCCAACTCGCGGCTGATGCGCGCTGCGTGATAAATCGGGCTGGGCCGGCCGACGAAATGCGCCAGCTCACTTCGAAACTCGGCCATGAACGCTGGGTCGGCCTGCGCCTCGGCATAAGCGGCTTTCAATTCATCGAGTGCATGGATCAGCGTTTCGGCAACGAAGGTGCCCCCGTATGGGCCGAAATGTCCGGTCGCATCGGGTTGCTGGTAATCAAAGGCGAAGGCAAGCATGGTGGATGACTTTTCGGGTGGAGCCTGAGCAAAAAATCTGCGGTGCGTCGCAACTTTCGTCTGGCGTGATTCAGTGACTGTGGGCGGCGATGCGTGCATCGGCCGCACGGACTTGATCGCAAAAGCGGCGCATGGCGGCTGTGTCTTTGATGCCTTTGGCGGTTTCTACGCCCGAGCTGACATCAACCGCCGAAGGCCGGATTTGCACAATGCCTTCGATCACATTTTCGGCATGCAACCCACCAGACAAAACGAGCGGACGAGACACGTCTCGCGGTATGAGCGACCAATCGAAGACCTTTCCGCTGCCGCCGTAGCCATCCACGTGGGCGTCGAGCAACAACGCTTGCGCGTCAGGATATTGCCTAGCAAAGTCTAGCAAATCGAAACCTGCGCCCATCCGCGCGGCGCGCAGAAAAGGCCTCGCAAAACCACGGCAAGCGGCAGGCGTTTCGTCACCGTGAAACTGCAACAGCAGTTGGGGTATCGACGCAATTGCGTGCGCAATCAGATCGGCATGCGCGTTGACGAACAAACCGACCGGCACCACAAAAGCCGGCAGCCGCCGCGCCAGTTCGGCCGCACGCTGAACGCTCACATAACGCGGGCTTTGGTCGTAGATCACGAAACCGATCGCATCGGCACCGGCAGCTACCGCAGCGTCGACGTCTTGCTCACGCGTCAGGCCGCAAATTTTGATTCGGGTACGTGCGTTCATGAGCCGAAGTGTCAGGGCAACCAGTCGATTGCGCTGGGTCGCTGCGGCACAGCGTACTTCGTGTCGTAGTACGGCCCGATGAAGTACAGGCCGTCGGGCGAAAACGTCGGGGCGGCGTGCTGGCGTTGCCGGGATGCCAGCACCTCGGCCAGCCACGCCACCTGCCGCTTGCCCGACCCGACCGCAATCAAACAACCCAACAGGTTGCGCACCATGTGGTGCAAAAACGCGCTGGCATCGAAGTCGAACCGCCAATACGCGCCATGGCGGCTGATGTGGATCGAACGCAGGTCTTTGATCGGCGTGGCAGCCTGGCATTGCGATGAACGAAACGCCGAAAAATCGTGCTCGCCGATCAACCCGGCGGCGGCCTGCCGCATCGCATCTCCGTCCAGCGAACGGAAGGTCCAACCCGCCATGCCGGCCTCGAGCGCGGGACGCACCGGCGACTCGAGCAGCAGGTAGCTGTAGCGCCGGCCATGCGCGCTGAAGCGCGAGTGGAACGAATCGTCGACCGCGACGCACCACTGGATAGCGATGTCCGGTGGCAAATAGCGATTCGACCCGCGTACCCACGACGCCACGTCGCGCAGCACCGGTGCGTCGAAATGAACCACCTGGTTGATCGCATGCACGCCGGTATCGGTGCGGCCTGCGCAAACGACACCAACGGCCGCATCGGCGAATTGCGACAGTGCTTTTTCCACACTGCCTTGAACCGACTTTTGCACCAGCTGGCGTTGCCAGCCGCAGTAATTGCTGCCACGGTACGAGATGCCCAGGGCCAGCCGATTCATCGGACCACAAGCTGCCGCGATGCGGCGATATGCAAGCGCCCGGTCAACCCAATTCGGCGAGCATGCCGAGTGCCTTCGACTTCAGCACGCCGTCGGCTTTCGATGCGACTTCTTGCAGCAAATCGCGCGCACCTTCGCTGTCACCGATTTGGCGGAACTCTTCTGCCAACTCGAGTTTGCGCACCAACGGATCTGCATGGTCGTGATCAATGTCGTCGTCGATTCGCAAGTGCGGCGTTTTGCTGTCGGCAGCGGCATGCGCCGCGCCTGGCTTGTCCAAATCAAGCGAAATGCCCGACAGGTCGAATTCAAGTAACGATGCGGGTCCACTGTCGGCTGCTGCCGCCTTGGCGGCACTCGGCATGAACGAGGCTGCAGCTGCACCCATCGCTGCACCAGCACCCGCGGTCAGCGCAGCGGGTTTGAAATCAAACGATTCCAGTGCACCCGGCTGGGTCGACAACGGTACGGGCCGCGACGGATCGAGGTCGAGGTCGAAATCGATATCTTCGGCTGCGGTGTGGCCCAGTCCGTCATCCTGCGATCGCGCAAATCGCGATTGCGTAGGCAGCACCGATTGCGGCATCGTGCTGGCGCCCAGCGGCTCTGCAGGCAAGCCCGAGTCTCCGGCAACCATCGACGCGGGCAAACCACCGGTCTGGTACAGCGAATTGTCGGGATCGATATCGAGGCCCAACTCCTGCGCTTTTTGCCAATCTTCACCAGTGCCGCCGGTCAACGAGTACAGCTGCGTGGCCAGCAGCTCGAAGCCTTTGGTGTCCCGACGCTTCGCATACACCTCGAGCAGTTTGGTCCGGATGGCCAGGCGATCCGGGTTGCTGCGCATCGCTTCTTTGAGAATTTCTTCGGCTTGCAAGTCGCGTCCGTAAGCCAGGTACACGTCGGCTTCGGCCACCGGATCGACGTCGCCGATGGCATCGAGTTGGCTGAGCGAATAGCTCATCGACGAAGGCGAGCTGTTGGTTGCCTCACGGGTGTCGATGCGCTGGCCGCCGCTGGCACCGAAAAACGAATCCGGCTGCAAACGGCTTTCAAGGAACGACGTCTCGCCGCTGTCCAGCTTCGGCTTGCGGGCTCGGTACACGCCAAAGCCGAGCAGCGCCAGCAGCGCACCGCCACCGAGTGCCAAAAACCACGGGTTGGTGCCCAGCAATTCGCCGACGAAGCCAGGCTCGCTACTGGTGTCCGATGCGACCACCGGCGGCTCGACACGCTTCGCAGCGGGCGCGACTTCTGGCGCGGCCGCCACCACGGTGGGGGCGCTGGCGACCGCAGGCACCTCGGCCACCAGCGGTTTGGCTTGCGCCGTCGCTGCAGACGCGGCGAACACCGGCGCGGCAGGTGCTGCGGCAGACGCTGAGACGTTTCCCACAGGCGCAGTCGCTGGCACCGTTGGCAGCACTGGCGCGGTGGCCACCACCGTGGCGGCCGGCAGCGCTGCCGTAACTGCAGCCGTGCTGGCCGCCGCTACCGGCGGGATCAGCGGCATCGAACCAACCGTGACGCCTTTGCTCGTGCTGGCTGCACCCGATAACTTTTTCAGCTGCTCAACGTTCTTCGACAGTTCCGCCATGCGCACGGCGGCGGCTTGCTTTTCGGTTTCCTTCGAAATCTTGACTTCGGAGGCAGCACCTTTGGCGGCAGAAGCGCCTTTACTCAGGGTCAACTTGTCTGGTGTAGCCACCGCAACTTTGCGGTCTTCCACTTTGGCCTGCACCTTGCCGGAATCTTTCCGCACCGGTGGGTCGGCCTGAACCGTAGGCACGGCGCTGGCCAAACGTTGGCGGAAACTGCCGAAGTCGGCACTTTGGGCGCGAATCAATTGGTGTGCTTCGTTCGCATCCACGGCAGCGACTGCCGCAGCGCTCGGCACCGAGAGGACCACACCGGATTTCAACCGGTTCATGTTGTTCTTGATGAAGGCCTGTGGGTTGCTGCGGTACAGCGACACCAGCGTCTGGTCGAGCGATGCGCCACTGGACCGCGTGCGCGACGCGATGCGGCTCAGGGTGTCACCGGCCTTGACCCTGTAGGCGTTGCTGGCCGAGGCCGCCGCGGCAACAGTCGGCTCGACCGCGGGTCGCACCGGTTTCGCAGCGCGCTGCGGCTTGGCCTTTTCGGCAGCCACCGCGGCACGCGCTGGGGGAGCGTTTTCGGTAGCCGCCGCAGCAGGCGCTGGTGCGGGTGCGGGTGCGGGCGCGGGTGCGGGATTAGCCCCGAATGAAGTTGCAGGCGGGGATTCGCTCACCGGTGCACCCGAAGCGCTTGCGGGTGCGGCCTCGGTTGCGGGTGCAGCCAGCGCCGGGGCGACCGGTGCCACCGCAACTGCCGCTGGGACTGGGACGGCGACTGGAACTGGCAGCAATCTGGCCGCAGCGGCTGGAGCCGGCGCCGGCGCGGAAAACACCGGTGCGGTGGCCACCGTGGCTGCGGGCGCGCCGAGGCGCTCGGTCAGCGGATCGAACAGCAAGGTGTACTCGCGCACCAGTCGACCGGTCGCCCACGACAGCTCCAAGATCACATCGACGAACGGTTCTTGCACCACCCGGTCGCTGGTCAGACGCAAAAACGCGCGGCCATCGGCACGTTTGAGCAGCGCGGCTTGCGTGGTGGGCAGCACGTTGTTGTAGTCGACGCCGGCAGCGCGGTAAGCCTCCGGTGTCGCGATACGTACTTTCAAATTCGCAGCTTCGTCGGACGTCAAACTGGTGACGTCGATTTCAGCCCGCAGCGTTTCTCCCAATGCCGATTGCACCGCCAACCGGCCCAAGCCAAGCGCTGAAGATTCCGTGGCGCAAAGCGAAAGCGCAGCGATGGCCACACTGGTCAGAGCGAATCGCCCGAATTGCTGCGTAGTATTTTTCAAAGCGTGTCCCAACTGGTAATCGAACCGCGCGCGGCCCTGATTAAATGACCCGCATCGCCATATTGCAGACGCTGGCCGTGAATATAAAAAACAAGAAAAGACAATAGCACCCGGCAGATAGGGTGACAAGCTCACCCATCACCTGAAAAGCCGTAAGCAATGCCTACAGTTCCGACGATCCACGCCGTGTAGCGCGCAGACAACGACCGACGGCTTCGGCGCGATCGGTCAAGCGTCGAGCACGATGCGCAGCATGCGGCGCAGCGGTTCGGCCGCGCCCCACAAAAGCTGGTCGCCAATGGTGAACGCGCCGAGGTACTCGGGCCCCATCGCCATCTTGCGCAGCCGCCCGACCGGGATGTTCAGCGTACCCGTGACGGCGACCGGCGTGAGTTGCGCCAACGTATCCACCCGGTGGTTTGCCACCACGGAAACCCAATCGTTGTCCGCGGCAATCAGTTGTTCGATGTCGGCCAGCGGCACGTTTTTCTTCAGCTTGAAAAGCAATGCCTGGCTGTGACACCGCATTGCGCCCACGCGCACGCAAAAGCCGTCTACCGGAACCGGAGCGCGGTCGAAGCCTGCGCCCTGACCCAGGATCTTGTTGGTCTCGGCACCGCCCTTCCATTCTTCTTTGCTGACGCCCCAACCGTCGTCATCGCGGGTTTTGCCCACACCCAGATCCTTGTCGATCCAGGGGATCAGCGAGCCGGCCAACGGTGCGCCGAAGTGCGCCGTTTCCGATTCACTCAGGCCGCGTTGCTTGTCGAGCAGACGCCGGTCAATTTCCAAGATCGCACTTTTCGGGTTGTCGAGCAGTTCACGAACCTCACCGTTCAGCGTGCCGAACTGCGTCAGCAGCTCGCGCATATGTTGCGCACCGCCGCCAGACGCGGCCTGGTAGGTTTGCGTGCTCATCCACTCCACCAGATCGGCTTTGAACAACGCGCCCACGCCCATCAGCATGCAGCTCACGGTGCAATTGCCGCCGATCCAGTTTCGCCCACCGTGGGTCAAGGCGTTCTTGATCACCGGCAGGTTGACCGGATCCAGCACGATGACCGCATCGCTTTGCATGCGCAACGTCGACGCCGCATCAATCCAGTGGCCGTTCCAACCCGCCGCGCGCAGCTTGGGGAACACCTCGCTGGTGTAGTCGCCGCCTTGCGCGGTGATGACGATGTCGCAGCGCTTCAACGCAGCGATATCAAATGCGTCTTGCAGCCTGGTCTCGTTGCGCGCATGCGCAGGCGCCGCACCACCGGCGTTGCTGGTGCTGAAAAACACCGGCTCGATGAGCGCGAAGTCACCTTCCAGCTGCATGCGCTCGAGCAACACCGAACCCACCATCCCACGCCAACCCACCAATCCGACCAGCTTCATCGCAGCACCTCGATCCATTCAAATTCAAGCCGCACTGACCGCGGCTACCACCGCCGAACCCATCTCGAGTGTTCCGACCCGCTGCGTGCCATCGGACCAGATATCGGCCGTGCGCAACCCCGACTCGAGCACCTGCGTGACCGCCGCTTCTATGCGCAAGGCCGCTTCCGGCTGGTTCAAGGAAAACCGCAACATCATCGCCAACGACAAGATCGTGGCCAGCGGATTGGCGATGTTTTTGCCAGCGATGTCAGGCGCGCTGCCATGGCTGGGCTCATACAAACCGCGGTTCGCAGCGTTCAACGATGCCGATGGCAGCATGCCGATCGAGCCGGTGAGCATCGCGGCCTCGTCCGACAAGATGTCGCCGAACATGTTGCCGGTCACCAGCACATCGAATTTCTTCGGTGCCTTGACCAACTGCATCGCTGCGTTGTCGACGTACATGTGGTCGAGCTCGATGTCGGGGTACTGCGCGTGTACGTCGGTCACCACATCGCGCCAAAACTGAAAGGTCTCCAGCACGTTGGCTTTGTCGACGCTGGTGACGCGACCGCTGCGTTTGCGCGCGGCCTGAAATGCGACGTGCGCGATGCGCTCAATTTCAGGGCGTGAATAACGCATCGTGTCAAACGCTTCTTCAGCGCCGGCAAACACGCCATCAGGCGACGAGCGGCGGCCGCGCGGCTGACCAAAGTAGATATCGCCGGTCAGCTCGCGAACGATCAAGATGTCGAGTCCCGCGACCAGCTCGGGCTTCAGGCTCGACGCATGGGTGAGCTGCGCGTGGCAAATCGCTGGCCGGAAATTGGCGAACAGTTGCAGGTGTTTGCGCAACCCCAAAATGGCCTGCTCGGGTCGCAGCGAACGCTCCAGCGCGTCGTACTTCCAATCGCCCACCGCACCGAACAAAACCGCATCTGCGCCTTGCGCTAATTGCAGCGTGGCGTCGGGCAGCGGGTGTTTGTGGACCTCGTAGGCGGCCCCGCCGACCAGCGCATGTTCAGTGTGGAACGGCAGGTCGAGTGCGCCCAGCACGCGTACCGCTTGGGTCACGATTTCAGGGCCGATGCCGTCACCGGGCAAGATCGCGATGTTCACCGATGGATGTCCTTTATAAAGTCAAATGCGCGTTGGAAGCGCAGACCGATTGCACTTACAGCGTATGCGCCAGCCACGGCTTGGCAAGCAAGCGCTCGGCTTCGTATGCCTTGATCTTGTCGGCATGGCGCAGCGTCAAGGCAATGTCATCGAAGCCGTTGAGCAGGCAGTACTTGCGAAACGGTTGCACCTCAAAAGGCAGTTCGCTGCCGTCGGCCTTGACCACCACCTGGCGTTCAAGATCGATGGTCAACTGGTAGCCGACAAATGCCGCCACCTCGTCAAACAAGCGTGCCATTTGCGATGGCGGCAACACGATCGGCAGCAACCCGTTCTTGAAGCAGTTGTCGAAAAATATGTCGGCAAAACTCGGCGCGATGACGCAGCGAAAACCGTACTGGTCGAGCGCCCACGGCGCGTGTTCACGCGACGAGCCACAGCCGAAATTCTTGCGCGCGATCAACACCGACGCACCCCGATAACGCGGCTGGTTCAGCACGAAATCCGGGTTGGGTCGGCGCGTGGCGGGGTCTTGCCCCGGAAACCCTGCATCGAGATAGCGCCATTCATCAAACAGGTTGACGCCGAAGCCCGACTTCTGGATCGACTTCAAAAACTGCTTTGGAATGATGGCGTCGGTGTCGACGTTTTCGCGGTCCATTGGAACGACCAGACCCTGGTGCACACGGAATGAATTCATCGCCCTGCTCACTTCTTTTTGGCAATGTCTTCGACCGCTTCACCGGCGCGTTGCACGTCTTTGCCAACGCCTGCCACGGTATTGCAGCCGACCAAGAACACCGCCAGCGCGGCCAAAGCAAAAAGAGTGCGTTTCATCATCAGTTCCTCGAAAGATCGTCGTGGCCTCGACAGCGCTCACAGCAAGCGGCGCACATCCACAAAATGCCCTTCGATCGCCGCTGCCGCCGCCATCGCCGGGCTGACAAGATGGGTGCGGCCGCCCGCACCTTGGCGGCCCTCGAAATTGCGGTTGGAAGTCGACGCGCACCGCTCACCGGGTTCCAGGCGATCCGCATTCATCGCCAAACACATCGAACAACCTGGCTCGCGCCATTCGAAACCGGCGGCCTTGAAAACCGCGTCGAGCCCTTCGCGTTCAGCCTGTTGCTTGACCAGTCCGGAGCCAGGCACCACCAGCGCGAGTTTGACGTTGGCGGCGACCATGCGCCCCAATTTGCGCACCACCATGGCGGCCTCGCGCATGTCTTCGATTCGCGAATTGGTGCACGAGCCGATGAACACCTTGTCGATCACGATGTCGGCAATCGGCTTGTTCGGTTGCAACGCCATGTAGGTCAATGCGCGTTCCATCGCGGCGCGCTTGTTGGCGTCTTTTTCGCGCTCGGGGTCGGGCACGCAGTCCTCGATCGACAGCACCATTTCAGGCGATGTGCCCCAGGTCACTTGCGGGCGAACCGATGCCGCATCGATCACGACTACTGAATCAAAGCGGGCGTCGGCGTCGGAATGCAGCGTGCGCCAGTGCGCGACTGCGTGTTCCCATTCGACACCGGTCGGCGTGAACGGACGGCCCTTCACGTACGCCATCGTGGTCTCGTCGAATGCAATCAATCCGGCCCGTGCGCCGGCCTCGATTGCCATATTGCACACCGTCATGCGGCCTTCCATGCTGAGCGCGCGGATGGCGCTGCCAGCGAACTCGATCGTGTGACCGTTGCCGCCAGCGGTGCCGACTTGGCCGATAACCGCCAGTACCAGGTCTTTAGCGCTGCATCCTTTGGCCAAGACACCATCGATGCGAATCAACAGGTTCTTCGCTTTTTTCGCCAACAAAGTTTGCGTGGCCAGCACGTGCTCGACTTCGCTGGTGCCAATGCCGTGCGCCAACGCGCCAAACGCGCCGTGGGTCGAGGTGTGCGAGTCACCACACACCACCGTCATGCCTGGCAAGGTAGCGCCTTGCTCTGGCCCGATCACATGCACGATGCCCTGGCGCGGATCATTCATCTTGAACTGCGTCATGCCGACGCGGCCGCAGTTGGCATCGAGCGTGTCGACCTGCAGCCGCGAGACCGGGTCGGCGATGCCGCCCGAGCGGTCGGTAGTCGGCACGTTGTGGTCGCTGACCGCCAGGTTCGCCGACAAACGCCACACCTTGCGACCCGCCAGCTCCAGGCCTTCAAACGCCTGCGGGCTGGTTACTTCGTGAACGAGGTGGCGATCGATGAACAGCAGCGCGGTGCCGTCCTCGCGCGTCTCGACGACGTGCGCGTCCCAGATTTTTTCGTAAAGCGTGCGGGGTCTGCTGGCCATCGCGCTGCGCTAGAAACGGCAGCGATGCTTGGCAAGCAGCTTGATCAACAAGGGAGGGCACCCCGCGTTGCCGCGAGGCGCCCTCGTTTAGCGCAGGTATAATTACCAGCGGC
>JAYUGJ010000018.1:0-25946 GCA_043738425.1 Burkholderiales bacterium
TTCGTCCATGCCGGCCGGTGCGAGCCCTTGCTGCTTGGCGCGAACGGGATCGAAGTCGACGAACCACGACTTGAACAGCGCCTGCGCGATGGCTTCGAGGGTGGCGTTGGTTTCGCGCAAAAGCGCGATGCGGTCGTCGAATAGGCTAAGGACAGTCGCGACCTCCCGCTGTACCTCGACTGGCGGAACCCGAACCGGCAAGCGATAGAACTCCTCCCTGTTCGTCGACGGAATCGCAGAGCCCGAGTCCATCCCGTTGATGTCGAGCGTCAGCAGGGAGTAGTACGCCCACTTCATGTCGAAATCGCCTTTCGGCCTTACAAAGAAGGCCGTGTCGATCACGAAGAACGGTCGGTCGCTGTAGTGAATTCCACGGTAGGCACCCTTTCGCCCGACAACAACGCCAGGAGTCTGACAAAGGGCTGTGTGGTGCCAGCCAATCGGACCATTAGTTCCAAAAACTCGGTAAGCACCTTCAGCAGACTGATAGTCGCGAATGGCTTTGCCGTATTCCAGCGTTGCGATAGCGCCCCAGGTGGTCTCACTCCACTCAGAACTCATACCCCAGCCCCCCGAGCTTCTGCCGAATCACCGCATCCAGCTCCGCCCCCTTCGCCATCTGCTCGCCCAGCTTCTCGGTCAGCGCCTGCATCTTGGCCTCGAAGCCTTCGTCGTCATCGTCCACTGCTTCGGCGCCCACGTAGCGCCCCGGCGTCAGCACATGCCCGTGCTCGGCGATCTCGGTCAGCGTCACGCTGCGGCAGTAGCCTGGGATGTCTTGGTAGGTGACCTCGCTGCGCTCGCCCTCACCCCCGCCCTCTCCCAGGGGGAGAGGGAGTAATTCACCGCGCCAAGCGGCCACGGTGTTGGCGATGCGGGCTATGACCTCATCGGTCAGCTCGCACTGCACGCGGCTGATCATCACCGCCAGCTTGCGCGCGTCGATGAACAGCACCTCGCCGGGTCGTGACCGCTTGCCTTCCTTCCCCTTCGCAAGGAACCACAAGCACGCTGGAATCTGCGTGTTGAAAAACAGCTGGCCGGGCAGCGCGATCATCACTTCGACCACATCGGCGTCGACCATCGCGGCGCGGATCTGGCCTTCGTTGTTCTGGCTTGAGCTCATCGACCCATTCGCCAGCACGATGCCGGCGCGGCCGTGCGGCGCCAGGTGGTGCAGCATGTGCTGCAACCAGGCGTAGTTGGCGTTGCCCTGCGGCGGGTCGCCGTAGTGCCAGCGTGCGTCGCCGGTCAGGCTGGCATGCCACCAGTCGCTGATGTTGAACGGCGGGTTGGCCAGGATGAAGTCGGCACGCAGGTCGGGGAACTGGTCGCGCGTGAAGGTGTCGGCAGGCTCGCGGCCCAGATTGAAGTCGATGCCGCGAATGGCCAGGTTCATCGCGGCCAGCCGCCATGTGGTGGGGTTGGCTTCTTGGCCGAAGATGGCGACGTCGCCCATCTTTCCGCCGTGGGATTCGATGAATTCCTCGCTCTGCACGAACATGCCGCCGCTGCCGCAGCACGGGTCGTAGACCTTGCCGGTGTGCGGCGCCAGCACGGCGACCAGGGTCTTGACGATGCTGCGCGGCGTGTAGAACTGCCCGCCGCGTTTGCCTTCGGCGCTGGCGAACATGCCGAGGAAGTATTCGTAGACCTGCCCGAGCAGGTCGCGTGCTTTGGCGGCCGCTTTGGGGTCGTGCGCGCCGAAGCCGATGGTCGACACCAGGTCGACCAGCTCGCCCAGCTTGCCGTCGGGCAACTGCGCGCGGGCATAGCGCTTGTCGAGGATGCCCTTGAGCTTGGGGTTCTCGGCCTCGATCAGCGACAGCGCGTCGTCGATGCGCTTGCCGATGTCGGGTTGTTTGGCGGCGGCGCGCAAGGCTTCCCAGCGGGCGGGCTCGGGCACCCAGAAGACGTTGGCCTCGCGGTAGTAGTCGCGGTCTTCGAGTTCGGCGGCAATGTCGGACGGGTCGGCCTCGCCGTAGAAGTACTCGTCTTCAGGGTCGGCCAGCCGGCGCATCAGCTCGGCGTGCTTGCCCTGGAAGGTGTCGGAGATGTACTTGACGAAGATCAGGCCGAGCACTAAGTGCTTGTACTCGGCTGCGTCCATGTTGGCGCGCAGCTTGTCGGCGGTGGCCCAGAGCGTTTTCTTGAGGTCGTCGAGCATGGTCAGCGGCTGGCTCTACGCCACTTTCTTCGCTGCCGCCTTCTTCGCGCCTGGCACCTTCACCGGCCGCGGGTCGAACTCGAAACTGACTTTGCCTTCCTTCGCGTCGAACGCCAGCCGCGCTTTGAATTTGCGGCGGGTTTTGTTGCTGACGAAGTTCTCGAGCAGCTCGGTTTTGCCGGTTTGCAGCAGCCGGGTCATTTCTTCGCGGGCAATGGGTTGCTGCAAGATGATCTTGCCGCTTTTGAAGTCGCAGGTGATGTGGGCACCGACGCTGTGTTCGCACACGTAGCTGGTGCCGCGTTCGTAGACTTTGCCTTGGTCTTTCGGGCACGCGCCCAGCGACTCTTGGTCGGAGAAGTCGACCGGCTCACCGGCTTCGGCGGCTTTGGCGTCTTCACCGAAGTCGAATTCGAGCTTCCAGTTTTTGATCTCGTCGTCGTAGGCGAGTTTGATTTCGGCGGTGAATGGCCAACCGGCTTTCGAACGGAAGCCTTCGAGCGGGCCGATTTTTTTATTGGCAATAAAGGCTTCGACTTCAGGCAACTCGAAGCTGCGGCTGCCGGGAATTTTGCTGATGCTGAAGCCGCAGCCGGGCCCTTCGGCGCCGGCCGCAATCACCGCGCCGGGTTTGCCGACGCAGGTAAATCGCCGGTAGTTTTCTTTCACCACGCCACCGCAGTTCGGGCAGGCCACCACCAGCGTCGCGTAGTCGCCGGGGATGGTGTCGCGGTCGTACTCTTTGGCTTTGGCGACCACGCGTTCGGTCATCGCGGCGATCTCGGCCATGAAGGCGGCGCGGCTGAGTTTTCCTTTTTCCATCTCGGCCAACTGAAATTCCCAGTTGCCGGTGAGTTCGGGTTTCGTCAGTTCTTCGACCTGCAGGCCGCGCAGCAGCGTCATCAGTTGAAACGCTTTGGCAGTCGGAATCAGCTCGCGGCCTTCGCGCAGCATGTACTTCTCAAAAATCAATCCTTCGATCGTTTGCGCGCGGGTGGCTGGCGTGCCGAGGCCTTTTTCGGCCATCGCTTCGCGCAACTCGTCGTCGTCGATCAGCTTGCCTGCGCCTTCCATCGCGCTCAGCAAGGTGGCTTCGGTGTAGCGCGCCGGCGGTTTGGTTTTCAGCGGGGTCACGTCGACGTTTTCGGTGCGCACGATTTCGCCGGGTGCCACCGCCACCAGGTTGGCATCGTCTTCTTGCGCCTCGCGGCCGTACACCGCCAGCCAGCCGGGTTTGACCATCACCTTGCCGTTGGTTTGAAAGCTCAGCGCTTTGCCGGCGGCTTGCACGGAAGAGATTCGCGTGGTGACCATGAATTCAGCCGGTGGATAAAACACCGCGATGAACCGCTTGACCACCATGTCGTACAACTTGGCTTCGATTTCGGTCAGGCTTTTCGGTGCCAGCAGCGTCGGAATGATCGCGAAGTGGTCGGATACCTTGGCGTTGTCGAAGATGCGTTTGTTCGGTTTCACGTAACCGTCGTTCAGCGCCTTGCGCGCATGGGCCGACAACATGCGCAGTGGGCCGGGCAGGTCTTCGTTGGCCAGCATCGCCAGCGTGTCTTTGACCACCGGCACATAGTCTTCGGGCAGTGCCTTGCTGTCGGTACGCGGGTAGGTCAGCACCTTGTGTTTTTCGTACAGCGCCTGCGCAATGCTCAACGTAGTTTTGGCGCTGAAGCCGAAGCGCGAATTGGCTTCGCGTTGCAGCGTGGTCAGGTCGTACAAACCCGGCGCGCTTTGCGTGCTGGGCTTGGCTTCTTCAGTGACGTTGGCAGGTTGGTTGCGTGCGGCTTCGGCAATTGCTTGGGCGTCGGCTTCGCTCCATACGCGGTCGCTGCGCTGCTCCGGGTCATCGGGGTTCTTTTTCCATTTGGGGTCGAACCACTTGCCGTCGTATTCACCGGCCACCGCGGCGAAGGTGGCCTTGATTTCCCAGTACGGCCGCGACACGTGTTTGCGGATTTTTTCTTCGCGCTCGACCACCACGCTCAGCGTGGGCGTTTGCACCCGGCCGACGGTGGTCAAAAAGAAGCCGCCGTCGCGCGAGTTGAACGCGGTCATCGCCCGCGTGCCATTGATGCCGACCAGCCAGTCGGCTTCGCTGCGGCTGCGCGCGGCGTCGCTCAGGCCCTGCATTTCGGCGTCGCCGCGCAGCTTGTCGAAACCATCGCGAATCGCTTGCGGCGTCATGCTTTGCAGCCACAGGCGGCGCACCGGTTTGTCGATCGGCTTTTTTTCGCTGCCGGCGTACTGCACGATCAAGCGAAAAATCA
This sequence comes from Burkholderiales bacterium, assembly GCA_043738425.1. GTDB lineage: Bacteria > Pseudomonadota > Gammaproteobacteria > Burkholderiales > Burkholderiaceae_C > PBB1. The sequence goes on from JAYUGJ010000018.1 coordinate 4,447, forward strand.
ACTCGCCTTCGCGGCCCGCGTCGCAGGCGTTGATGAGTGCGGTGACATCCTTGCGCTTGACCAGCTTCACCACGGCGGTGAGCCGCGATTTGGCTTTGTCGATCGGTGCCAGATCGAAGTGCGGCGGTATCACCGGCAGGTTGGCAAAGCTCCACTTGCCGCGCTTCACATCGAATTCTTCGGGCGCTTTGATTTCCACCAAATGGCCGACCGCCGAAGTGACGACATACAGGTCGTTTTCGAAATGGTCGGCCTGCTTGTCGAACTTGCCCGCAGTGGGTGTCAGCGCGCGCACGATGTCTTGGGCCACGCTGGGCTTCTCGGCAATGATCAAAGTCTTGGTCATGGTTCTTTCGCGGAGTACTTCACTTCAGTTCGCGGTGCATCGCGGCACCGCAGGCGTATCTACAATTCCGACCCTTGCAGGTGCGCATGTACATACGCGCACGGGCACACACACGCACTCGCCCATGCACGCACGCTCACACGCGCGCCCTCACAACCCAATGTACCCAAAGAATCGATGAAGCAAGTTGCAGCGCAAACCAAGGTGCCCGAACCCGCAGGCAAACGCATTCAAGTCAGGCGCAGCAGGGTTCACGGCAAGGGCGTGTTTGCGGTGGCAGCCATCGAGGCCGACGCGCTGATCATCGAATACAAGGGCGAGGTCATCGATTGGCCTGAAGCACTGCGCCGCCATCCGCACGACCCGCTCGAGCCGAACCACACGTTTTATTTCAGCCTGGAAGGCGGCTCGGTGATCGACGCCAAACAGGGCGGCAACAGCGCACGCTGGATCAACCACGCCTGCATGCCGAATTGCCAGGCCGACGAAGCCGATGGGCGGGTGTTCATCCGCGCGCTGACCGCATTGCAGCCCGGCGATGAGCTGTTTTACGACTACGGTTTGGTGCTCGACGAACGGCAAACCGCCAAGTTGAAAAAGCAGTACGCCTGCCGCTGTGGCACCCCCGCTTGTCGCGGCACCATGCTGGCGCCGAGAACACGATGAATACGGTGAATACGATGAACCCGCTGAATCCGTTGCTGCCGTCCGCGTTGGCCGCGCGTGCTGCCGCGCCGGCGCACAGCTTGCAATGGAATGTCGAGCAGCTGTACCACCAGCTGGCGTCGCGCCTGCCCGCCCTGAGCATCGAGGTGGTGTCGGAAATCGCATCGACCAACACCGCGCTGCTGGAACGCGCACGGGTCGCGTCGCGCGTGTCAGCCGAGGGCGATGCAGCGCAGGTGCGGCGCAGCACCGAGGCACGTGCCTTCGGCCGCCGCAATGCCGACCAGCAACCGTGTTTGCTGGTGGCCGAAAAGCAGACGCAGGGGCGCGGCCGCCAGGGTCGGGCGTGGCAATCCGCAGCCGGTGCGTCGCTGACGTTTTCGCTTTCGATGCCGCTCGCACCGGTCGATTGGTCGGGCTTTTCGCTGGCGGTGGGTGTCGCGCTGGCCGATGCGTTGAACCCGCCAGGCGGCACTGCGGTTGCGCCGTGGATCGGTATCAAGTGGCCGAACGATTTGTGGCTGATGCCGGCCGCGCTGGGTAACAGGGGCAGCAACGGTGCGGGCAGCGAGGCCGGTGTCGTGGGCCGCAAGCTCGGCGGCTTGTTGGTTGAAACCGTGGCGGCGGGCGCGCGGCGCTTGGTGGTGGTCGGAGTCGGCCTGAATGTGCTGCCGATCTCGCTGGACCCGGCGCAGGCCACGAGCGGGTTTGCGTGCCTGCAAGAACTCGACGCCGAGGCCCATGAACCCATCAGCGCGCCGCAGGTCTTGTCGCGTATCGCGTTGCCGCTGGTCGAGGCGTTGCAACGCTTCGAGCGCGAAGGCTTCGCCGCATTTGCCGACCGCTTTGCCGCGCGTGATGTGTTGCGTGGCCGCGCAGTGCATGCGGCTGCCGGCCTGGCGGATGGCGCAGCGTCGGTGCCGCGTGCAACCGTGGGCCGCCGCACGGGCGATGCCGCGCCCGCCCACCCGCTTGCGGTCGACGGGGTGGCCGACGGCGTGTCGGGCACCGGTGCATTGCGCGTGCGCGCGGCCGACGGCCTGCGCGAAGTGGTGTCGGGTGAGGTCAGCGTGCGAATTCAACCGGCGGCTGTCGCGCCGTGTTGAGAAGCCTGGTGCTGGCGCTGCTGCTGGCCAACCTGCTTTTTTTCGGCTGGGCGCAGGGTTGGTTCGACGGCATTACCGGCACTGCGTCGCAGGGCGACCGCGAGCCTGAGCGTTTGGCGCGGCAGGTACGCGCAGACACCGTGCGGCTGCTGCCGGAGCCACCGGCTTCGACGCCGGCTGCTGCCAGCGCGGCGTTGGGTGACACCGCAGCCGGCGCACCCAACGGCACGCCCAATGCCACCGCCACCGCCACCGCCGCCGCCACCGGCACTGCCACTGCCACTGCCACCACGGCAGCGGCAATGACAGCCGCAGCGCTGGCCGCCTTGGCCACCCCGCCAAGCGCTGGCAGATCAAATGCAGCCGGCCCGTCTGCGCTGGCGGCATCGGCCACCACAGGCAGCGCCGCAGCATCTTCGGTCAGCGCCGCGGCCGTGGCTGCGGCGACCGAGCCTGTGGCACGCAGGCCAGGTGCAGCAGCCGAACCCGCGCCGAAGCTGGGCAGCGCAGCCAGCGCCGCGAAAGCCCGCGCGAAGGCGAACGCGGCCAAGTCGGCCAAGGCAGCCGCCGCCGCGTCGCGGTAAGCGGGCAGCAGCGCGCGGGTGCCAGTCAGTCGGTAGCGATTAGCCGGTTGCGGTCAACCGGTAGCTGATAGCTGATAGCTGATAGCCGCCAGAGCCAAGGCCAGCGCGGCGCGGCGAGGTGAAAGCGGCGCGCGCGCTCGCGCTCGCGCTCTCAGGCCCGCGGCTGCGTCAGGGCCACCGCCCTGATCGCCACACCCAGTGCCAGCAGCCATGCCCAGCCCAACGCACCGCCGCCGCTTTTCTTGCCCGGTGGCGGTGGCGTGTAGGTTTGCGCCTGCGCTACGGCCGCACTGGCGTCGAGCATGCCCGCGCCGCAGGTCGAGGTGGTGCAGTAGCACTCCAGTTGGTCGATCGGCAGCCCGGCGCTGTCGCGCTCGGGCGTTTTACAGCGCGGCACATCGGCGGTGTCGCCGCTGGTCGGGAATGCCCGGGCAGCGCTGCGCAACACGCTGCGCACCTGGTCTGGATTCAACGCGGGTTTCACCGCCAGCATCAAACCCACCGTACCGGCCACCAGCGGCGACGAAAAACTGGTGCCGTAGGTGGCGTTGTTGCCATCGGTGTAGACCTCGCTCAACGGCGTCGGCCCGTTGGCACCGGCGTTGCTGGTGGTCAAGATCGGGTACAGGCACTCGCCCGCCAGGTTGACGCAATTGCCGCCCGGCGCGCTGATCGAAATTTCGGGCCCGATGTCGGAGAAGCCGACTTTCGAGCCCACGTGCCGCAGCCCCGTCACGCCGATCACGCCGGTGCAGTTGGCCGGTGAGTTGACCGCATGACCGGTGGTGTTGCCCGCGGCCGCCACGATCACGCCGCCGCCCTGGTTGATTTCGCGCACCGCGTCGGCATACGCCGAGCTGCAGGCGCCGATACCGCCGAGGCTCAAATTGAGCACCCGCGCCGGGTTCGGGTTGGTCGGCACGCCGGGCACGTTCAGACCTGCAGCCCAGCGCATCGCAGCAATGATGTCCGAGTCGAACCCGCCGCAGCGGCCCAGCACCCGCACCGGCAGCACCCGCAGGTTGCGATTCGGCCCGCTGATGCCCGCCATGCCGCGCCCGTTGTTGGTCTGCGCGCCGATCAAGCCGGCAGTCAGCGTGCCGTGCCATGAGCTGTTGGCGATTTCGGCGGCGGTGCAGCCGATGGTGTTGGCCGCGCTGGCCACATCGGCCGCGGTGACCCAGTCGCCGGGGTCGGATGGGTCACTGTCGCGGCCGGGTGTGGCGTCGTGCGCGATGAAGTCGTTGGTCACGAAGTCGTAGCCATCGAGCAGGTTGCCGCCGTCGGCGACGCGTTTCAAATCGGGGTGATCGAAGCGCACGCCGGTGTCGAGCACCGCCACCACGACCGGGCCGGAGGTGACGCCTGCTGCCGTGGCCCACGCGCCTTCGATGTTGATCGACGATTGCACTGCGCCGCCCGGCGCACGCAAGTACCACTGGCCTGAGGCCGGGCCCGGTGCCGCCACCGCGGTGTAGCGCGGGTCGTTCGGTGCCACCGCAGCGTGGCGCAGCTGGTCGGGCACCGCGTAGTCGACCGCGCTGTCTTGCGACAAGCGTGCCGCCAGTTGCGCCGACGTCATGCCGTCGGCTGTGACCAGTTGCGTGCGGTCGGTGATCGACACGCCTGCGCGCATGGCCATGCCCAACCGGCGCGACATGCCGTCGATGCGTGCAGCTTGCGGCTGCGCGCCGATGGTGTCGCCAGCCGCGGCTTTGAACTTCACGATGACACGCGCGGTGACGGCTACATCGTGTGTCTGCGGCTGCGGCTGCGGCTGCGGCTGCGGCTGCGGCTGCGGCTGCGCGTGACCGGCCAGCGAAACCGCGGCGAGTGTTGCCGCGCAGAGCAGGGTGCGCGCGCAGCGCATGGGCGAAAGGTGAAGTCGCATGGCGTCGGTGTCCAACTGGTGAAGGGAGAAGAAAGAAATAGGGCGGGTGCGCACGGCCGGCCGGTGCAAATCAGCGCTGCGTCACCGCAGGTGCGCTGCCGATGGTGGATCGCTGGAGCCACCACGCTAGAGCCGAATTACCGGCGGCGGGTTTCATCAGGCTGCACCACCGGAAAGCGGATGCGGTCAGCTGCCAACCGCTGCGCTGCCTGCGCACATTCGCTGGGCTGGCATTGCAACTGCAATGCGTGCCACTGCGAACCACTGGCAGCCAGGTAACGCACTGGTACGCCGGCGGCGGCGCTGGCGCGGGTCTCGATGGCGGCCGGGGTTTCATCGACCACCGCACCCGGCGCGTCGGCCGCCACGCGCACCAGCACCCGCAGGCCGCCAGCGGAGTCGGTCGGCGCGGTGGCCGAGTCGGCGGGGGATTCAATCGCACAAGCGCCCAGAGCCGCCGCGCAGACCGTGAGCCATATCAGGTGTTGTCGCATCGCAGCGAGTTTAGGCGCGCCGGTCGGCCGCAAACCGCATCAAGCCGCAGTGTCGAAAGTCCCTCAGGCCGCTGGTGCAGCCGGTGGTTTGGCGAACCATCATGCGGCCTCCGGCGGCCATGGCGTCATTACCGACGCGTCGGCCGCGGGCTCGCTACCTCGACATCACCCGCACCATCTCCAGCACCTTGCTCGAGTAGCCCCATTCGTTGTCGTACCAGGACACCACTTTGACGAATGTGGGGTCGAGCGCCATGCCGGCGTCGGCGTCGAACACCGAGGTGCAGCTTTCACCGCGGAAGTCGGTCGACACCACTTTGGCGTCGGTGTAGCCGAGCACGCCCTTCATGCTGCCTTCGGATGCCGCCTTCATCGCTGCGCAAATCTCGGCGTAGGTGGTCGCGGTGTTCAGCTCAACGGTCAAGTCGACCACCGACACATCGGAGGTCGGCACGCGAAACGCCATGCCGGTGAGCTTTTTGTTCAACTCGGGAATCACCACGCCGACCGCTTTGGCCGCGCCGGTGCTGCTCGGGATGATGTTTTCGAGAATGCCGCGCCCGCCGCGCCAGTCTTTGTTCGACGGGCTGTCGACGGTTTTCTGGGTAGCGGTTGCTGCATGCACCGTGGTCATCAAACCGCGCTTGATGCCGAACTGGTCGTTCAACACTTTGGCAATCGGTGCCAGGCAGTTGGTGGTGCACGAGGCGTTGGAAATGATCGCCTGCCCGGCATAGGTTTTGTCGTTGACGCCGAACACGAACATCGGCGTGTCGTCTTTGGACGGGGCTGAAAAAATCACTTTTTTTGCGCCCGCGTCGATGTGCTTTTGGCCGGTTTCTTGGGTCAAGAACAAACCGGTCGCTTCGACCACGATGTCGGCACCGATCGCGGCCCACTTCAAATTCGCCGGGTCGCGTTCTTGCGTCAGCCGGATTCTTTTGCCGTTGACCACCAGCGTGTTGCCATCGACTGCCACTGTGCCTTTGAAGCGGCCGTGCACCGAGTCGTAGGTCAGCATGTAGGCCAGGTAATCGGGCTCCAACAAGTCGTTGATGCCGACGATTTCGATATCGGGAAAGTGTTGGGTGGCTGCGCGCAGCACCATGCGCCCGATGCGGCCGAAGCCGTTGATGCCGATTTTGATAGTCATGACGGGGGGCTTTGCTGAAGTGAAAAATTCTGCGGCGGCGGCTTACTTGTTGAGCACTGTGCGCACCGTGGCCACGACGTTATCGGCCGTGAAGCCGAAATGCTTGAACAGCACCGGCGCGGGTGCTGATTCGCCGTAGGTGTCGATGCCGACCACCGCGGCGCAGCCGTATTTCCACCAGCCGTCGGTTGTGCCCATCTCGACCGCAATGCGCGGCACGCCTTGGGGCAGCACGCTCGATTTGTAGGCCTCGGTCTGCCGATCGAATACCGAAGTTGATGGCACCGAGACCACCCGCACCGCGATGTTTTGTTGCGCCAACAGCTGCTGCGCATGCAGCGCCAGGCCGACCTCGGAGCCGGTGGCAATGATTACCGCCTGCGTTTTTTTCGTCATGCCGACTTCACTCGGCTCGGCCAGCACATACGCGCCTTTCGAGATGTCGCCGAGGTCGTGTTTGGGCACCACGGCAGCGAAATCTGCCTTCGGCAGATAAGGCAGGTTCTGTCGCGACAACACCAGCGCCGTCGGCCGGTGCCGGTTTTGAATCGCGCATGCCCACGCCACCGCGGTCTCGGCGGTATCGGCCGGCCGCCACACATCGAGACCGGGAATCAGCCGCAGCGACGCGACATGCTCGACCGACTGGTGCGTCGGCCCGTCTTCGCCGAGGCCGATGCTGTCGTGGGTGAACACATGCACCACCCGCAGCTTCATCAGCGCGGCCATGCGGATGGCGTTGCGGCTGTAGTCGCTGAAGGTCAAAAACGTGCCGCCATACGGGATGAAGCCGCCGTGCAGCGCAACGCCGTTCATCACCGCGGCCATGCCGAATTCGCGCACGCCGTAGTTGATGTGGCGCCCGCCATTGCTTTCGCCGGTGGCGGCATCGAAGCGCAATGCGGGCGTGCTGCTGGTGTTGGTGAACACCGAGCCGGTCAGGTCGGCACTGCCGCCGAGCAACTCCGGCAGCGCTTTTGTGAATGCTTCGAGCGTGATCTGGCTGGCCTTGCGGCTGGCCACGGTTTCGCACTTCAGGTGCGCGGCCAGCACCGTATCGAAGGCGACCTGGGCGAACTGTTTCGGCAAGTCGCCGTCCATCCGGCGCACATACGCCAGCGCCAATTCGGGGTACGCCTTGGCATACGCCTCGAAGGTTTGCACCCACGCGGTTTCAGCCGCCAAGCCGCTGTGCCGCGCGTCCCATTGTTCGTAGACGGTCTCCGGAATCACAAACGGCTCGTATGGCCAGCCCAACGCCTCGCGCGTCAGTTTGATTTCTTCGGCACCCAGCGCTTCGCCGTGCGCTTTGGCGGTGCCCTGACGGTTCGGCGAGCCTTTGCCGATGGTGGTTTTGCAGCAAATCAAGGTCGGCCGGTCGGCCTGCTTGGCTTTGGCAATCGCCGCATCGACCGCATCGACATCGTGGCCGTTCACATGCGCGATCACGTTCCAGCCGTACGCCTCGAAGCGCTTCGGCGTGTCGTCGATGAACCAGGGTGCGACCTGGCCGTCGATGCTGATGCCGTTGTCGTCGTACAGCGCGATCAGCTTGTTCAAGCGCCAGGCACCGGCCAGCGCGCAGGCCTCGTGGCTGATGCCTTCCATCAGGCAGCCGTCGCCCAAAAACGCATAGGTGTGGTGGTCGACGATGGTGTGGCAGGTGTTGCCGTCGACGCGGTTGAACTCGGTTGCCAGCAGCTTTTCAGCCAGCGCCATGCCGACCGCGTTGCTGATGCCCTGGCCCAGCGGTCCGGTGGTGGTTTCGACGCCGGGTGTCACGCCGACTTCAGGGTGGCCAGGCGTCTTGCTGTGCAGTTGGCGGAAGTTGCGCAGCTCGCTCATCGGCAAGTCGTAGCCGGTCAGGTGCAGCAGCGCGTAAATCAACATCGAGCCGTGGCCGTTGCTCAGCACGAAGCGGTCGCGATCGGCCCAGTGCGGGTTGCCCGGGTTGTGCTTCAGGTGCCGGCCCCACAGCGCCACTGCGATGTCGGCCATGCCCATCGGGGCACCCGGATGGCCCGAGTTGGCTTGCTGCACCGCGTCCATCGCCAACGCGCGAATCGCGTTGGCCATCAGTGACGGGTTCGGTTCTGATGCGGTGGCGGCCATGCGAATCCTTGCGACAACACAGTTGAAAAGCGTCGCAGTTTAAGTGCCCGCGTGGGCGGGTCGCACGCTGCTTGACGGCTCGGATAATGCGGCGGATGTTGCGCTTGCATCTCACCGTCGATCTCCAAAGTGGCCAGCGGGCGTCGACCGCCGTGATTGACGTTTGCGACTTATGCGCCGTGTGCGGCGTATGTGGCGTGTGCGCTGCGTGCGACGTGAACGGCGGCCTGCACGCCGCACGTGCGCCGCACCATGCGTTCACCGCACCGGCCACCTGCGGCGCGCGGCCAGCCGCCAGAGCCCGCGCATGAAAGCCATCGTGCTGGCCGCCGGCCGCGGTGAGCGCATGCGGCCCTTGACCGACGACCTGCCCAAGCCGATGCTGGTGGTGCGCGGCAAACCGCTGATCGAGTGGCACCTCGAAGCACTGGCGCGTGACGGCGTGCGCGAGGTGGTCATCAACGCCGCCTGGCTCGAACAAAAAATCGTCGCGATGCTGGGCAACGGCAGCCGCTTCGGCTTGGCTATTCACTATTCGCTCGAAGGCCGCGACCACGGCGGCGCACTCGACACCGCAGGCGGCATCGTCAAAGCGCTGCCGCTGTTGCGTGGTGCCGATGACGCGGCCGATGGCGATTGTTTTTGGGTCGTCTCGGGCGATTTGTTCGTGCCCGGTTTTCGGTTCGATGCCGCGCGGGCGCAGCGTTTTGTCGGCGGCACCGGCGAAGCCCATGTGTGGCTGGTGCCGAACCCGCCGTACCACCCGAAGGGCGATTTCGGGCTCGACGCCGGCGGCCGCGCATTGGCCGATGGCACCGGCCCCGATGGCCTGCGCTACACCTACGCCAACATCGCGCTGGTGCGCGAATCACTGTTTCGCGGCATCCGCCCCGGCAGCCGCGCCGCCCTCGGCCCGCTGCTGTTCGATGCGATGCGCGAACGCCGCGTCACCGCCGAGGTGTACCGCGGCGCATGGCACAACGTCGGCACGCCGGAGCAGCTGGCCGCGCTGAATGGCGCGGCTGCGTCGAACGATCAAACCGACTCTTCGTCGAAGTAATCACCGTCGAGTGTCGCGATGCGCAGCGTGCGTGCGGACACGCCCACCTCGTGATCGATCATCAATTCGACCAACTGGCGACCGTCTACCAGCACCACGCGCTCGACCGAGTCGGCAAAGTCGATGGCTTGTTTGGTGAACGCGGAGGTTGTGATGAACACGCCTTTGCGCGCCCGTTGGCCGGCCAGCGCGCCGTAGAACCCCTGCACCTCAGGGCGGCCCACCGTGCCTTTCCACCGCTTGGCTTGCACATAGACTTTTTCGAGACCCAGTTTGTCGAGCGAGATGACGCCGTCGATTCCGCCATCGCCCGAACCACCGACGCGCTGCAAATCGGCGCGATTCGCGCCGTAACCCATGCTGTGCAAAAGCCCGAGGACGATGACCTCGAAAAACGACGGTGAAACCGCGGCAAGCCGCTCGCTCAGTTCCGCTGCAACCGCGCTTCGCAGTTCGGCAACGGCCAGCTCGAGGCGGTCGTCGGGGCTGGCTTGCGCATCGGTGCCGGTTGGGTAAGCGACCAGCGATTGCAAATACACGGCGGCGTCGCTCGCACTGTTGTTGCCGGTCGGATCCAACATCACCTCGGGCTGCGCGCGGGCGAGTCGAGTGACTTCAAGTGGTTGCAAAGGCATGGCGTGTGCGCCGACGTAATCACATCCCGCGTCGGTAAGTTGCCAAAACCCCCGCCGTGGGCTGCTTGATAAGCCCGCTCGCTTGAGTCGGTCGTGCGCCCAACCGGCGCGGTTTTTATAAATTTGCTGATGCCCGCTGGGCAGCAAAACACCTTTGTCTGCGTCGGTGATGGCGAGCGCGTGGGCGGCCGCCGCATGGGCGTCGCGCGCGGCTGCGCCATTGGGCTGGTCGGCCAGAAAGCGCAGGATGGGCTCGATAAATTAGTCGTAGGTCGGCACCGTCATATCGGTAATCCTGCGGCAGCCGGGCACTGATTGACTTCCAGCGACAGGTGCGCGATTTGCGTCAAGCCGGCCAGCCGCGCACGGTAGTCGGCGCTTGGCAGCGGCCGGTCGGCCACGATGCTGGCGATGGCCGCGTAGTGCTGGCGACCCACGCGCCACAGGTGCAGGTCGGCCACGTGGGCGTCGCCGTCGGACTCGATCGCCGCGCGAATTTGCGCGGTCAGCGGGTGGTCCATTTCGCGGTCCAGCAGCACTGCGGCGGTTTGCCGCAACAGGCCGACCGACCAGACGCCGATCACCGCGGCACCGAGCACGCCGACCAGCGGATCCAGCCACCACCAGCCCAGCCACAACGCCGCCGACAGCGCCGCAATCGCAAGCACCGAAGTGAACGCGTCGGCCAGCACATGCATATAAGCGGCGCGCAAATTCAGGTCCTGGCCAGCGCTGGCGGCGGGGGTTGTGGTTGCAGACACCGCAGGCCCGTGGACGTGCGTGTGGGCATTGGCATGGCCGTGGGCTTGGGCTTGCGCACCAGCAGCCGGTTTGCCGTGCGCGTGTTCACCCACAGGTTGGTCTGCATGGCTGTGCGAGCGACCGTGCGCGTGACCGTGCGCATCGGTGCCTGTCGTGCCATGCCCATGCCCATGTTCGCGCGCCTGCCCATGCGCGTGCCCATGCCCGTCCTCGGCTCCGTGCAGCAGCCACGCCGACACCAAATTCACCGCCAGGCCGATCACCGCCACCCACAGCGCCGGGCCCGCATCCATGGGTTGCGCGCGCCACAAGCGCAGCGCCGACTCGAACCCGATGCCCACCGCTACCAGTGCCAGCACCAACGCGCTGGCAAACCCGCCCAGCACCTCGATTTTCCAGGTGCCGAACGCATATCGGCGGTCTTGTGCGTAGCGCCGAGCCAGCGCATATGCGGCAGCTGCCACGCCCAGCGCCAGCGCATGCGTGCCCATATGCCAGCCATCGGCCAGCAGCGCCATCGAGCCGGTGATCCAGCCGCCGGCAATCTCGCCCACCATCGTCACCAGCGTGATCGCCAGCACCCAGCGCGTGCGCGCCTCACCGCTGCGGTTGCCCTGGTCGAACACATGGCTGTGTTGCCACGGGCCGAGGTCGTGGATATGCGTTGGGTTGTGCGGCTGGGCAGGTGTGGGCATGACGCGAACTCCGGTCGAATTCGCCGAGGGTACGCGAGGCGATTGAACGCAATGGCACCATCGATCAATGGATGCCCCGAACCCCCGACACTTTGCGCTGCGCCGCGCCCGCCTGGCACGCACGTTGGCCGACCACGGCGGCGGCGTGGCGGTGCTCGGCAACGCGCCCGAACGCACGCGCAACGCCGACAGCCACTACCCGTATCGGCACGACAGCCACTTCCATTACCTGACCGGTTTCGACGAGCCCGATGCCTGGCTGGTGCTGCGCAGCGACGGCCACTGCACGCTGTTTTGCCGGCCGACCGATGCCGAACGCGAAATGTGGGAGGGCTGCCGCTTGGGCGTAGACGCCGCACCGGCGGCGCTGCAGGTCGATGTGGCACAGCCAGTCGACGCGCTCGACGCGCTGATGCCGCAGCTGCTGGCCGCGCCGGGCCCGGTGTGGAGCGCGCTGGGCAGCTATCCCGAGCTGGCGGCGCGCCTGGCAACCTGGCAAGCCGCCGCGGGGGGTGCTGCCGCGACCACCGCCGCGTGCGACGTGCGCCCGTTCATCGGCGAGCTGCGTCTGATCAAAGACCTGGCCGAGCAGGCCACGATGCGCCGCGCTGCTGCTGTGTCGGCCGCGGCCCATTTGCGCGCGATGCGGTATTGCGCAGCGCGGTTTCGCAGTGGCGCAGCAGCCGTGTACGAATACGAAATCGAAGCCGAGCTGCTGCATGAATTTCGCCGCCACGGCGCGCAAAGCCCGGCCTACCCGAGCATCGTCGCTGCCGGTGCCAACGCCTGCGTGCTGCACCACCCGGCGGGTGCCAGCGGGCTGCAACCGGGCGAGCTGTGCCTGGTCGATGCCGGTTGCGAAATCGACGGCTATGCCAGCGACATCTCGCGCACCTTTCCCGCCAGTGGCCAGTTCAGCACGCCACAACGCGCGCTGTACGAAGTGGTGTTGGAAGCGCAAAAACAGGCCATCGCGGCGACCCGGCCCGGTCGCCGCCAACGTGATGCGCACCACGCCGCAGTGCGGGTGTTGTCGCAGGGGTTGCTCGACCTCGGCATCTTGTCGCGCCACCTGCATGGCAGCGTCGACGACGTGATTGACACCGCTGCCTACCGGCCGTTTTACATGCACGGCACCGGCCACTGGCTGGGCCGCGATGTGCACGATGTGGGCGAGTATTTGTCGCTGGCCGAAGACGACGTGCAGCAGCCCGACGGCAAGGGCGGCGTCGTGCGCAAACGCCCGTCGCGCCTGCTGGTGCCCGGCATGCTGGTGACGGTGGAGCCCGGCCTGTATGCGCGGCCCACCGCGGGCGTGCCCGAGTGCTACTGGAATATCGGCATCCGCATCGAAGACGACGCGTTGCTCACCGATGCCACCGGCCACGCCGATGCCGGCTGCGAACTCCTCAGCCGCGACGTGCCGGTCGAGGCGGCCGAGATCGAGGCCTGGATGCGCGGCTAGATCGCGTAGGTGGTGTAACTGGCGATGGTGGCGCACCTAAACTCGCCGATTCGCTGATAAACAGGTAGTTATGGCCGGGTTCGTCATTTACGCTCGATGGGTGTCGGCGCTTTTACTTTGCGTCAACGTATTCGCGGCGCAGGCTGCCGAGCCGCTGTTTCAGTTTGCGTCGGTCAAATCGCTTGACGATATGTCGGCGTACATCCGCAAGAAAATCGCGTTGGGTAGCACGCGCGAGCAGCTGCGCAATATATTCATCACGCAAGGATCGGCCACCGGCGTGGCACACCCGCAGCGGGTAGGCACAGAAAAGTATATATACGATATCAATCTGTGCGATTACTATATATGGCGATGGAATATATCAGCTGATTTTGATGCGCAGAACAAACTGGTGCAGGCTTACGTCAATGGCGATATTGTATTTACTGCCGGTTCGGCCAGAAAGTCTACGCCGCAAGAGCCCGCGGCGGGTCAATCGGCCTCAGTGACCACTCACCAACGCTTGCGGCCGGAAGCGTACAAGGGTGAAAAATCAGTGGCCTATTTGTTGTTCGATCGGGATAACAACTCCGCCACCACCGACGACCAATCGGTCACCGGTGTCGGTCCGAGCCGCGCCGATCCCCTGAATATGGGGGATATCAATTACTACGCGGCGGTGGAACTATGGCGTTCGATCTTCGACGCCGATGAGGCAAGCCATATTTCTGAATATCAAGGCGATTGCGTGGCGATCAATAAAATATTGACCAATCGGAAAGACAAGCTTATCCAGAAAACCCCGGCGGCACGCGCCACGCAGCCGCCACGCGCTACTGAATCCCCTGCAACGAACTGAGAAAAACCTGATGCAAGAGCTTGTTTACCCCCGCGAGCGCACGCTCGGCACGATCACGCTGGTGCTCGGCATCGTGGCCTGGCTGCTGCTCATTCTTGGTACGTTCGGCGGCGCGCTGGTCGCCTTGCTGCTCGGCTTCGTGCTGTATTTGTTTGCCCAGTCGACGCTGATTTCGTACATCAAAGGCAACGGCGTCGAATTGTCCGAGGCGCAGTTTGCCGACCTGCACGCGCATTTCGTGGCGTGCTGCGAACGGCTCGAGATCAAAGTGCGCCCGCAGGCGTATGTGATGAACGGCGGCGGCGCGCTCAACGCCTTCGCCACCCGGTTTTTGGGTCGCGAATTCGTGGTGCTTTTGTCCGACGTGGTCGACGCGATGGAGCAGCATCCCGACGGCGTGCGGTTCTACATCGGCCACGAGTTGGGCCACCTGCGCATGAAGCACCTGAACGGCCACCTGATACGTTGGCCGGTGCTGTGGATTCCGTTGCTCGGTGCTGCCTATTCGCGGGCCCGCGAAAGCACCTGCGACCGCCACGGTTTGGCCTGCAGCAGCAGCCCTGAAAACGCCGCCCGCGCGCTGGTCGCGTTATCGGCCGGGCCCGCGCGTTGGAAAACATTGGCCCTGCCCGCGTACCTCGAGCAGGCCCAACAAACCTCCGGTTTTTGGATGTCGTTCCATGAACTGATCGGCGGCTACCCGTGGCTGACCAAACGCGCCGCCCGCGTCATGGACGTCGACGCGGCCATGCCCGGCCGCAGCGGGTTCGCGTATTTTCTGGCGGCGTTCGTGCCGTTCGCCGGCCGCTTGGGCGCGGGCTTCGGCATGTTGATCGTGGTCTACATCATCGGTGTGCTGGCGGCGGTCGCGATCCCTCAGTACCAGAGCTATAAAGCCAAAGCCGCGCTGGCCATGGTCGCCGTGCAAGACGCCAAAGCCAAAGACGAGCTCAGTGCGGTGGTTGCCGCCAGCCAGGGCGCACTCGACAAGCTGGGCGGCTACTACCAGGCAAAACAGGAAGCGCCCGACTCACTCACCACTGCCGGCCTGCCCGCCGCGCTGGCCGACGGCAGCGCCCTCGCGCTGGACAAGGACAGCATGACGCTCAGCGTGACCACGCCCCACGGCGAACTGGTCTTCACGCCCAGCGTAGGCGACGACGGCAAGCTCACCTGGAGCTGCGCCAACAGCGACACCATCAAAGCCGAGCAGCTGCCCGACGCGTGTGCGGGCGAAGCGGCGGCCAGTCACGAGGACGCAGCAGCCAAATAGCGGTGTTCTGTTGAGGGTCAGGTCTCAAGGCTGCTGGGCTCGCTGCTAATCCCGGTCGAGCTATGAGCAAAGCCCGGTGTCGTGCGGCCCGACCCCACGCGGCTCGCCGGCTTCGATGCGCTCAGCCCGGGCGGTCCAACGAACCGGCTTGTGTCAGCGGTCCCACACGCCGCCGGGTCCTTTCAGCTTTTTGCTTCGCTCGCCGCAATCCACCGGCTCACTGTAGGCACCGAGATGCCGAGGCTTTTCGCCATCGCCGACATCGTCATCGCGCCATCACGGTAGGCCGCGGCCAGCGCATCGGGTTGGTTTCGGTGCTGCTGCAAATAATCCAGCAGCGCCTTTTTGACTACGCGTTTGCGCTGCACTTTGGGAATTTGCGCGTCGGCGCGCTGTGCCGCAGTGGCTTTGCCCAGCATGCGCTGGACAAACTCGTCGTCGCCCAAAAACATCTGCTGGCGCAGGTGGTCGGCCCAAAACGACGCCTCGTCATCGCCTGGCTGGCCCATCAGCGCGGCGTAGCGCTTGGCTGCGGTTGCGCGGTCGCGCTCACCCTGCACCGCGTGGCCCAGCAGGTGACCGTGCAAGCCGTCGGTATCCAACCAAACCGGTGCGGCAGCCGTGCGCACATGCGCCGCATAACTAGACCAAGGCCAGTCAGCCGCATCTGCGACCAAGCCCGCCGCCACCGGGTTGCGCTCGACGTAGCGGCACAGCGCCAGCAGATGCGCATCGCGGTCGACCAACACCGCCTTGAAGCGACCCTGAAACACATGCCCCGCCAACCCGTGGCGGCGATTGAATTGCTGCGTGTACACGCCGTTGATGTGTCGCATGGTGCGCGACAAGTTCGCCCGCCGGGTGTGCAGCACCAGGTGGTAGTGGTTGCCCATTTGGCAAAACGCCAGCACCTGCGCTTCGAACCGATCCATGGCCTGCCCAATGACTGCCAAATGCGCCAGCCGGTCATCGTCATCGCGATAGATCAACTCACGCCGATCACCACGCGAAGTAACGTGATAGATCGCACCGGGGAATTCGAGGCGGAGGGGACGTGACATGGTCAAAGGCTACTCGGTAATGGTGCAAGTTGAAAGACTTGACCCCCAAAAAAAACCCGGGGAATTCGAGGCGGAGGGGACATGACATCGTCAAAGGTTACTCGATAATGGTGCAAGTTGAAAGACTTGACCCCCAAAAATGTGCTTTTGGTTCAGACCTCGCCATCGCGCAACCGCGCGGTGATGCATCGACGTCACTGGGCACCTGATGTGGCGAAAAGTCGCGTCCGCTACGGGCGCTTTCGGGCCCGGAACCATGGGGGCCAGTAGCCGCAAGGTGAAAAACATGCGGCGTGGGTTTGCGGTGCCTGGTTTGTGTTGCCCGGTCGCTGAACTGCCAAACCCGGTCGGGCTGAGCAGTTCAACGGGCTCGAGGCGCGCAAACGCAGCACCGGTGCGCGCGGCGAGCGGTCAGAATATGGAATATCAACTCAGCCCGCGCAAAATATATGTGGAAAAAAGCACGGATATTTATTCTGTTATTGGTTTTGCTGGTGGTTGTGAAGCAAAGGTTTCTGGACCACGCTGATCTGGATTGGAAGAATAACTTCTACGTCGCGGTGTATCCGGTCAATGCCAACGGTAGCGCGGTGGTCGCCAATTACATTAAAAACCTGAAGCCTGATGATTTTCAACCGGTGGTTGATTACTTTATTGCCGAGGGTGCGCGTTACCAGTTGGGCTTGCACCACCCGATTGAATTGCAACTGGGCGGTGCCGTGGCGGCGGTGCCGCCAGCACCGCCAACCGATGGCAGCGCGTTGAGCGCAGTGGTGTGGAGCCTGAAATTCCGGTTTTTTGCCTGGAATCACAGCCCCGCGGTGGCGGTGCCACCCAAAATTCGCCTTTATTTGCTGTACTACGACACGGCTGTGACCCCACGGCTCCAGCATTCGACTGCGCTGATCAAGGGTCGCGTCGGCAGTATCAACCTGTTTGGCGATGTGAATTATGCGAAGCAAAACCTGGTGGTTTTGACGCATGAGCTATTGCATACTCTGACGGCAACGGATAAGTATGACTTCAATACCAACCTGCCGACGCACCCGGATGGTTTTGCCGAACCTGATAAGTCGCCGAGGTACCCGCAGGAATTTGCCGAAATCATGGGCGGCCGCTTGCCAATAAGTGAAACCAAAGCCGAGATACCGACTGACCTATCGCGAACCTTGATTGGCGACAAGACCGCGCGCGAGATCGGCTGGCGCAAATAGGCAGCCGCCGCACCGGCTGCTTTTGGTGGTGCTCATCAGACCCAACTGACGGCGGTGTCGAACGGCAGGCGCGGCCCGCGCGGGTGGTTGGCAGTGGCATCACCGTAGCCGATGTTGACCAAAAAGTTGGCTCGGTAGCGCCCGTCGGGGAAGAACGCGGCGTTGACCTGTGCGGCATCGAAACCGCTCATCGGCCCGCAGTCCAGACCCAGCAGGCGGGCGGCGACGATGAGGTAGGCGCCTTGCATCGAGCCGTTGCGCGATGCGGTGTGTTCGGCCAACGCGGCATCGCCCTCGAACATCGACTTCGCATCGAACGCGGTGAATTGTTCGGGCAAGTGGTCGAAGAACCGGCTGTCGGTGGCGACGATCACGCACACCGGCGCGGCCATGGTTTTGTCGACATTGCCCTGCATCAGTGCCGGTTTGAGTCGGGCCTTGGCTGCGGCGCTGCGCACGAATACCCAACGGGCCGGCTGGCAATTCATCGAGGTGGGTCCCCACTTGGCGGTGTCGTACAGCTGCCGCAACAAGGCATCGGGTACCGGTTGACTCGTGAATTGGTTCACGCTGCGGGCGGCAGTGAAAGCCCGTTGCAGCGCAGCGTGGTGTGGGTCGGGCGGTGCAGGGGTCATCGAGTAATCCGGTGGGTAGGCAGTTCGCCGGCTCGAACAACGACGTACGCAAGCCGACCGATGCATCGCAGCCGAGGCTCGAACCATAGGCTGGGTCGTTACACCAGCTTGTTCAACAGCTCGGCTTTTTTGGCCGCGAATTCGTCGTCGGTCAGGATGCCTTTGGCTTTCAGATCGGCAAGTTTTTCTAGTGTGGCCATCAGTTGGTCGGACGCGATCGACGCGTGCTCGGCCGTATTTGACACCTGACCCCGTAGCCCTTGCTGCAGGTTGTGCGCCATCACCTGGCCGAGCGCCACGCCTGCGCCGAGGCCGATCGCGTCGCCGGCTATTCCACTGCCACCGCCACCGCCACCACCACCGCCACCGCCGGTCGCCTCACCTTCGGCGAACTTCGGAATCGCCTGCGCAGTTTGGTACTGCATGAATTTGCCGATGTCGCCACCGACCATACCCATGCTGATTTTTTGATCGAGTATTTTTTGCAGCTCTTCGGGCAATGACACGCTTTGCACCGTCACCGACTCCAGCTTCAGGCCGAGTGCGGCAAATGATGGCGCAGTGGCGGCTTGCATGGCGTTCGCAAACTCGACCTGGTTGGCCGCCAGGTCTAAAAATGCGAGGCCGCTGGACGCCACCGCGTCGGCGATGTGTTGCAGCAGGTGCGCGCGCAGCTGGCCGTCGAGTTCAGCGGTGGTGTAAGCCTCGCGCGTGCCCGAGATTTCAGTGTGGAACTTGGCCGGGTCGCCGATGCGGTAGGCATAGTTGCCGAACGCGCGCAACCGCACCGCGCCGAAGTCGGCATCGCGGATGCTGATCGGCTGGCTGGTGCCCCAACGCTGGTCGATTTGCAGCCGTGTGCTGAAGAAGTACACATCGCTTTTGAACGGGCTTTGGAACAGCTTGTCCCAGTGCCGCAAATACGTCAGCACCGGCAGCGTGGCGGTGGACAGCGTGTGGCGGCCGGGGCCGAACACATCGGCCACTTTGCCTTGTTTGACGAACACCGCCATTTGCGATGCGCGCACCGTGAGCGACGCGCCGTACTGAATCTCGTTGTCGGCCATCGGAAACCGGTAGGCCAGCGTGCCGTCGTTCGACTCGGTGTGTTCAATGACATCAATGAACTGTTTGGTGATGAAGTCCATCAGGCTCATGGTCCATGTCCCTTGCGCTGGCACCGCTGGCTTGCGGCGTCGAATAATAGGTCGCACCACCTGAAAAAAATGCTCCCACTGCGATGCAAAACGACGGCTTCGTGAATACACCTCAGACCAGCGGCCCGCGACCGCAGCCACACCAGCACACGCCCACGCTACAGCCCACGCTGCGCATGGCGGTGGTGGGTGCGGGGCCGGTCGGTTTGTCGCTCGCACTGCATGCCGCACGTGCGCTGCCCGGTGCACAAATCAGCTTGTTCGATAGCCGCGCTGCCGATGCCGATGTGTCGGCCGATCCGCGCACGCTGGCGCTGTCGCTCGGTAGCGTGCAGGTGTTGCAGCGCTTGGGGGTGTGGCGCGACGGCATGGCGCAGCCGATCACCGAAGTGCATGTGTCGCAGCAAATGCCGTCGCTCGGTGCGTTGTTCGGTGGCGCGCTCAGCCGCTTTATCCGCGACCCGCAGGTGCGCATACGGGCCGCTGAAGCCGGTGTGCCGATGCTCGGCGCGGTGTTGTCGTACGGCACCGTCACCGCCGCGCTGCAACACGCCTGGTTGCAAGCCAGCCACGCCGACCCGCAGCGTTTGATCAGCCGCTTTGCGACGCCGGTGCGTGCATTGAATGCACTGCATGCGGCAGGCAGCGCAGGCGTTGAAGTCGATGCCGACATAGCCGAGGTGTTTGATGTGGCGGTGATCGCCGAAGGGGGCGTGTTTGCCGATCAGGCACGCAAAGCCATCACGCGCGACTACGGCCAGGTCGCCTGGGTCGGCCGCGTCACGCTGCAGGGCGCGCGGCACGGCGTGGCGTTCGAACGCTTCACCCGCCATGGCCCGGCCGCATTGCTGCCGTTGGGGTCGTGCAGTGCGGCATTGGTCTGGTGCGTCGACGCCAGCGACGACCCGGTGTCAGGTCTCAATGATGCGCAGCGTTGCACGGTGCTGAACACCGTTTTTCCAGCGGAGGCGGGCCGTATTACTGCGATCACGCCGCTGAAAAGTTTTGCGCTGGGGCTGAATGCCGAGCGCACATTGACCGACGGCGCGTTCGCCATCGGGCCAGGCGAGGCGGGTCGCAACTCGCGCACGGTGCGCATCGGCAACGCCGCGCAAACGCTGCACCCGGTGGCGGGGCAGGGACTGAACCTGGGGCTGCGTGATGCGTTCGTCTTGATCCACGAATTGGCCCGCAGTGGCGATATCGATCAAGCGCTGCGGCGGCTGGAATTCAAGCGTGCGCCAGATCGGTGGGCCACCATTGCCGCCACCGATTTCTTGGCACGCAGCTTCACCTGGCAGCTGCCGGGGGCTGGCATCGCCCGTGGTCTCGGGCTGGCTGCGGTGCAGGCGGTGGGGCCGTTGAAAGCAGCCGTCACGCGGCAGATGATGTTTGGGCGTCGGTGACGGGTTGCTTTTGTCTGACCGACGGTTGGCGGCTTCCAGTCTGATCGTTTGTCTGTTTGTTCGCCGTTGCACCGCGCCGGGTTCCGCCCCGGCAGGCGGGTAACTTTTATTTGCGGGTCCAAATAAACGTCACCAAAACAAACGACCTGAACACCAGCCGATTTGAGTTGTTCGCTGCGGCTACAGGCCTACGGCCGAGGCTCACGCACCGAACACACACCGAACTACCGCGTCGGTTTCCTTGCTCATCGGCAGAACCAATGGTCGCTACAGCTCGACCCTGCGGTCCATCGCGGCGATGGCCGCAGGCCGAGCCGAGGCGATAACAAGCGGCTGAACATGAGCGAGGAAACCGCCCAAGCAGTTCGGCGAATGTTCTCGTGCCTGAGCCGTTGAGGTAGGTGTGTAGCCGATGCGTGACATCCAAATCGGCTGGTGTTCGGGCCCTTTGCTTTGGTGACTTTTATTTGGGCCCACAAATGAAAACGAAGTTTCGGCGTAGCCAAAGTTGCTCGGCCGCCGGGCCGAAACCCGGCGCGGTCTCACCAAGTCGGAGCAAGGTCGCAAAAGCGACATCCCGCAGACGCGGTGCATCGAAGCGAATCGACGTCCAGCGCTGAACAGCCACCTCAATCGCCGTCAGACAACAAGCGCCGAACCCGATCGGTGTGGTGCAACAAAAAATCGCGTGTCACCGCAAAGTGCTCGGTGTCTTCGTACGCCACCGGCGTGATGCCGGAGTTATCGAACAACAAAATTCGTGCGTTCGGGTACGCCAACACAATTGGCGAATGGGTGGCGATGATGAATTGCGAGTCGTTTTGCACCAGCTGATGAATGGCCGACAGCGCAGCCAGTTGGCGGTTCGGCGACAGCGCGGCTTCGGGCTCGTCGAGCAGGTACAAACCGTGGCCGCGAAACTTGTGCGTGAGCAGCGCCATGAA
>JAYUGJ010000019.1:0-14097 GCA_043738425.1 Burkholderiales bacterium
CGGCAAGGGCGCGAAAGAGCGGCTGGTGCCGTTCGGCGAAGAGGCGCGGGTGTGGCTGGTGCGCTACCTGGACGCGGCGCGGGCCGACATATTGAAAAAGCAAGTCAGCGACGCGCTGTTCGTCACCGCGCGCGGCGGGCCGATGACGCGGCAGATGTTCTGGCGGCTGATCAAGCAGCACGCGCTGCGCGGCGGGGTGCTGGTGCCGCTGTCGCCACACACGCTGCGCCACGCCTTCGCCACCCACTTACTCAACCACGGTGCCGACTTGCGGGCCGTGCAGATGCTGTTGGGTCATGCCGATATTTCGACCACCACCATCTACACCCACGTCGCCTGCGAGCGCCTGAAAACCCTGCACGCCGCGCACCACCCGCGCGGTTGACGCCAGCGGACAGGCCCGAGCCGAGCCGAGCCGGTTCGGTTACCCGTGTCACCGGCGCGTTGTACCGCCGTTCACGGAATCAACCCACAGTTCAGCTTTGCGCCGACCACCGCAGGAAATGCCATGGTTTTGCAGGCACCACCGACGCCCTTGCCGTTGGCGGTGTTGCCGCTGCAGCTGACGGAGGCGGGGTCGCCGAGCAGATTGTTGATGGGTGTGCCGGTCAGGTTGCGTATCGTGTTGTTGCCCACCGTGACGCGTTGCATCAACGAGGCTATAGACGTGACCCCGATGCGCACGCCATCGACGTCTGTGTCGGCAATCTCGTTGCCGGTGACCTGGATATCTTGCAAAGTGAGCAGGCGGCCGAGGAGCGGGTCGGCCGCATCGTCCGTGGCGTTGTCGATGGCGTGGATCTCGATTGCGCCGTGACCGGATCGTGGACCGTTGAGCACCTGGTTGCGCCGTTCTGCGAATGCCGCGCCCGCGGGCAGGTACGGCGGCGAGCCGGTTTGCACGCGGTAAACCCGGTTCGATTGCACCAGCGCATTGCGTGGGCCGGCGCTATTGAACAGGCCTTCTTGCGCTACCAATATGCCGGCCGCCATGGCGGTGTGGCTGACCAGGTTGTCGCGCACCGTCACCTCGCGTGCGCCGATGACTGCGATGCCGCGGCCCCAGTAGTTGTCGGCCACATCGTTGTATTGCACGACGATGTTGGCGGTGGCGGTTTCGCCGCGTTCGGCTGAGGCACGCGCGGCAGCATCGCCTTTCAAACGGGTTTGCCAACCGGCTTCGAAGAACGAGCCGATGGCGATCATGTCGTCGCCGGTTTCGCGCACGGTGTTGCCGACGATGCGGCCGTTGCGGCTGCCGTCGGCGACGTTGATGCCGTCGGCGAGGCTGCGCCGCACGGTGTTTTCCGCGACGGTGAAGTTCGCCGCCTGCGACACCAGGATGCCTGCGCCACCGGCCGAATTGGCGGTCTGCGCGGTGTCACCGTAGGTGATGGTGTTGCCGCGCACGACGTTGCCTGTTTGCAATCCAGCGCGGGTGTGGTCGCGATAAATACTGATGCGTGCTTGCTCGACCGCGCTGCGCCGCACGTCGGTGACCGCGGTCAGCGTGAAGCCATACAGTCGCACGCCGTCGGCTTGCAGGCTCACGGCGTGATCCTGCGGATCGGTGGCGTGCAATTGCGCGCCGGCACCCCACAGCGTGACGTTCGAAGTGGTGACGACGATGCTGTGGTTTTGGATGTATTTGCCGGCCGGGAAGACCAGCCACTCGCCGGATTTCAGCGCTGCTAATGCGTTGCTGATGGCGGTGTCGTCGGCCAGGTTGTCGTTGGCCACCGCGCCGAATTCGGTAACCAACCGCGCGCCTGCGGGCACGCTGGGCATCGGCGGCAATGCGCCGCAGGTGTAGTCGCTGGCGTCGGCGGTCGGTGGCGCGGGTGCAGCGGGCGCAGCAGCCACAGGCGGGCTGCCGGAGTCGCCGGGATTGGCTCCGGCGGTGGGGGTTTTTGCTCCGCCACTGCCGCCACCGCAGCCGGCTAATGTGCACAGCCAAGCGCACAGCCCAGCGCACAGCATGGTTTTCACCGCGCGCGGTGGGCGGGCGTGCAGGCGCAATGACGGCGCTGGTGAACAGGGCGTGGCGGCGTGGTGGCGGGCAGTGGGGTCAGGCATAAAAAACCGGTGTGGACTTCAGCGCTGTGGGGGGCAAGTGCCCGAAGAATTTATTGCAACACGCGGCGACGGTTCTGCGCCACCCGCTTGGGCCATGTCGGTGCGTGCATGGGGCTCGCGTGAACCAGTCGATGGTGCAGCGGGTTATTCACGCAACGCCTTGCAGTTCAAGGATGCGCCAATCTTCACGTCCACCCCCGCGCCCGACAGCGACGAACCCGCCGCGGGCAGCGCAACGCAGCCGACCGCGCTGACGGCCCGCCCGTCGCGCGTGTTGTGGCTGCATGCGATGGGCCGCGCCGGCCCCAGCAGGTTGCTGACGCTGGCACCCGTGACCCGTTGCAGTTGGTTGCCCGCCACCGTGATGTGCTGCATCAATGCAGCGATGCTGTCGACGCCGATGCGCACGCCATCGACTGCGGTGTTCGCGATCAGGTTGTTGGTGATGGTGATGTTTCGCAACGCCAGCAGTGGCGCAAGCTCCAGGTGGCGCGCGTTGGCTGCGCTGTTCTGAATTGCGTGCACCTCGATCGCGCTATGCCCTGAGCGCAGGCCGGCCAGCAGCCTGCCGCGCAGCCCGGCAAACGCGAGGCCAACCGGCACATAAGGCGGCGCGCCGTTCTGTACGCGGCTGATGTGGTTGCCGTGTATCCACACGTTGCGCGGGCCCGGCGTGCCCCAGCCGCCTTCTTGTGCCACCAAAACGCCTGCGCCCATGGCGGTGTGGTCGATGCGGTTGTCGCGCACCGTGATGTGGCGGCTGCCGACCACCGCGATGCCGCGGCCCCAGTAGTTGTCGGCCACATCGTTGCCCTGAATCAACACGTTCGAAACCTGCGTGTCGCCGCGCTCGACCGCGCCGCGGGCCGCTGCGTTGTTGGTCAACCGCTGCTGCCAACCGCTGCCCAGGTACGACACCACCGCGATCATGTCGTCGCCGCTTTCACGCACGGTGTTGTTGATGACGCGGCCGTTGCGGCTGCCACCGGTGATGTGGATGCCATCGGCCAGCGGGCGCCGCACGGTGTTGTCGGCGAGCGTGAAATCGCTGGCCTGCGACACCAGGATGCCTGCGCCGCCGGCCGAGTTGGCCAATGCTGGCGTGTCGCCCAGCGAGGCCTCAAACGTCACCGTGTTGCCACGCACCACGTTGCCGGTTTGCAAGCCGGGGCGCGTCCAGTCGCGGTAAATGCTGATGCGGGTCTGCTCGACCGCACTGCGCCGCACGTCGGTCACCGCGGTCAGCGTGAAGCCGTACAGCCGCACGCCGTCGGCCTGCAAGCTCACGGTGTGATCCAGCGGATTCGTTGCGTGCAATTGCGCACCTGCACCCCACACGGTGACGCCGGGCGTGGTGATCACGATGCTTTTCGATTGCAGGTAGCGCCCCGGTGGGAACACCAACCAGTCACCGGGCTGCAGTGCGCTGAGTGCTGCGGCGATCGCGGGGTCGTCGGCGATGTCGTCATTGGGCAGCGCGCCGAACTCAGTGACCCGCCGGGCGTTCGCAGGTACGCCGGGCAACGGTGCAAGCGTGTCGCAGTCGGTGGTGGCAGACGATGCCGCTGGGGTCGCACTGGTGGCGGTTTGGTTCGCCGCGGTAGCGGCCACGGCCACGGCCGCGTGCATATGACACGCTGCGACAGCAGCGAAAAACAATGCGGTGGCGAGTTTCAAAACGGTCGGCCGGGTGCGGTGGTGCGGTGGTGCAGCGACGCGGTCGTCAAACCATCCGGTGCCTGAACGCCGCTGCGTCTAGAACTCGTTCATCACCACACCGGCCACCGCGGCCGAGCTTTTGGCTACGCCGTCGATCAGCACGCGCAGCTCGGCCATGCGGCTGCGGCCTTTGCGCCCGACCACCAACGCCGCGCCGCATTTGGCCGCAATCACGCGCGCATCGCTGCCGCGCTCGGACGCCGGCGTGTCGACCAGCACGTGGTCGAACTTCATCGACAACTCGTGCAGCAGCAAACCCATCGCCGGGCGTTGCAGCAATTCCAACGGGTTGGGTGGTACACCGCCGACCGGCAACACAAACAAACCCGGTTGGCCTTTGACCTGGTGGATGACATTGCTTTTGGACCGGCCGGCCAGGATGTTGCCCAGGCCTGCGCCGTTTTGCACGCCGAAAATCTGGTGCAGCCGTGGCGTGCGCAAGTCCGCATCCACCAGCACGGTGCGGCCGCCCAGTTGGCTGAAAGCGACCGCCAGGTTGGCCGCCAAATAGGTTTTGCCGTCGCCCGAATTCGGACTCACGATGGCCAGCACCTGGGTGCGGCTGGTGGCCGCGAACACGCCGATCAGCAGCTGGCTGCGCAGCTCGCGGAACACGTCGGCTTGCGCGCCGAACGGGTCTTGTGCCATCACCAGTTCGTCGCTGCCGGCGGGCCGGTTGGCGGCAACACAAGGGAAATCAAATTGTTGCGACAGCGCCCGGATCACGTCCGCGTTGGTCGCCAGGCGCAGCTCGACCGCGGCCTCGCCGAAACGCAAACCGCGCTCACGCTGGTGGGCGACGATTTCATCGATCTGTTCGGCCGGCAGCTTCAGCGCACGGCCCAATATCGCGCCGATCGGACGGTCGGGCGTGTGCCGATCGCTGTGGCTCATGGGCATGTTGACTGCCTCAACGACATCGGGATCGAGTGTGGTGTTCATGGTGCGCAGTGTGGGGTGTTGCGCTCAGTGCGGCAGTGCCGGCTGCGCGCCTTTGACGATTTGCGCTTCGATTTGCCGCGAGTCGTGGCGACCGCGCTCGCGCCGCTGTGGGTGTGCAGCCTTGAGCACCACCAACAGCGGCTGCTGCAAGTCGAGCACCACGTCTTCGACGCTGCGCAGCCGGCGGTCTCGGCGTTCGGCCAGCAGCATCGCGCCGGCCGCCAGCATCGAGCCCAGCACTGCGCTGATGCCCAGGTTCAGCATCAGCTGCGGCGAGGTCGGGTGCGCCGGCGGCGTGGCTTCTTTCAGCACCGACACATTGCTTTGCAGGTTGCGGCTTTCCAGGCTGGTTTGCGTGACGCGGGCCAGCACCGCGTCGTAGGCCCGCTGCGCTGCATCGACATCCAGTTTCATCAGCGCCGCCTGGTCGTTTTGGGTTTTCAGCGACAGCACGCGCGCCTGTTGTTCGGTGATCGCGGTGCGCAGTTCGGCCACCCGCGCGTTGGTCACGCTGTTGTTCACGCCGACGCTGCCTGCAGCGCGCGTGGTGGCTGAATTGACGCGGCTTTGCAGCTCATCGATGCTGGCGCGCAGCTCGATGACCTGCGGGTGTTTTTCGCCCAGCCGCGAGCGCAGCTCTTGCAAGCGCGCTTGCTGCTTACCCAATTCGGCACCCAAGCCGCTGACCACCAAATTGGTCAGTGCCTCGGGCGTGCGCTCGGGGTGCGCGTCGCTTTGCGTGGTGCGCGTTCGCGAGTCCATCGCAAAGCCCTGCGCCACCACCAGTTGCGACGACAGCTCGACCAGCCGCTGGTTTTCGATGTCCAGCCGCTCGGTCGAAAACACCACCCCGTTTTGCCGCTGGTACTGCGACAACCTGCCTTGCGCCAGCGCCAAGGCGGCCCGGCGTTCGGTGCTTTGCTTGTCGAAAAATGCGTTGAATTCTTTCGCCGGCTCGACCCGCAGATCAAGCGCGGTAGCCATGTAGGCGCGCACCACTGCGTTGACGGTGTTGGCTGCCACATTGCGATCGGTGGTGGTGTAGTTGATGCTCAGCGCGTTTGATTCACGCGATGGTTTCACCACCAGCTTTTTAGCCAGCCGTTCGGCCAGCCACGCTTCGAAACTGCCCGCGCCATCGGTCGACTGTTGCCACTGCGCCTGGGCCTCAGCGCTTTCGTGCAGGCCCAACGAACGCAGCGCGCGGATCAACACCCGTTCGCTGCTGACGACGTCGATTTGCGTTGCCATGTAGCCCGGTGCCACCGCGTTCGGCATCGCTACCCCGGCAATCGGATCAGATGTGCGCGGCTCTACCACCACCACCGCCGAGGCGGTGTACTGCTTGGGCAGTGCCACGCTGAGCAACGTGACCAATGCCAATAGGGTGCCGAGTACGACGAAGCCGACGCGCCAGCGGGCCCGCATCACCGTGAGGAATTGATTAAATGACATGCCACTCGAAGCGTAACGACATCAAACGAAATGCAACCGTTGCAAGGATTACAACGGCTCTGACAGTAGCATTCGGCGCGCTGCGGGCAGTGCCTGCGGTTCGTGATGAAGTGCTGTATTGCTGCACGCAGCGCCGCGAGATGCGACTTGTTGCCGATTGTTCATTCGGCGTTGACCGCATGGTTTGATCGCTTGCCGACAAGCCAGCAACCTGGACGCGGTGTCCCGATGAGCAAAGCGTTCACCAAAGAATCTGACGATGCCGATGACGACGATGGCGACGCTGACCTCAGCGCGCCGTCGATTCCCGCAGGCGCAAAAAATTACCTGACGCCGGCGGGTTACGCCGCATTGCGCGCCGAGTTGCTGAACCTGCTCGATGTCGAGCGACCGAAGGTGGTCGATGTGGTGTCGTGGGCCGCGAAAAATGGCGACCGCAGCGAGAACGGCGATTACCTGTACGGCAAAAAACGGCTGCGTGAAATAGACCGCCGGATTCGGTTTCTGTCCAAACGTCTGGACATCGCCGAGGTGGTGGATCCGTCGGTGCACCACGGCGGTGACCAGATCTTTTTCGGTGCCACCGTGCGTTATTCAAATGCGCGCGAGGAACAACACACGATCACCATCAAAGGCGTTGATGAGTCGAACAGCGCCGCCGGTGAGGTGAGCTGGATCACCCCGGTGGCGCGCGCCATGTTGGGCGCGCGCGTCGGCGATGCGTTGCGCGTGCACACACCGGCCGGCGTCGATGTGGTGGAAGTCCTCGCAGTAAGTTACCCCGCGCCGGTCGTTGCGTGAAGCAAACGATTTTTGTCGGCAGCAAAGGTTTCACCATGCGTCAACTGCTCGTAATCGTCTGTTGGATCGTGGGCTGTGCGCTCGCGCAGGCCGCACACGCGCAATCCAAACCGGTCGAAATCAAAGGCGGCAAAGACCACCCGCTGGTCAGCCGCTACGCCGGCTCGGTGCTGCAGGACACCGCGCAAGAAAGTTTCGCAGCGGTGCGGGTTCCCGGTGGACCCGGGCGAGCTGGTGCCAAAAACGATTTGCTGTTCGACAAAGTCACTGCCATCGAAGGCCGCGTCAACAGCTACTTCTACGTTGCGCCGAAAGATCGCACTGCGCTGGAGGTGTTCCGCAACTACCAGGCAGCGCTGCAGCAGGCTGGCTTCAGCGCGCTGTACGCCTGCGAGATGCGCGAATGCGACCAGGCGTGGATCAAAGAATGGTTTGCCAATGAGGTGGTGTACCCGCGCAAATGGGTCGGCGGCGGCGGCGCGAGCAGCGCGATCAGCCGTGATGTGCGATTCGCCAGCGCCAAACTCAACCGCAACGGCAGCGAGGTCTACGTCATGCTTTTCGTGGCCGAGCCGAATTCAATCTGGCAGGCCCCCACGGTGGTGATGCTGGTGGCCGAGCCCGCGGCGATGGAAGGCGGCAAGGTGGTGATCGACACGCAGGCGCTGCAACGCGGCCTGGTGGCCGATGGAAAAATTGCCTTGTACGGTTTGTATTTCGATACCGGCAAGTCCGACATCAAAGCCGAATCGGCGCCGCAATTGGCCGAGATGGCGAAATTGCTGCAGGCCAATAAGGCGCTGAAGGTGTTGATCGTCGGCCACACCGACAACGTCGGCGCGGTCGATGCGAATGTGGCGTTGTCACAGCGCCGCGCCGACGCGGTGGTGGCCGCGCTGGTGGCCCGCTACCAGATCGATGCCGCGCGCCTGCGTGCCCGCGGCGTCGCGAATTTCGCGCCGGTCACCTCGAATGCGGCAGAGGCCGGCCGTGCGAAAAATCGGCGGGTCGAGTTGGTGGAGCAATGAGCGCCGCGCCGGTGCACGGCTCGCCGCACCAGCAGGCTGCTTCATCCACTACGACACAGATCGATGCAACCGCAGCGGTGGGCCGTGGGCTCGCGTGCATACGTGCTCGCGTGCATGCATGCGTGCATCGTTCACATCGCACGCGGTTTAGGCCCATCGCGATAAAAAATGTCGGTTGAAGCGGGTTACGCTGCGCGGCGGTCGGCATTGGTTTTAAAGGTTTCGTCCATGTTGGTTCATCCCAAAGTTCGGTGGGTTGTCGCGCTGGTGTGTGGGTGCGCGTTGACATTGCAATTCGGCTGCAGCAAAGCGCCACCTGCGGCCGTGGGGCTGCCGACCGCCACGCCAGCGGCAGCACCGGCTGCGTTGTCGGACCCGGCAGCGCCAGCCACTGCGACGGCCGCAGACCCGCCTGTCATGGCGACTGCATCACCCGCCGAACCCGCGCCGTCGTTCGCATGCAAGTCGCACCTGAGCGTTGAAGAATGCGCCAACGCGACGCGCTTTGCGAATGCGGTGATCGCCGAAGAAGCGTCACCGCGGGGGCGTGCGAACGCTGCATCGAACGCGTACCTGCGTCAGCTCGATGCGATTGCGGCGCGGCCTGGGGCAGCGGAAGACCCGATTCCCAAAGAGTGCGCGATGCTGCGGTACTGGTTGCTCATCCAACGCTTGCGGCAACAAGATGCCACCGTGCGCAGTGTGTTGAGTGACGCAGAGGTGGCGTACTTGCCCACCGACATGGCGGAGACCGAACGCATCGCGGCACCGTGTCCGTAGGCACCATCGGGCGCGCACCAGGTTCCAAACGGGGCCTGGAATTGCTGGCGGTTGTCTACCCCGCGCACCGAATGGGTTGGGGGTCTGGCTCTGTGGCGACCAGGCTTCGGCTGGCCCGGCCCGAACCGGTTGGGCGGCTGAGCGAACCAGCGACAACACACTGAAGGCCTAGGGCTTGGTGCGGCTGATGCGCAGCACCGACGCGGCCCGTTTCAGCGCGCGGATGACTTCGGCCAGATGCAGCCGGTCGCGCACCGCCAGCAGCAGCTTCAACTCGGCGGTGTCGGCCACCGCCTGGTCGCCCATGTCGATGTGCGTGATGTCGGCTTCGGCGGCCGCGACGGCCGAAGCTACTTCGGCCAGCACGCCTTTGCCGTTTCTCAGCAGCATCGACACCCCGGTTTCGAACGCGCGGGTCGGTTGTTCGGCCCAATCCACGCCCAGCCAGCCTTCGCTGTCGCGGCCGAATAAACGTTTGCCCACCGCGCATTCGCTGGTGTGTACCAACAGGCCTTCACCGCGGCCGAGGTAGCCCAGGATCGAGTCGCCGGGAATCGGTCGGCAGCAAGTTGCCAGCTGTACCGAAGCACCTTCGCTGCCGTCGATCAGCACCATGCCTTGCGCGAGTTCGCCTTCGCCTGCTTTGCCGTTCAGACCCAGGGGGTCAGATCTATAACGGCCCATCGTCAGCGCGATCGGATCGGGTCGCACACCGCGTTCGGCCAACAGGCGCGCCAGCCGTTTCGCGACGATGGCGGCGACTTTGCGGCCCAGCCCGATGTCGGTGAGCAGCTCGTCGCGGCTGCGGTTGCCGCTCCAGCGCAACAACACCGGCCACAGCGGCGGCAGCGACAGCGGCAGTGGCTGGTTCGGTTGCGGTGCGTGTGCGGCGTCGGCGCTGGCATCGTCGGCCGGCATCGCCAGGCCTTCGGCGCGCAATGCCTGCGCCAGCATTTTCGTGCCCAGACTTTGTGACTCTTCTTGTTCGAGTGTTTTCAGGTGATGGCGAATCTTCGACCGCGCGCGCCCGGTGCGCACGAAATTCAGCCAGCTGGGGTTGGGCCGGGCACCGGTGGCAATCACGATGTCCACCACATCGCCGCTGCGCAGTTCGGTGCGCAACGCCACCGGTTCGCCGTTGACTTTCGCGGCCACGCAGTGGTCACCGACGCTGGAGTGAATCGCATACGCAAAGTCGACCGGCGTCGCACCGCGTGGCAGCGCCAGAATTTTCGATTTCGGCGTGAACACGTAGACCGCATCGGGAAACAAGTCGATCTTCACGTGTTCCAAAAACTCGGTCGCGTCACGCGTTTCGTCCTGGATATCGATCAGCGACTGCAACCACATCGCGCCGAGTCGCTGCGCTTCCTGCGCCGGCGTCGCGTCGGCGTTTTTGGTTTTGTACATCCAGTGCGCAGCAATGCCTTTTTCGGCAATCGAATGCATCGGCTCGGTGCGAATTTGAAACTCGACTGCGGTGCCCAGCGGGCTGACCAGCGTGGTGTGCAGCGACTGGTAGCCGTTGGCTTTTGGAATCGCGATGTAGTCTTTGAAGCGGCCCGGCAGCGGCTTGTACAACTGGTGCAATACGCCGAGCGCGAGGTAGCACTCGGGCAGCGTCGCCACCACGATGCGAAAACCAAAAATGTCGTTGACTTGCGCAAAGCTCAGGTGCTTTTCGCGCATCTTTCGGTAGATCGAAAACAGCGTTTTTTCGCGGCCGTGAAATTGCGCTCTCAGCTCGGCATGCGCGAATGATTTTTCGACATCGGTGCGCACCCGTTCGACCACATCGCGCCGGTTGCCGCGAGCATGCAGCAGCGCTTTCGACAACGCCGCATAGCGCCATGGGCGCAGGTGGCGGAAGGCCAACTCTTGTAGCTGGCGATAGGTTTGGTTCAGCCCCAACCGGTGCGCGATAGGTGCATAGATGTCGAGCGTTTCACGCGCAATGCGCTGTTGCTTGTCGGCGCTGACCGCATCCATCGTTTGCATGTTGTGCAAGCGGTCGGCCAACTTGACCAGGATCACGCGCACGTCGCGTGCCATCGCCAACAGCATTTTGCGAAACGACTCGGCCTGCGATTCTTCGCGGGTCGAGAACTGCAACTTGTCGAGCTTGGTCAGGCCATCGACCAATTCGGCGGTGGGTGCGCCGAAACGTTCAATCAACTCGGCTTTGGTGATGCCGCAGTCTTCCATCGCGTCGTGCATCAGCGCGGCCATGATGGCCTGCGCGTCGAGCTTCCATTCGGCGCACAGACCGGCGACTGCGATCGGGTGCGTGATGTAGGGCTCGCCGCTGGCGCGGAACTGGCCGAGGTGCGCTTCGTCGGCGAAGCGGTAGGCCTCGCGCACGCGGCGGATGTCGGCGCTGTCGAGGTAGTCGAGCTTGTGGGTCAACGCGGCAAACGAGGCCGCTGCGGCGTCGGTGGCGGCCGCCGGCAGCAGCACGGTGGCATGCGGCGACGGTGGCGCGCGGCGGGTAGGCCGAACAGTCGGCTCATGCACGGCGGTTGGGGAGCGCGGGCTCATCTCGCGAATCTAACGCGGATCAAGCGCGCCTGCCGCGCCCGGGGGCGCACGGCAGGGCTTTTGCAGCAGGCCGGACAACCAGCCTGGCAGAAGAACGGCAGAGGAAGGGCAGGAGGGCACGCGGCATGGCCGGGAGTGCCCAGGAGTCACGACTACATCACAGCGGCACGGCAACAGCGCGGGAACGCTGTCAGACCGGCACCTTGCGCAGCATTTCAATGCCGATTTCACCGGCGGCGATTTCGCGCAGTGCGGTCACGCCGGGCTTGTTCTTGGTCTCGATCTTCGGCGCGTGGCCCTGGCTGAGCATGCGGGCGCGGTAGGTGGCGGCCAGCACGAGCTGAAAGCGGTTCGGGATGCGAACCAGGCAGTCTTCGACGGTGATGCGGGCCATGTGCAGTGCTCCAGAGGGGAAAGGGATGTCGCTGGGCGGCTGCGTCGGCATGCAGCCGCATCGGTGCGGTTCGAGACGTTCAATTCAGCGAGAGGGCTGCAAAGACCGCAGGCTTGCTTCTTTGCAGCGCGGCGTACTTGAGCCGCTGTGAATGAACAATCGTCTTCAGGTCGAAGAGCGCCGTCTCGAACGAGGCGTTGATTATAACGAAGTCGAAGTGGCGGGCCTGCGAGACCTCGACCCGCGCGTTCACCATCCGCTGATCGATCACCTCCGGCGGGTCTTCGCCGCGCCGGTGCAGGCGCTGCAGCAGCTCTTCCCAGCTCGGCGGCAGGATGAAGACCAACACCGCGTTCGGGAACAGCGCCTTGATCTGCAACGCGCCCTGCCAGTCGACCTCGAGCACCACGTCCTGCCCGCCGGTGATGTGCGCTTCGATCGCACCGCGCGAGGTGCCGTACAGGTGGCTGTGGACCTCGGCCCACTCGAGGAAGTCGCCGTGCGCGACCATCGCGCGGAACGCGGCCTCGTCGATGAACTGGTACTCGCGCCCCTGCTGCTCCTGGCCGCGTGGCGCGCGGGTGGTGTGCGAGATCGCGACCACGAGGTGCGAGTCGACCTGCAGCAGCGCGCTGACGAGGCTCGACTTGCCGGCCCCGCTGGGCGCGGCGATGACGAAGAGGTTGCCGGGATAGTCCATGCGTGACCTTACCCGATGTTCTGTTCCGGGCGCCGGAACGCCATGCCTTCAGGCGACTGCGGTGACCATTCAATAAGTTTGTTCATCAAACCTGACCCAGGGTTTGGCGCAACGCAAGACAAGGACATACCCGCAGCCGCACTGCCCTTTGATGCTTGACGCCAGCCCATGTCAAGCCGGAAGATATGGCGGCCCGAGCGCGGCACTTCCCGCACCTTCACGGAGACACCATGCAAGTTCGTTCCACAAACTACCGAGCCTCGATGGGTTTGAAGATTGCCTTCGCCGCCAGCCTGGCCGTGGCCGCCGGCGGTGCGCTGGCGCAGACCGTGAAGATCGGCTGGCTGTCGTCGCTGACCGGCCCGTTGTCGTCGGCCGCGATCGCCGAGAACCAGGGCGTGCAGCTCGCCGTCGAGGAAATCAACAAGGCCGGCGGCATCCTGGGCAAGCAGATCGAACTGCTGACGCGCGACACCGCCGGCGACCCGACCAAGGCCGTCAACTTCGCCCAGCAGCTCGCCTTCAGCGACAAGGTGCAGTTCGTGATCGGCCCGGTCAACTCCGGCGAGGGCCTCGCGACCACGCCGATCCTGGCCAAGGCCGGCGTGCCCAACATCATCATCGGCTCGATCGACGAGCTGACCGACGCCACCAAGTACCCGCTGGCGTTCCGCGCCATCAACACCAACCGACAGTGGATCTCGACCGCCAACGCCTATGCGCTGGGCACCTTGAAGAAGTCGAAGATCGCCATCATTGCCGACACCTCGGGCTACGGCACGGCCAGCGCCAAGACGGCGCAGGAGCTGCTCGACAAGGCCGGTATCAAGCCGGTCTACAGCGTGCTGGTCGATCCGAACAAGACCGACCTCTCGGATGAAATGGCCAAGGCCCGCGCCGCCGGTGCCGACATCGTGATGCCGTGGTCGGCCGCCACCGGCCTGCTCGGCCGGCTGCTCAACGCGCGCGGCGACATGGGCTGGAACGTGCCGGTGGTCGGCCATCCGGCGCTGATGGCAGCGCAGATCCGCAAGCTGCTGAACAAGCCCGAGTACTGGGAAAACACCTTCGCCGCCGGCTACCTGAGCACCACCTTCGGCGCCGACGGCAAGCTGCCCGAGCGCACTCAGGCGCTGGTCGACAAGGTCCGGCCGAAGCTCGGCGGGGCCGAGATCGACGTGCTGTTCTGGTGGATCGCGATGGGTTATGACACAGTCAAGATCATTGAGCACGCGGCCAAAACGGCGGGCTCGACCGACCCGGCCGCGATCCAGAAGGCGCTCGAGAACACCAAGAACTTCCGCGGTGTCTACACCACCTACTCGTGGAGCGCGACCGAGCGCAACGGCTTCCCGGACAGCAACATGGCGATGAACGCGGCCAACACCTTCAAGGACGGCAGCTTCAAGCTCGCGCCGCGTTGAGCCTGGCCTGATCCGATCGGCCGCAACCATGCTCAATGTCATCGTCTCGGGGCTCGCCATCGGCATGCTGTATGCGGCCGTCGCGCTGGTCTACAACGTGATGTACTCGACCTCCAAGGTGCTGTCGGTCACCACCGGCCACATCGCCATGCTGGGCGGCGTGTTTGGCGCCTGGTTTGTCGCCACCCTGCACCTGAACTGGGCGCTGGGTCTGCTGGGCGCGGTGGCGGTCGGTGCGGC
>JAYUGJ010000020.1:0-7550 GCA_043738425.1 Burkholderiales bacterium
GAACACCGATGCCGAATGCGCGCTGTTTGGCGAGCCCGGCATGCCCGCACCCCGCGGCGGCTGGAATCGCTCCATCGTGACGGCGCTGTTCGAGACCACCGACGCCGCCCAAGGCGCTGCCGATACCTTGTTGGCCGAAGCGTGGGCCTGCCATGTGCAAGTGCAATCGATCAGGCCGCTGGTCGATCAAGACTGGGTGCGGCTGACGCAATCGCAGTTCACGCCGGTGCCGGTCACGTCCACGTTTTGGGTGGTGCCGAGCTGGCACGCCGCACCAGCGGCCGCTGAACGCGTGATTCGGCTGGATCCCGGCATGGCGTTCGGCACCGGTACGCACCCGACCACCCGCATGTGCCTGCGTTGGATTGCGCAGCATGCGCCAACCCACGCAGCGCGGTGGGGTCGGGTGTTGGACTACGGCTGCGGCTCGGGCATTTTGGCAATCGGTGCCGCGCTGCACGGTGCACGCGGCGTCGACGCGGTCGACATCGATCCGGCAGCCGTGCAGGCCAGCATCGGCAACGCCGCGGCGAACGGCGTGTCGCTGCGCGCGGGCCTGCCCGACCTCGCCTGCGGCTGCTACCCGCTGGTGCTGGCCAACATCTTGGCCACACCGCTGCGGCTGCTCGCGCCGCTGCTCTGCGGACATGTCGACAGGTGCGGCGATTTGGTGTTGGCCGGCATCCTGGAACGCCAGGCCGACGAGTTGGCCGAGGCCTACGCGCCGTGGCTGCCACTGTCGGTCAGCGACAGTGAGGACGGCTGGATTTTGATGACCGCGCGCCGCGCGCCGCCCGCGGCGTGAGCCGCAGGCGCGGCGCAAGGACTGCAGCACAAGCAGCAGCACAGGCAGCAGCACCCGCAGCTGCGCAAGCCGTATCACCAACCGGCCGCGTGGCATGATTCAGCGATGAGTCTGGCCACCCGATGCACCGCCTGCGGAACCGTTTTCCGGGTGGTCCAAGACCAGCTCAAAGTCTCTGAGGGTTGGGTCCGCTGCGGTCGCTGCCGGGAGGTCTTTCATGCGCAAAAGTGCCTGTTCGATTTAGCGCGCGACACACCGCCACCGTGGCAAGCCCCACCGGCAGCTGCGGTTGACAACGACCCGGCACCGGTGCCTGACGAACCAGCCGATGCATCGGCACAGCCACCGATTACAAACCTGGCACCACCTCCCCGAACGGCTGCTGGACTCGGCGGTGCAAACGCTGGGGTTGCTGGTGTTGCTGGCATCGCTGCCGATACCAGCAATACCGGCTTTACCGGAATCACCGCAAACGCCGCAAGCGCCGTAACCAATGCAAGCGATGCGCTCGACACCCGTTTGTTCGCACCGCGACGGGCCGATAACGACAGCCCGAGTGACCGCATCGCCGATGTCGATCGCAACGAGTTTGCCGATGCGCAGTTCCCACCGGGTTTTGAGCCAGATGGTTTCGATGGCGATGGCGACACGGCAGAAGACGGTGACGGTGACGGTGACGACGACAGCGACGGTGACCCGGTTGCACGCCAACACCGCGCCCGTTCGCCAGACTACGTGCTGCTGCGTTCTTCCACTTTCGGCGACGACATCGACGACGCCGACCTCGACCTGGTCGCCTCTGCACGCGCGGTATCGCGGTTCAACGCTGCGCAAGCTGCTCCGTTCGAGGTGCCGTCGGCGATGCCCAGTTTTGTAGCCCGTGCACAGCGTAGCGAGCGGTGGACGCAGCCAGTCGCGCGCCGTGCGTTACGGTGGTTGGCGGCGTTCGCATCGGCGACTTTGGTGGCGCAAACGGCGATGCATTTTCGGCACCGCATAGCCGCGCAGTGGCCTGACAGCGCACCGCGGCTGCAGCAGTACTGCGCGGTGGTGGGCTGCCGCATCGACGCGCTGCGCCGCATCGACGACGTCAGCATCGAAAGCACCGCGCTGACGCAGGCGGCGTCTTCCGACCCGGCCAGCGCTGACTCGCTGCGCTTGACGGTGACGCTGCGCAACCGCGGTGAGCTGCCGATTGCGCTGCCGTCGGTGGACTTGAACCTGACCGACGCCGATGGCGAATTGGTTGCGCGCAGATCGCTGTCGCCGGCTGACTTTCGTGTCACAGAACCACTGCTCAAGCCGGCCCGCGATATGCCGCTGCAGGTCCATTTTTCGGTAGCGGGTCGGCGGGTCAGCGGCTATACGGTCGAGGTTTTCTACCCGTAACGCGGCAGCCGCATCCGGCAGTTGGCGGTCGGTGTGACCCATTCCCGCCGTGACATGAACCACGCGCCTACTACCCCCGGCCCCCTCAACCTTTTTTGGAGTAACCATGTCAGTCCTGATTTGCGGCTCGCTTGCGTTCGACACGATCACTACCTTTACGGGGCGGTTTGCCGAACAAATATTGCCCGACCAGGTACACATATTGAATGTGTCGTTTCTGGTGCCCACGCTGCGCCGTGAGTTCGGCGGTTGCGCCGGCAACATCGCCTACACCTTGAGCCAACTCGGCGGCAGCGCAGTGGTGTTGGCGGCTCTGGGCAGCGACGGCGCGCAGTACGCGCAGCGATTGACATCGTGGGGTGTGGACACAACCCACGTTGCGTTGCTGGAAGACAGCATGACCGCGCAGGCCATCATCATCACCGACCGCGACAACAACCAGATCACCGCCTTTCATCCCGGTGCCATGCAGCACGCGCAGCGCACCGCCGTGCCGTTGAACAGCGACATCCGGCTCGGCATCATCGCGCCCGACGGACGCGACGCGATGATCGAACACGCCGCACAGCTGGCCGCCGCGGGCATTCCCTTCGTGTTCGATCCAGGCCAGGGCCTGCCGATGTTCGACGGCGCGGAATTGAAGCGTTTTGTTGCGCAAGCGCGTTGGGTAGCAGTCAACGACTACGAAGCACGCATGCTGTGCGACCGCACCGGCGAAACGCTGGAGTCGCTGTCGACATCGCATTTGGCAGGGGTCGTCGTCACGCTCGCAGCCGACGGTTGTGATGTGTGGGAACAAGGTCAATGCACCCACGTCGCCGGCGTCAAGGCAACGGCCGTGGTCGACCCCACCGGTTGCGGCGATGCAGTCCGCGGCGCACTTCTGTACGGGTTGGAGCGCGGCTGGCCCTTGCTGCGTTGCGTCGAACTCGGCAATCAGATCGGCGCACTGAAGATTGCCGAGCGTGGAGGTCAAAACCACCGCATCGATCGACGTCTGTACGACCTTTGACATAAAAAAACCCGGCCGAAGCCGGGTGGTCGCTGAGTAGCGATCAATCCGCGTGTCGCGAACCCTTCAGCCTTACGGCTTGGAACCAGTTGGAAACGGCCACGCAGCCTGGGGGCTGAGTGAAGTTTTCGCAATCGGCGCCGGAGCAGCGGCTGGGGTAGCAGGTGCTTTCTTGGCTGCAGCTTTTTTGGCCGGCGCTTTTTTAGCAGCAGCTTTCTTAGCAGGCGCCTTTTTAGCAGCGGCTTTTTTTGCCGGTGCTTTTTTAGCCGGTGCTTTTTTCGCTGCGGCTTTTTTAGCAGGCGCTTTTTTCGCTGCAGCTTTAGTTGCTGGTGCCTTCTTTGCAGGTGCTTTTTTCGCTGGCGCTTTTTTCGCAGGTGCAGCTTTTTTCACTGCGACTTTTTTCGCAGGCGCTTTTTTCGCAGGTGCCGCTTTTTTAGCTGGTGCTTTTTTGGCCGGAGCTGCTTTTTTCACTGCGACTTTTTTCGCAGGCGCTTTTTTCGCAGGTGCAGCTTTCTTGGCCGGGGCGGCCTTTTTCGCAGTTGCCATGACATTTCTCCTTGATCAAGTTAAAGAAACACTGCGCACATTCAGTAACCCGAATAATTGCAGTTATCCATTACCCGAAAACTGCCCTGAATGGGCGCCCCGGTGCAATGAATGGGGTGTCAAACCGAGTTCGCCGCTTTTGCGGTCGTTGTTTTGCCGTTTTTACGCGGCTGCTGCTCAGTTTGTAAATCTTGATCTGCCTACTTAACAATCGACCACAAAAAACAGGGTCGAGACCTCAATCCCAAGACAACGCGCCGCCTGATTGGTATTCAGTGACGCGAACTTCAAAGAAGTTGCTTTCTTTCTTCAAATCAATCATTTCACTCATCCACGGAAACGGGTTTTCTTCGTTCGGGAAAAGCGCTTCCAAACCAATCTGCGTAGCCCGTCGGTTGGCTATGTAGCGCAAGTAACCTTTGAACATC
This sequence comes from Burkholderiales bacterium, assembly GCA_043738425.1. GTDB lineage: Bacteria > Pseudomonadota > Gammaproteobacteria > Burkholderiales > Burkholderiaceae_C > PBB1. The sequence goes on from JAYUGJ010000020.1 coordinate 4,181, forward strand.
GATGCGTTCATGCCCAGTACCCCGCGCGGCATCGTGTCTTCAGCGTACCGATACTCCAGCTCAACCGCTTGCATGAAAAGAGCCTTGATTTCAGCTTTGAAATCAGCGGTCCACAACAGCGGATTTTCCAGTTTGATCTGATTGATCAGATCGATGCCGAAATTACAGTGCATCGATTCATCACGCAAGATGTATTGGTACTGGGTTGACGCACCGGTCATTTTGTTCTGGCGCCCTAGCGCCAAAATCTGCGTGAAGCCGACGTAAAAAAACAAGCCTTCCATCAAACAGGCAAAAACAATCAACGACTTCAGTAGTTTTTGATCGTCTTCCAGCGTGCCGGTATTGAAGTGCGGGTCCATCACCGCTTCGATGAACGGGATCAAAAACTGGTCTTTGTCGCGGATGGAGGCCACTTCGTTGTAGGCGTTGAAAATCTCCGCCTCGTCTAAACCCAGCGATTCCACGATGTACTGGTAGGCGTGCGTATGAATGGCTTCTTCGAACGCTTGACGCAACAGAAATTGACGGCATTCAGGCGCGGTAATGTGCCGGTAGGTTCCCAACACAATGTTATTGGCGGCCAAAGAATCTGCGGTGACAAAAAACCCGAGGTTGCGCATGATGATGCGGCGTTCGTCGTCGGTCAGGCCGTTTGGATCTTTCCATGTGGCTATATCGCGCGACATGTTGACTTCTTGTGGCATCCAGTGATTTGCGCACGTCGCCAGGTATTTCTCCCACGCCCACTTGTATTTGAACGGCACCAGCTGGTTCACGTCCGTCCGGCCGTTGATGATTCGTTTGTCTGCCGCCACCACCCGGCGCGCAGCTGGGGGTTTAAACGCTTCGACCAGGGTTTGCGGCGACTGGACCGCCATCGACGGAACCGGGCCGTTCGAGAAAACCGACGGAGATATGACAAGGTTTGGTTGCGCCATAACGGCTTTCGGCTTCTGAACTTCTTCAGGAATCCACGGCTGCGCAGCCGCCGCCGATGGCATAACCGATGATTTGATTTCTTCGTCCCAGACCAACATGGTTTTACTTCCTTAAGATACTAATTATCCGAGCGTTGTGACAAAACACAAAGCACTACTTGACAGATACCACGCCTATCGGGCGCGTTTGTTGCAGTCTTACGTCGCCTGACTTTTGCCGCCCGACCCGCGTCGCCGGGTTTCCACGGTCTTACTCGCTTCGGCTTGCTTGCGTCGTCGCAGTTCCGTTCTTGATCTCGCGTCTGCGACCTCGCATCGCTGATCTCGCGCCACGCTGCCACCGTGCCGTCACTGGCACGCCTCGCAGTCGGGGTTGTCGATCGCGCAGAACTGCATGTCGGTTGCCGGCGGTGCGTTCGCCACCGATGACGCGGTGCCCGCGACAGCAGCTTCACTGCCGCTGGCGTAAGCAGCCGATGTGCCGCTGCTGACCGCGTTGAGCTGGCCTGACTTAACGGTGGATTTTTCGGCGTGTGTCGCACCCACGGTGCGCAGGTAGTAGGTGGTTTTCAAGCCGCGCGTCCATGCGAGCTTGTAGGTTTCATCGAGTTTTTTACCCGAGGCCCCGGCCATATAAATGTTCAGCGACTGCGCCTGATCGATCCACTTCTGGCGACGCGACGCCGCTTCGACCAGCCATTGGGTTTCGATCTCGAACGCGGTGGCGTACAGCACCTTGAGCTCCTCGGGTACGCGGTCGATGCGTCGCAGCGATCCGTCGAAATGCTTCAAATCCATCACCATCACGTCGTCCCACAGGCCGAGCTTTTTCAGGTCGCGCACCAGGTACTCGTTCAAGACGGTGAATTCACCAGACAAATTCGACTTGACCGACAGGTTGCCGAACGAGGGCTCGATCGATGCGCTGACGCCGACGATGTTGGAAATGGTGGCGGTAGGTGCAATCGCCACGCAGTTGGAGTTGCGCATGCCGTGCGCAGCGATGCGGCCGCGCAAGGCGGTCCAATCCAGCGTGCTGCTGCGGTCGACATCGACAAAACCGCCGCGCGCCTCAACCAACAAATCGAGTGAATCGATAGGCAGGATGCCGCGATCCCACAACGAGCCGCGGTAGCTGGAATAGCGCCCGCGCTCGGCGGCCAGTTCGGTCGAAGCCCAGTAGGCGTGGTAGCACACCGCTTCCATCGAGCGGTCGGCAAACTCCACTGCCGCGTCCGATGCGTACGGCACGCGCAGCTCATGCAACGCATCTTGGAAACCCATGATGCCCAACCCCACCGGCCGGTGCCGCAGGTTCGAATCGCGCGCCTTTTTGACTGCGTAATAGTTGATGTCGATCACGTTGTCGAGCATGCGCATCGCGGTGGATACGGTGCGCTTCAGTTTGTCGTGGTCGATTTGACGGCCATCGGGCCCGTCGGTCAGGTGGTGCACCAGGTTGATGGAACCCAGGTTGCACACTGCTATTTCGGTGTCACTGGTGTTCAGCGTAATTTCGGTACACAGGTTGCTCGAATGCACTACACCGACGTGTTGCTGTGGTGAGCGCACGTTGCACGCGTCTTTGAATGTGATCCACGGGTGTCCGGTTTCAAACAACATCGACAGCATCTTGCGCCACAGGTCGCGGGCGGCCACGGTTTTGTGCAGCTTGATCTCGCCCAGCGCTGCACGCGCCTCGTACCCGGTGTACGCAACTTCGAATGCCTTGCCGAATTTGTCGTGCAAGTCGGGACAGTTGCTCGGCGAAAACAAGGTCCAGTTGCCACCTTCCATCACGCGCTTCATGAACAGATCCGGAATCCAGTTCGCGGTGTTCATGTCGTGTGTGCGGCGGCGGTCGTCGCCGGTGTTCTTGCGCAGCTCGAGGAACTCTTCCATGTCGAGGTGCCAGGTCTCAAGGTAGGCGCACACCGCGCCTTTGCGCTTGCCGCCTTGGTTGACCGCGACGGCAGTGTCGTTGACCACTTTCAAAAACGGTACAACGCCTTGGCTTTTGCCGTTGGTGCCTTTGATATGGCTGCCGAGTGCGCGCACATTCGTCCAGTCGTTGCCCAGCCCGCCCGCAAACTTGGACAGCAGCGCGTTTTCTTTCAACGCTTCATAGATGCCGTCCAGGTCGTCGGCCACCGTGGTCAGGTAACAGCTCGACAGCTGCGAGCGCCGCGTGCCGGCGTTGAACAGCGTCGGCGTGCTGGACATGAAGTCGAACGACGACAGCACGTTGTAGAACTCGATGGCGCGCGCCTCGCGGCTGCCCTCGGGCTCGTTCAACGCCAAGCCCATCGCCACGCGCATGTAGAAAATCTGCGGCAGTTCGATGCGCCGGCCCTGTATGTGCAGGAAATAGCGGTCGTAGAGAATTTGCAAACCGAGGTAGGTAAATTTGAGATCGCGGTCGGCGTCGA
>JAYUGJ010000021.1:0-29911 GCA_043738425.1 Burkholderiales bacterium
CGACAAGTCGATGCAGGACCACGGCCTGTTCCAGGCCATCTGCCGCACCAACCGGCTCGATGGCGACGACAAGGATTTCGGCCACATCGTCGACTACAAAGACCTGTTCAAGAAGGTCGAGAACGCGATTGCCGTCTACACCTCGGAGCTGGACACGAGCGCCGGAGGCGCCGAGCCCGAGGTGCTGCTGAAGAACCGCCTGGCCCTCGGTCGCGAGCGGCTCGACGATGCGCTGGAGGCGCTGGCCTTGCTGTGCGAGCCGGTGCAGCCACCGCAGGGTGACCTGGAACACATTCACTACTTCTGCGGCAACAGCGAAATCGCCGCCGAGCTGAAGGAACGTGAGCCGCAGCGCGCGGCGCTTTACAAGGCGGTGGTGGCGCTGCTGCGGGCCTGGGCGAACATCGCCGACGAACTGGATGCGGCGGGCTACGGTGCGGCCGACGTGGAACGCCTCAAGCGGCGGCTCAAGCACTACATCGACCTGCGCGACGTGGTGCGCCATGCGGCCGGCGAAACGCTGGACCTGAAGGCCTACGAGGCCGATATGCGGCACTTGATCGACACCTACATCGAGGCGTCGGCACCTCGCAAGATTTCGCCGTTCGGCAACATCGGCTTGCTCGATCTGATCGTGAAGACGGGCATCGCCGCGGCGATTGCGGAACAGCTCGGCGCGCTGAAGGGCAGCCACGCGGCGATTGCCGAGACGATCGAGAACAACGTGCGCAGCAAGATCCTCAAAGAGCATCTGGCCGACCCGGCGTTCTACGACCGGATGTCGGCGCTGCTGGACGAGGTCATTCGGCTGCGCAAGGCGCGCGCCGTCGAATACGAGGAGTACCTGCGTCGCATTGCCGACATCGCGGTGAAGGTGCAGGCCGGCCGTGCTGACGACGCGCCCAATCGGCTCGACAGCCCGGGCCGGCTGGCGATTTACAACAGCTTGCTGTCGAAACCAGCCGGCCCGCTGATCGCGGCCGAGCCGCAGCCAGGCGTGGAGCCGACGGTGGAGCTGGCATTGCAGGTGGATCGTGCGGTGAAGACCACGCGTCCACACGGCTGGCGCGGGCAACCACAGCGCGAACAACTGGTGAAGCAGGCGATCTTCGATGTGCTGCTCGACGTCGACGCGGTAGATCGCGTCTACCCGATCATTTACGCGCAAGCAGAGTACTGATGGCTGCGCAAATCGAGCTGGGCGGCCTGCGTGTGGCGGTGGTGCGCAAGCCGATCCGCCACCTGCACCTGAGCGTGCACCCGCCACAAGGCGAGGTGCGCATTGCCGCGCCGCCGCAGATGAAGCTCGACACGATCCGCGTGTTCGTGATCTCCAGGCTGGGGTGGATCAAAGACCAACAACGAAAGATGCAGGCGCAGGAGCGCGAAACACCGCGCCGCTACATGGAACGCGAAAGCCACTACCTCTGGGGCCGACGCTACCTATTACGGCGCACCGAGGCCGATGCCGCACCGACCGTGATCGCCAAGCGCAGCACCCTGGTGTTGCAAATGCGGCCGGGCACCACGCCGGCGCGCTGCCAGCAGGTTTTGGAGCGTTGGTACCGTGGGCAACTGCGCGAGGCGCTCGTGCCCTTGCTGGCGAAGTGGCAGCCGGTAATGGGCGTGCAGGTGAACCGTGTCTTCGTGCAGCGCATGAAAACCCGCTGGGGCAGTTGCAACCCGGGCTCGGGTGCGATCCGGCTCAACACCGAGCTGGCGCGCAAGCCGACCGAGTGCCTGGAATACATCGTGGTGCACGAGATGACCCACCTGCTGGAGCCCACGCACAACGGGCGCTTTGCGGCGTTGATGTCGAAGTGGCTACCGCACTGGCAGCACCTGCGACAGGCGTTGAACCGACTGCCAGTGCGGCACGATGAATGGGACTATTGACGTCGACCAGACTGCGCAATCGCGCCGCGAGCGCATCCAAGATAATTGCGGGTGAACTTTGACTGCCCCGCCATGACCCCCGAATTCAAGCCGACCGAGGTTGAGCGCGCTGCACAGGCCGACTGGACTGCACGCGACGCTTACCGCGTCACCGAGGGCGCGTTGAACCGCGCGGGCAGCCCCAAGCCGAAGTTCTATGCCTGTTCGATGCTGCCGTACCCGAGCGGCAAGCTGCACATGGGCCACGTGCGCAACTACACCATCAACGACATGCTGGCGCGCCAGCTGCGGATGAAGGGCTACAACGTATTGATGCCGATGGGCTGGGACGCGTTTGGTTTGCCGGCCGAAAACGCGGCGATGAAAAACGGCGTGCCACCGGCGCAATGGACACACAGCAACATCGCGCACATGAAGGCGCAGATGCAGGCGCTGGGCCTGGCCATCGACTGGCACCGTGAAGTCACCACCTGCTCACCTGATTACTACCGCTGGAACCAGTGGTTGTTTTTGAAGATGCTCGCCGCCGGTATCGCCGAGCGCCGTACGCAGGTCGTCAATTGGGACCCGGTCGATCACACCGTGTTGGCGAACGAACAAGTGATCGACGGCAAAGGCTGGCGCAGCGGCGCGTTGGTAGAAAAACGCGAGATACCGGGCTACTACCTGAAGATCACGCAGTACGCCGATGAGCTGCTCGACCAGGTGCAGCACCACCTGCCCGGCTGGCCCGAGCGGGTGCGGCTGATGCAAGAAAACTGGATCGGCAAAAGTGAAGGCGTGCGGTTCGCGTTCACCCACGACATCAAGGGCGCGGCAGGCAAACCGATTCAAGACGGCCGCCTGTATGTGTTCACCACCCGCGCCGACACCATCATGGGCGTGACGTTCTGTGCGGTGGCACCTGAGCATCCGCTGGCACAACATGCCGCGGTATCCAACCCGGCTGTGGCCACGTTCATAGCCGAATGCGCCGCCGGCGGCACCACCGAAGCCGAACTCGCGACGCAGGAAAAAAAAGGCGTGCGCAGCGGCTTGACGGTGACCCACCCGCTGACCCACCAACCGGTCGAGGTGTGGGTCGGCAACTACGTGTTGATGGGCTACGGCGACGGCGCGGTGATGGGCGTGCCCGGCCACGACGAGCGTGACTTTGCGTTTGCCCGCAAGTGCGGCATCGACATCTTGCAGGTGGTCGCACTGGTCGACGAGAAAAGCGGCGCGCACTTCAACCACGCGCAATGGCACGACTGGTATGCGCTGAAAGACACCACCGGCCAGCGCACGGTGTCGGTCAACTCCGACAACTTCAGCGGCTTGCCGCACCACGCCGCGATCGATGCGGTGGCGTCGGCGCTCGCGTCGCATGGTTTGGGGGCCAAAAAAACCACCTGGCGGTTGCGCGATTGGGGCATCAGCCGGCAGCGTTATTGGGGCACGCCGATCCCGATCATTCACTGTGAAACCCATGGCCCGGTGCCGGTGCCCGAGGCCGATTTGCCGGTGGTGTTGCCCGACGATTTGATTCCCGACGGCAGCTGCAACCCGCTGACCAAACACGCCGCGTTTTTGAACGTGCCGTGCCCGACCTGCGGCCAGCCGTCGCGGCGCGAAACCGACACGATGGACACCTTCGTCGACAGCGCGTGGTACTTCATGCGCTACTGCAACCCGACCAACGCAACCGCGATGGTCAGCGAGGCGGCCAATTACTGGATGCCGATGGACCAGTACATCGGCGGCATCGAGCACGCCATTCTTCACCTGCTGTACGCGCGTTTTTGGACCAAGGTCATGCGCGACTTGAAGCTGGTGGCAGTCGATGAACCGTTCACCCAGCTGCTCACCCAGGGCATGGTGCTGAACCACATCTACACCCGCAAAACTGCGCAAGGTGGGGTGGATTATTTCTGGCCGCACGAGGTAGAAAACCAGCACGATGCGGCTGGCCACATCAGCGGAGCCACGCTCAAGCGCGACGGCTCGGCGGTGAGCTACGACGGTGTCGGCACGATGTCGAAGTCGAAGAACAACGGCGTCGACCCGCGCGCGTTGATCGACCAGTACGGTGCCGATACCGCGCGGCTGTTCGTGATGTTCGCGTCGCCCCCAGAGCAAACGCTGGAGTGGAACGATGCCGGCGTCGAAGGCGCGCACCGGTTCTTGAAACGCGTGTGGGGCTTTGCCGCCAAGCATGCGGACGCACCGCACCCCGCCGGCGCTGCAGCTGCCGCGGGGTCCGACAACGCGAAAGCGCTGCGCCGCGAGGTGCACACCGTGCTGCGCCAAATCAGCTACGACTACGAACGCATGCAATACAACACCGTGGTGTCGGGCTGCATGAAGTTGCTCAATGCACTCGAGGCCTACAAAGGCACCGACGCTGCGCCGGTGCTGCACGAGGGCTTCGGCATCTTGTTGCGCGCGCTGTACCCGGCCTGCCCGCACGCCAGCTGGACGCTGTGGCGCGATTTGGGCTACGCCAAAGCACACGGCGATTTGCTCGATGCGCCCTGGCCCGAGGTCGATGAAAGCGCGCTGGTGCAAGACCAGATCGAGCTGATGCTGCAGGTCAACGGCAAGCTGCGCGGTGCGATCACCGTGCCCGCCGGTGCCGACAAAGCCGCCATCGAGCGGGCCGCGCGCGCCAGCCCCGAGCTGCTGAAATTCGCCGACGGCGCACCAGTGCAGCGCGTCATCGTGGTGCCGGGCCGCTTGGTCAACGTCGTCATCTGATGCGCTCGCCGTCGATGTCATCTTTGGTCACTGCCAGAAGGTTTGTTCCGATGTTTTGCATGCTCCCTGCCCGGCTTTCTTGCGTTGACCTCGTCGCCACCATGGCCGACACCCCGGCCATCGGCACGGCCACCCGCCGCAGCTGGCTGCGCACCGCGGCCGCGTTGGTCGGCGCATCGGCCATCGGCCCGCTGGCGGGCTGCGGCTTCGCGCTGCGCCGGGCCACCAGCCTGCCGTTTCGCACCGTGCAGTTGCGCGGCTTCAAGCCCAATTCGCTGTTTGAAAAAGAGCTGCGCGAGCAAATCAACATCAGCGAAAACACCCGCGTGGTCGACACCGCTGCCGAAGCCGAGGTGGTGCTGGAAGCGCTGGCCGATCAACGCGACCGCAATGCGATTGCCAGTACCGCGGCGGGCCAGGTACGTGAACTGAATTTGCGCTTGCAATTCAACTTTCGACTGCGCACGGCGGCCGGCCGCGAATTGATCGGCCCGACCGCGCTGGCACTCACCCGCGGCATGAGCTACAGCGAAACCGCAGCGCAGGCGAAAGAGCAAGAAGAAGCGCTGATCTTTCGCGCGCTGCAAACCGACATCGTGATGCAGGTCATGCGGCGCCTGGCACAAACCGCGTTGGTGGCGCAGCCCGCAGCGGCCGCCTCGGCTCCTGCGGCCGCTGCGCCCGCTGCGTCAAGTGCGTTCACTGCGCCCGCGCTGCCAGCACGCTGACCGACGCCGCGCTCGCCCATGCAACTGCGCCTCGACCAACTCGGCTCCCATCTGCAGAAAAACCTGCGCTCGCTGTACACCGTGTGGGGCGATGAGCCTTTGCTGGCGCAAGAAGCCTGCGACGCACTGCGCGCTGCTGCCCGCGCCGCCGGTCACAGCGAACGCCAGGTGCACACGGTAGCCGGTGCGCACTTCAACTGGAGCGGGTTGATGGGCGCGGCGCGGGCGATGAGCTTGTTTGCCGACAAACAAATCGTCGAAATTCGCATCCCGTCAGGCAAACCCGGCAAAGACGGCTCCGAGGCACTGCAGCGCTACTGCGAGGTGCTCAGCGACGATGTGCTCACCATCGTGCAACTGCCCAAGCTCGATCGCCAACAACAGCAAGGTGCCTGGTTCAGCGCACTCGATGCATCCGGCGTCACGGTGCGTGTAGACCCGATCGAGCGCAAAGCGCTGCCGGTGTGGATTGCACAGCGGCTGGCCGCGCAACACCAACGTGTGGAAGCCGGCGACGCCGGGGCCCGCACGCTCGCCTTTTTTGCCGACCGGGTCGAGGGCAATTTATTGGCGGCGCACCAGGAAATTCAAAAGCTCGCGCTGGTCTACCCGCGCGGTGAACTCGCGTTCGCACAAGTCGAATCGGCGGTGTTGAACGTGGCGCGCTACGACGTGTTCAAACTCGGCGAAGCGGTGTGGGCCGGTCAGGTCGCGCGCGCGCTGCGCATGCTCGACGGCCTGCGCGCCGAGGGCGAAGCGGCGGTGCTGGTGCACTGGACGCTGGCCGAAGACCTGCGCGCACTGAAGCGCGTGAAAGACGCGATGAACCTGGGCCGGCCGCTGCCGCTGGCACTACGCGAAGCGCGCGTGTGGGGCAACAAGGAGCGCCTGTTCGAACGCGCACTGCCGCTGTTCACCGACCAAGCTTTGGCCCAACTGCTGCACGCCGCCCAGGTCTGCGACGGCCTGGTCAAAGGCCTCAAGCACCCCGACTGGCCACTTGACCCCTGGGACGGCTTGAAGCGCCTGGCGCTGATGGCAATGCAGAACACCGCAGCCGCGCCCACTGCGCCGCGCGGGCGCACCATGCCGCCGCCGCGATTGGCGTTAACGGGATGAGGTGACTGGCAGCACCACGCCTGGAGACACGGTGCGCAGAGCACACAGGCGCTGCACCGCAGCCCGCTCCAGTTCATTGCGGCCGGCCGCTGGCCAACCACCCCACGCGGCCGCACGCAGGTCGTTAAACACCTGGCCCTCGCGTGTCAATAGCCCCGCGCACGATTCACCACCGCGTGCAGTGCGACGCCATGGCGCAGGCGCTGCACGTTGGCGGCGACCACGGTGCACGCGCTGTGTGGGTCGGTCAGCGCGGCGGCATGCGGCAGCAACGTGACCTGCGGGTGGTGCCAAAACACGTGGTCGGTCGGCAGCGGTTCGGTGTGGAACACATCGAGCACTGCATGGTGCAGCTGGCCGCTTGCCAGCGCGGCCAGCAAATCGGCATCCACCACGTGCGCGCCGCGTGCCAGGTTGACCACGCTGGCACCGACGGGCATTACCTGGAAGGTGCGCGCGCACAGCAAGCCACGCGTGGCAGCCGTCAGTGGCAGCAGGTTGATGGCGATGTCGGCTTCGGCGAGCACACCGCGCAGAGCGCTGCCGCCATCGTGCGTAGCCACCGTCGCCAGCACGGTCGGCCGGGTGCTCCAGCCACTGACGCGGTAGCCCTGCGCAGCCAGGCGCAGCGCGACCGAGCGGCCCATTTCACCCAGGCCGAGCACCGCCACGGCCACCTCATCGGCACGGCGCTGTGGCAATGGCCGCCACTGCCGCGCGTGTTGCTGCGCGCCGTAATGAAAGTAGTTGCGGTGCACGCTGAGCACCGCCCACAACGCGGTCTCGGCCATCGCCGCGGCCATCGCTGGGTCGACCATGCGGGCCAAGGTCACATCGGCTGGCAAGCTGGTGTCGGCCAGCAGTTGATCGACACCGGCCCACAGCGATTGAATCAATTGCAAATTTGCCAAACCACGCAGCGCACTCGGTGGTGGGTTGGCGACCAGTGCAATGTCGATGGTGGCCGCAGCCACGGCTTGGGCATCGGTCACGAAGCGCTCGGCCGGCAGCGCGGCTTGCAGCAAATCCAACCAGCGCTGCTGTTCGGCGGCGGCGAAATCAGTGGCCAGCAAGATCGTCATGGCGCGGACTCGTCAAGTAATGCGTGCAACGCCTGCAACGCCTGCGTGACGGTGTGGTGGCGCACGCTGGCGCGGTCGCCGGTCAACTGCAGCCGCTGCACCTCACAAACCACATCGCGCAGCGCCACCGCCAGCCACACCGTGCCCACCGGCTTGCCGGGCACCGCGCCGCCCGGCCCGGCGATGCCGGTCACCGCGACCGCGCACTGCGCTGCCGAGCGTTGCAGCGCGCCCAGCGCCATCGCCCGCGCAACCTCGGCACTGACCGCGCCGTGTTCGGCAATCAACGCCGCCGGCACGCCGAGCATGTCGGCTTTGGCCGCGTTCGAATACGTGACGAAGCCGCGCTCGAACCAATCGCTGGAACCGGCCACCGACGTGCACGCCGCAGCAATCAAGCCGCCCGTGCACGACTCGGCGGTAGCCAGCCGCAGGCCGCGCGTGCGCAGCGCCCGCGCCAACGCATCGACTGCGGCCTGCTGTGTCGCGTCGAGCGCGTTCATGGCAGTAGCCGATGCCACAGCGCAATCGCCAGCAGCGTGCACAGCGCAGCTACCAGGTCGTCGAGCAAGATGGCGAAGCCGTGCGCCCAACCCACGCGCGCGCCGCGCTGACCCGCCTTGACGCGTTGGTCGGCCCACGCGACCGGGCCGGGCTTGGCGATATCGAAGTAGCGGTACAGCGCGAAAGCCACCGCCTGCGCAGCCAGCCCGGCCGGCGTCACCAGCCACAGCACCAACCAGAACCCGAGCACCTCGTCCCACACGATCGCGCTGGGGTCAGGTGTATAGAGCGTGCGCGCGGTGACGGTACACGCCCACCAGCCGATCAAAAAACTGCCCGCTATCAACGCACCCATGCATGGCGTGCTGACGCGCGGCTGCACCACCAAAAATGCGATCCACGCCCACAGCGTGCCGACGGTGCCGGGAGCCACCGGCGACAAACCGCTGCCGAAGCCGAGCGCAATCGCATGCGCAGGGTGACTGAAAAGCAGCCGCGCGGTGGGTCGCCGCAGCGCACGCACCGGCGGCACCGGCGACAGTGGGGGCACTGGCGGCACCTGTGCATCACTTGCGTCGGGTGGCATCAACACATCGACCGGCATCACGCTGCCCGAAAGTGATCGAACGATGCGGCGTCGTGGCGCACCGGGTCACCAGCCGCGTCGAGCAAGCGCAGCCGCGCGGCACCATCGGGCGCGGCGCGCTCGCCGGTGTGGTCGACGCGTTCAATGCGCCCGATGCGCGTCACCGGCACACCCGCCAGCACCCCGGCAGCCAGCACCTGCGGTGCGCGGTCGGCCGGCGCGGTGAACAGCAACTCGTAATCGTCACCGCCAGACAAGGTGCACAGCCGCTGCAGCGCCAGCGACTGGGCGCGCAGCGGCGCGCTGCGCGGCACCGCGTCGATCTCCACCACCGCGCCGACGCCCGAGCGCTGCAGCACATGGCCCAGGTCGCCCAGCAGGCCATCCGACACGTCAATCGCAGCGCTGGCCACGCCGCGCAGCGCCAGGCCCAACGCAATGCGCGGCTGCGGCAACTCCAACGCGTCGCGAAGCGTATTAAAGACCTGGCCCGCGACCATCGCGTTGCCACGAAATACCTCCAGCGCCAGCCGCGCATCACCCAGCGTGCCGCTCACATACACATCGTCGCCCGCGCGCGCGCCGGCGCGCAGCAACGCTTGTGAACCACCGTTGCTCATCGGCAGCTGGCCAAACACGCTGATACAAATCGTCAGCGGGCCGCGGGTGGTGTCGCCACCGATCAACTCGCAACCGTGCGCATCGGCCAGCGCCCACAGCCCGCGCGAAAAGCCTTCCAGAAAACGTGCATCGGCACTCGGCAACGCCAGTGCCAAGGTGAACGCCAGCGGCTCGGCACCGCAGGCGGCGAGATCGCTCAGGTTCACCGCAAGCGCTTTGTGCCCCAGCCGCTCGGGTGCCACCGTCGACAAAAAATGGCGACCCTCCACCAGCATGTCGCACGAGGTGGCGAGCTGCATGCCGGCCGCCAGGCTGAGCAGCGCGCAGTCATCGCCTACACCCAACGCGGCGCGGCGCACGGGGCGGTCGAAATAGCGGCGGATCAGGTCGAACTCACCAAGTGGCATCCACACATTCTCGCTGCGGCCCGCGTCTTGCGCCGCAGCACACAGCGGCTGGCTGACCGCTGCTTCGCAAGGCGACTGCGGCCCGGCGCGCAGGGGGCGGCTTTTACAATCGGGGGTTGTGAATTCAACCTGAATTCAATCCGCGAGCACCGGCCATGACGACTCCCAGCGACATCAAGCAAGCCGAGCTGCGCCGCGCCGCGCTCGACTACCACGAGCACCCCACGCCCGGCAAAATTTCGATCGCCGCGACCAAACAATTGGTCAACCAGCGCGACCTGGCGCTGGCCTATTCGCCCGGTGTGGCGTTTGCCTGCGAAGAAATCGTCGCCGATCCGGCGAATGCGTTCAAGTACACCGCACGTGGCAATTTGGTCGCGGTGATCACCAACGGCACTGCCGTGCTGGGCTTGGGCGACATCGGCCCGCTGGCATCGAAGCCGGTGATGGAAGGCAAGGCGGTGCTGTTCAAGAAGTTCGCCGGCATCGATGTGTTCGACATCGAGCTGGCCGAGCGCAACCTCGACAAGTTGATCGACATCATCGCGGCGCTCGAGCCCACGTTTGGCGGCATCAACCTCGAAGACATCAAGGCACCCGATTGTTTTTACGTCGAACGTGCGTTGCGCAAGCGCATGAAGATTCCGGTGTTCCACGACGACCAGCACGGCACCGCCATCGTGGTGGGCGCGGCGTTGTTGAATGCGCTGAAGGTGTCGGGCAAAAACATCCTGGAGGTCAAGCTGGTGACCTCCGGTGCAGGCGCGGCCGCGTTGGCGTGCCTGAATCTGTTGGTGAAGCTGGGCCTGCCACGCGAAAACATTTGGGCCACCGATTTAGCCGGTGTGGTGTATGCGGGCCGCACCGACTTGATGGACGAAGACAAGATCGTCTTCGCGCAGCAGACCACGCAGCGCACGCTGGCCGAGGCGATGCGCGGTGCCGATGTGTTTTTGGGACTGAGCGCCGGCGGGGTGTTGAAAAAAGACATGGTCGCCTCGATGAACCCGGCACCGATCATTTTTGCGCTGGCCAACCCGACGCCGGAAATCCTGCCGGAAGAAATCAAGGAAGTGCGCAGCGACGCGATCATCGCGACCGGACGCACTGACTACCCGAATCAGGTCAACAACGTGTTGTGCTTTCCGTACATCTTTCGCGGCGCGCTCGATTCGGGTGCCACCACCATCACGGTCGAGATGGAAATCGCGGCAGTGCACGCGATTGCAGACCTGGCACAAGCCGAACAAAGCGAGGTTGTGGCGGCGGCCTACGCGGGTGCGAATCTGAGCTTCGGGCCGGAATACCTGATCCCGAAACCGTTCGATCCGCGACTGATGATGAAGATCGCACCGGCAGTGGCGCGCGCTGCGGCCGACTCGGGTGTGGCCGCGCGACCGGTGCTCGACTTCGATGCGTATACCGAGAAGTTGCAGAGCTTTGTGTATGCCTCGGGCACCACGATGAAGCCGATCTTCAATCTGGCCAAACGCGCAGCGAAAAAACGCGTGGCCTATGCCGAAGGCGAAGAAGAGCGCGTGCTGCGCGCAGCGCAAATCGTGGTGGACGAAGGCCTGGCGCGGCCGACTTTGATCGGGCGGCCGGGCGTGATCGCGACCCGCATCGAAAAATTCGGGCTGCGGCTGGAGGCCGGTCGCGACTACGACCTGGTCAACACCGAACGCGACGACCGCTACCGCGATTACTGGCAAACGTACCACCGACTGACTTCGCGCCGCGGCGTCACCGAGCACCTGGCGAAGATAGAAATGCGCCGCCGCCTGACGCTGATCGGTTGCATGCTGCTGCATAAAAACGAAGTCGACGGCATGTTGTGCGGCACCTGGGGCATCACCGCGTGGCATCTGTATTACGTCGAACAAGTGATCGGGCTGCGCGAAGGCGTGAAAACTTTCGCCTGCATGAACAGCCTGCTGCTGCCCGGCCGCCAGGTCATGCTGGTCGACACCCATGTGAACTACGACCCGACCGCCGAGCAGCTGGCTGAAATCACCACCATGGCGGCCGCCGAAATGGTGCGATTTGGGCTGCGGCCAAAGGCTGCATTGCTGTCGCACAGCAATTTCGGGTCGAGCAATTTGCCCTCGGCAGTAAAGATGCGCGAGACGCTGGCGCTGCTGCGGCAAAACGCACCCTGGCTGGAAGTCGACGGCGAAATGCATGGCGACACTGCGCTCGACGCCGCCTACCGCCGCCAGCTGATGCCCGACAGCACGTTGACCGGTGAAGCCAACTTGCTGGTGCTGCCGAACATCGACGCCGCCAATATTTCGTACAACCTACTCAAAACCGCGGCCGGCGGCGGTATCGCGATTGGCCCGGTGCTGCTCGGCGCGGCCAAGCCGGTACACATATTGACACCGTCCGCCACCGTTCGGCGCATTGTCAACATGACCGCGCTGACCGTGGCCGACGCGAACGCGGCGCGCTGAAGCGGCCTGGGCAGTTCGGGCGTCGTCACGGGCCGCGCCCCGTGATGGCGCGGGCATGGCCAACGGGCATCCAACGCACCTGCCACCGCGTGCGCACGGACAACGTATCGACCGTGTTTTCGAACCGGGTGAGCGCCCACTTTTGTGGTGTCCCATGCGCCCTAAATTGAGGCACACGCTTGAGGTTTTCGGGCCGAGTCGATAACATCGACCTTTTCCGAATTCAGGGATTACCCGTGTTATTCGCCCTTCCCGCTACCCTACCGCACGCATTGACAGCCACTGTAAAAGCAGCGGTGTCGGCAGCTCTCGTGGTGGCCGGGTTGGTTTTGCCGACGGTAGGTTGCGCGAAGGATGCCCGTCCGTCTGACGCTACCGTGAACCTGACCGAGCTGCCGGTGCAAGCCCAGCGCACCCACCAGCTTATTTACGCCGGTGGGCCGTTTCCGTACCGAAAAGACGGCACGGTTTTCGGCAACCGTGAACGCAGTTTGCCGACACAACGCCGCGGGTTTTATCTGGAATACACCGTACCCACACCGGGTTCGCGTGACCGCGGTGCGCGGCGCATCGTGTGTGGCGGAAAACAACCTCAGTCGCCGGAAACTTGTTTCTACACCGGCGATCACTACAGCAGCTTCAGCCGCATCGTCCAGTAATCGCTCTTGAATATTTTTGACCCCAGGAGGAACGAGTCCATGCTTTTGCAGACCGTCCGTTCGAACATAGTCCAATCCATCCGCGCTTACCGCGTCGAGGACTTGATGCTGGCCGCGCAAAACGCCGACCAGCATTTCCTCTACGCCAATCTGACGTCGGCCCAATCAAAGCAAGACGTGCTCGACACGATTGCCGAGTCGTTCCTGTTCCCGCTGCATTTCGGCAAGAACCTCGACGCCTTATACGACTGCATGACCGACCTGGTGCACAAAGCCGGTTCGCAACCGGGTTTCGTGCTGGTGCTGGAGCAGCTGCCCGACAACCCGCGGTTTGACCGCGAGTCGCGCGAGCAGCTGCTCGACGTGTTTCGCGATGCAGCCGATTTTTGGGCCGAACGCAAAGTCGCATTCAGGTGCTTCTATTCTTTTCAGTAGCCCGCTCACAAGAACTTGGTTCTTGGGAGCGGGCTACCGAAACACCCAGCGTTGCTGAAAAACCATCGAAGCCAGCTGCCAAAGCCGCAGCAGGCACCAGCTTTGGCATGAACATGCCGCTGATGAGCAGCGCGTTCGACACCTCGATGTGGCTGAACGCGGCCTGAACACCGCGTGCATGACGAGAAAAGGCGACCCGCGGGTCGCTTTTTCGTGACCGGCGCAAGACCGTTGCAATACGACGCGTGACGCGTCGCAACGCGCCTTACGGACACGGATACCGACGCTGCGGCGCTCGGCGCTCGGCGCTCAATGCTGCGGCAGTGCGTTGACTGCCGCGCACAGCTGCACATACTCGGCGACCGACACTTCTTCCGCGCGACGCTGGCAGTCGAACGGACCCACATAGCCGCGCTCGGTCAACCACCGACCCAGCGTGTTACGCAGCATCTTGCGGCGCTGTGAAAACGCCACGGTGACCAACTCGCCCAGCAACGCCGCGTCAACCCGTTCGGTGCCTGCCAGCGGCCGCATGCGCACCACCGCCGAGCGCACTTTGGGCGGCGGATCGAACGATTCGGGTTCGACATCGAGCACCGATTCGATGGCATACCGCCACTGCAGCATCACCGACAACCGGCCGTACACCTTGCTGCCCGGCGCAGCAGCCATCCGCTCGACCACCTCTTTTTGCAGCATGAAGTGCTGATCGGCCACTAAATCGGCCGATGGCAGCAAATGAAAAAGGATCGGCGTGGAAATGTTGTATGGCAGGTTGCCCACCACGCGCAGCGGTTGGCCGGCAGCTGCCGACAGCGCGGCAAAGTCGACATTCAACACGTCGGCTTCGATCACCTGCAGCGCGGGCTGCCTGCGCAGGCGCGCGGCCAAATCACGGTCGAGCTCGATCACGGTCAGGCGGTCACAGCGTGCCAGCAGCGGCGTGGTCATCGCGCCGAGGCCAGGGCCGATTTCAATCAGCGCGTCACCGGGCCGCGGCGCAATCGCGTCGACGATGGATTCAATGGCCACCCGGTCGGTCAAGAAGTGCTGACCGAAGCGCTTGCGCGCTACGTGTGCCATCAGCGGCGGCGCGCGGCGCGGCTCAGGCAATCCACCACGGTCGTCACGATCAGCCCGCAGCGCAGCCGACTACAGCGGCGGCTCGCGCAGCTCGACATAGGCGCGTGCGCGCAAATCGCGGTTCCATTCGGCATAGGCCTCTTCGTACTTTTGCTCGCGCAGCGTGTTGCGCGCCTGCTCGCGCTGCTGCTTTTCGTCAAGCTTGGCCTGCCGGCGTTCGCTGACCTGGATCAGGTGCACGCCGAAACGCGACACCACCGGGTCCGACAACCCACCCAGCGGCAAGGCGGTCATCGCTTCTTCAAACTCCGGCACGAACGCACCGGGCGAACTCCAACCCAGCTCACCGCCTTGTGCTGCCGTGCTGTCTTCGGAATTTTCTTTGGCCAGTTTTTCGAAGCCGCGGCTGCCGTCCAGGATTTGCCGCTTGAACTCCGCCAACCTGCGCACTGCGGTGGCTTGGTCCAACTGTGCCGAGATGCGCAACAGAATGTGGCGAGCGCGGGTCTGGGTGATCGAAAACGCCTGCCCATCGCGGCGCTCCAACAACTTGAGCAGGTGAAAACCGGCCCCCGTGCGCAGCGGGGTGTCGGCCACTTGGCCGGCGGCCATCGGGCTCACGCGTTCGACGAATTCATCGGGCAAACGGTCAGCGCCGCGCAGCCCCAGCGCGCCGCCTTGGGCCTTGTTGACATCGTCGGACACCTGCCGCGCAACCGCATCGAACGGCTCACCTGCCTTGATGCGCGCCAGCGCCGCCGCAGCCCGGGCCTGGCGCTCGGCAACCACTGCGGGGCTCGCGTTGTCGGGCACGGAAATCAAAATCTGCGCGATGTTGTATTCGACCCGCCCGCTGGCTTCGCCGCGCTGGCGGGCGAGCAGCGCATCGATCTCCAGGTCGCTGATGCGTATGCGCGATTGCACCTCGCGTTCACGCACGCGCTCGACCAGCATCTGGTCGCGTATGTTTTTGCGAAACCGCTGGTAGTCGATGCCGTCTTCGATCAGCCGTTGCTTCAACTGGCCCAACGACACCTGGTTTTGCGACGCCACGTTGGCCACCGCACGGTCCAGCTCGCCCTCATCGACGCGCACGCCGCTGTCGCGCGCGTGGCTGATTTGTGCACGCTCATCGATCAACAGGTCGAGCAGCTGCTGGCGCATTTGCGCCTCGGGTGGCAACGGTTTGCCGGCGCGCTGGGCGGTTTCTTGCACGCGGGCCAGGCGCAGCTCGAGCTCGCGTGAGGTGACCAACTCCTGGTTCACGACAGCCAAAATGAAATCGCCTCGCCGCTGCGCAGATGCGGTCGACTTGCCGCGCGGCGCAGGTTGGGCGGCCGCTGGCAACGCGGTGGCCAGCATGGCCAGCGTGGCCACCGCAGTAGCCACCGCGGTAGCCACCGCATCACGTACCAGATTCAGGGTGGGGCGTTCACTCATAAACAGAAGTCGGGTCCGGAGTCTGGAAGGTCAGCGGGCCGTCGCGCAACAAGCGATAGCCAGGCACATTGTCCTTCAGCACCTGCAGCGGGTTCGAGCCCAATCGCGACAAGCCGACCAGCTCGAGTTGAATCATCAGGCGGGTGACGGCTTCGCTTTGGCCGGTCGACAAACGCTCCGCCACGACGCGGCCGATCCAACAACCGGCGTCGTACTCGAGGCCCCACAGCGAGTCGACGATGCGGCTGTCGCGCGTGCTGTAGTTGACGCGCCCGACGGTGTAGAGCGCGCCGTTGCAACTGCCCGCGGCGGTGCGCTGGCCGTTGGACTCGTCGGGCGTGTGACCGAACAGCGGCCATTGCCAGCCGATCTCGACCTGCTCGGACAGGTTGCGGGTCAGCCGGTACGCAGCGCTGACCGTGTGGAACGGGCGCGGCGAATAACTGACGCCCAACACCGACCGCACGACCGCACCGATTTGCGGGTTGTATTGCAGCGAGCCGGACACATTCCACTGCGGAATCACGCTTGTCGAGCCCAGCAACAACAAGTCAGAAATGCGCTGCGTGAGCGTCGGGCCTTCGGGCGTGATGCGCTGATCCCGAAAGCGATAGCGCTGCACCACGCCCAACCGCATCAGCTCGCCGCCCGACGTCGGATCGAGCAACCGGGTGGTGACGCCGGCGGTGACTTCGTGTTGGTCAGACACCCTGTCGACGCCAGAAAACGCGTTCTCGGTGAATATCGATTCGAAGTTGAAGTCGCGCGCGGCCGAGTCGAAATTCGGCAGATCGCTTTGCTTGTGGTACGGCGTGTTGACGTAGAGCAAGCGCGGCTCCAGCGTTTGTCGCAGATCACGCCCGAACCACGAGGTGTCGCGCTCGAGCACCCAGGCGCTGTCGACGCTGAACGTGGGAATCACGCGCGACACTTGTTTGCGCCCATCGGCTTGCGCGCGGTCGAGCGAATACGAGGCCGCATTCAGCGCCAGCTTGGGCGTCAAGCTCCAGCCCGGCGTAATCCACGGGCGGCTGATGCTGGCCAGCGCATGCAGGCGAATACCTTCTTTGCGCTTGCGGTCGGTGGTGCCGTCGGGGTTGACGAAGCGGTTGAACTCGCCCTCGAAGCCGACTTCGAACCCGCTGCCCAACGGTTGCAGCGTGCGCGCGCCGATTTGCGGCAGCCGCGCGTACGGCGTTTCGATCAAACTGCCGGCGTTTTGCAATACCTGCCAGCGTTGCGCCCGCGCATAGGTCGACCAGCCCGCCAGCGGGCGCGTGACCTGGATGTCAGACAACAACAGCCGCGGCGTCAGGTTGTACGGGTCGCGTTGAAAGTCTTTCCAGTAGTTGTCGTCCGACACCCGCCGCACCTGAATCGACAGCCGCGTGTCGTCAGACCAGGCCGACTCGTGGCGCGCGCCGAAGCCGAAACGCGTGCGGTCGGCGACGCGGTCATACGGCAACAAATTCAGATGCAGCTGGCCTTTGTAGGCCGGCTCCAGATAGCGAAATTCGGTGTCCAACCCCAAGCCGCGCCGCACGCTGGCCGACGGCGTGAAGGTGGCGTCGCGATTCGGCGCAATGTTCCAGTACCAGGGCACCGACACCTGCACGCCGGTGCGGTTGTCGATCACCAAACTCGGCGGCAGCCAGCCCGACTTGCGGTCGTCCGACAGCGGAAACGTCAACCGCGGTGCCCACAAAATCGGCACGCCCATGAAGCGCAGCACTGCGCCTTTGGCCACACCGACATTGGTCTCGAAGTCCATATCGACGCGGTTGCTGCTGAGCAGCCACGCGGGGTCTTGGCTGCCGTCGATCGGGCAGCTGGTGTAGGTGGCCTGCGTGGCCACCGTGCGCTGGCTGCCGATGAAGTCAATGCGGTCCGCCTTGCCACCGGCGGCGGTGCGGCCCAAAAAATAGGTGGGCTGCAAAAAGTAGCCTTCAAAGCGCTGGATCTTCAGCTGCAATTCGGGGCCGGTGTAGCGGTTGCCGTCTTGCGTGATCTGTACCTTGCCGCGCGCCAGAGCGAGGTCTTCTACGTGGTCGTAGCTGAGCAGGTCCGAGCGAATCATGACCTCGCCGCGGCGCAACACCACATCGCCTTCGGCCACGGTTTCAATGTCCGGACGACCACGCACGGTGTCGGCGCGCAACGACAACGGCAGCTGCTTGCCGGCTTCGCCGCGCGGCAGCGGATTCAACGTTGGTGCGGGCCGCAGCGTGATGCCGGAAGCAGCAGTGGGTGGTGCCGGTGCAGCAACCGCAGACGCGGCAGACGCTGCAGGCGCAACCAGCTGGGCAACCAACTGGGCAACTGCGGCCGACACCGCCGACGCAGCCGCCTCGGGCAGCGCTTGCGGCGCGGACTGTGATCGCGCGAGGTGGCTGGTGGCCGACAAGGCCGCGGCCATCAAGCCGTAGTGCACCGCACGGCGTCGTTGCGCGACGAAATCAAACGTCGGGCCGCCCAGTTGCAACACACGGGAAAGTTTCAAATGCAGCAAGGGGCGACGAGGAAGAACGTGCAGGGTGGCCGGTGCGGTGGACCCACGCGTCGGTTTGTAAAATTGATTATCCATGAGGGTTTGGCGATGTACCGGCGTAGCGCGGCCGAACGCAATGGCCAACACGCCAGGACTGCCATGCCGATGTCAACATGATTGAATCCATCGTTTTCGCACCGGCCCAGGTTGATCGATACGCTATCGCGCAAGCCGCTGCGCACGAATGACACGCCCGCTGCCTTTCCCAGCCGCATCCACTGCACCTACCGCGCCCACCGCAACTACCGAATGTCCCACCTACCCACCGCGGTCAGCCCGCCCGACTCTGCGGCCATCGCATGGCCCGACGCCGCACGACAGCAGCAGTTCGAGCAATGGCTGGCCGCGTCGGTGAGTACGCACGGCCTGCGCATCGACACGCTCAGGCCTGCGTCCAGTGACGCCAGCTTTCGGCGCTATCTGCGCATCGACGGCACGAACGGCACAAACGGCACCAGTTTCATCGTGATGGACGCACCGCCCGCGCATGAAGATGTGCGACCGTTCACTGCAGTTGCCGGCTTGATCGCCGCGGCCGGATTGCACGCGCCGCGGGTATTGGCGCAAGACGCAGTGCACGGTTTTTTATTGCTCACCGACCTCGGCTCGCACCTGTATTTAGATGCGCTGCAAACGGCGGTCGCAATGTCGGACACCGCCACCGCAGATCGGTTAATGCGCGCCGCCTTGGCTGCGCTGGTGGTCTGGCAGCAGCGCGTCGACGCCAGCTCCCTGCCGTCCTATGACGACGCACTGCTGCGCCGCGAGCTGGCATTGTTTCCCGAGTGGTGCGTACAACGCGAGTTCGGCATCACCTGGAACGCCGAAGAGCAAACCACCTGGGCCACCAGCTGCGACCTGCTGGTGCGCAGCGCACTGGCGCAACCCACGGTGGCGGTGCACCGCGATTACATGCCGCGCAACCTGATGCGGTGCGACGCCGACCCCGCGGCGGCAGGCGTGCTGGCCAACCCCGGCATCCTTGACTTCCAAGACGCGGTGCGCGGCCCGATCACCTACGACGTGGCCTCGATGTTGCGCGATGCGTTCATCAGCTGGGAAGAAGAACAGGAGCTCGACTGGGCGATCCGTTATTGGCAACAGGCGCGCAAGGTCGGCCTGCCGGTGTCGGCAGACTTCGGCGAGTTCTGGAAGCCGCTTGAATGGATGGGCTTGCAGCGTCACCTCAAAGTGCTCGGCATTTTTTGTCGCCTCAAACACCGCGACAACAAACCGGCCTACAGCGCCGACCTGCCGCGGTTTTTCAATTACGCGCACAAAGTAGCCGTGCGCTACGAAGGCTTTGGGCCACTGGCGCGGCTGCTTGAACCGCTGATGGGTGCGACCCGGGTTGACGCGTTTTATTAGCGCGCCGCCAGCCCCCCATCGTCACGCCCCATGGACCTGCCGACTGCCCAACTCATGCCGTTGCTGACAGCTGTCGGCGTGCTGTGCCTGATGGCGCTCGAGCGGCTGCGGCCGAATCGTGCATACCAGGCGGATCGAGGCTGGGTGGTTCGGCTGTCGGTGCTGGCGTCGGTCGGCATCGTCGCCACCTTGCTGGTCGGTGCCTGGCTCGACTCGGTGATCCCCGCGCTCAACGCGGCACGCCCACCGCATGCGCTGCGCGCCGCGCTGACCTCGCTGCCGGCTTACCTGCAGGGGCTGTTGGCTTACCTGGTGGTGACGTTTTTTGTGTACTGGTGGCACCGTGCCCGTCACCACAGCGACACGCTGTGGCGGTGGTTTCACCAGGTTCACCACAGCACCCATCGGCTGCAGGCGGTGACCGCGTTTTATGCACACCCGACCGACTTTTTAGGCAATCTGGTGATCGTGACTGGGGTGTCGTACGGCCTGCTCGGCTTGGGTGTCGACGCCGCGGCGTGGACCGCGTTTTGGGTCGGTTTGTTCGATGTGTGGGAGCACACCAACGTGACGACACCACGTTGGCTGGGCTTTCTCATCGTGCGCCCCGAAATGCACCGGGTGCACCATGAAAAAGACCGCCACCAAAGCAACTATGGGTTGCCGGTGTGGGACTTGCTGTTCGGCACCTTCGAGAATTCACGGCGCAGCGTGGAGTGCGGCTTCAGCCCAGCGCAAGAACGCCAACTGATGGCGATGGTTCGGTTCAAAAGCGTCGACTCCTCGGGCAACGCTGAGTAACCGGTAACGAGCAACGGGCAACGGGCAGCGGACGCCAAGCCACGGGCGGCCACCGGTCTACTTGCCGATACAAAAGCGGCTGAATATGTCGCCGAGCAATTCGTCGGGCGACGACTGGCCGACGATCTTGCCGAGTGCGCGTTGTGCGAGGCGCAGTTCCTCTGCCAACAAGTCGAGCGCCGGCGGGCTGCGCTGCAATAGCTGTGCGGCCTCATCCACATGCAGGCCGGTTTGCTGCAGCGCATGAATATGCCTGGCGCGGGCGGTGTAAACCCCTTCGACGTGCCCGTGCCAACCTGCGAGCTCGAGCAACCGGCGGCGTAACGCGTCGAGGCCTGCGCCGGTTTTCGCCGACAACTGCAAACCTGGCAGCACGCCTGGCTCGCCCCCTGCCAGCACTGGTGGCAAATCGGCCTTGTTGTGCACATCCAGCAGCCGACCCGAGACCGTGAGCGCAGCTGGCAGCTGGCGGCGGATGTCGGCGTCACGCAGGGTGTGCGCGGCATCGGCGGCCTGGCTCAGGTCGTGCAAAAAAAGCACGGCATCGGCGCTGTCGATGGCGGCCCAACTGCGTTCGATGCCGATGCGTTCGACCGCATCGAGCGCGGCGGCAGCGTCGTGCAGATCGCGAATACCGGCGGTGTCGATCACATGCACCGGCACGCCTTCGATTTGAATCGTCTGGCTGACCTTGTCGCGCGTGGTGCCAGCCATCGGCGTCACGATGGCCAGCTCGGCACCGGCCAGAGCGTTGAGCAGCGAGCTTTTGCCGACGTTCGGTTGCCCGGCGATGACCACCGTGATGCCGTCGCGCAGCAGCGCGCCCTGGTGCGCGCCGCGGGCGATGCGCTGCAGCTGCGTGGTGATGGCGCGCAGTTGGCCTGTGGCGTCGGCTTGTTGCAGAAAGTCGATGTCTTCTTCGGGGAAATCAAGGGTGGCTTCGACCAGCATGCGAAGTCGCGCCAGTTGCTCATCGAGCGCGCCGATATCGGCTGAGAACGCGCCGCTGAGGGATCGGCTGGCCGACCGCGCGGCCGCCTCGGTGCTGGCGTCGATCAAATCACTGACGGCTTCGGCCTGCGCCAAATCGAGCTTGTTATTGAGGAAGGCGCGCTCGGTAAATTCGCCCGGCAACGCCAACCGCAGGCCCGCCAGCACCGCAAGGTCGGTGGTCGCGTCATGCACTGCCGCTGCCTGCAGGCAGCGGGCCAGCAGCAGCTGCAGCACCACCGGCCCGCCGTGCGCCTGCAGCTCCAGTACGTCTTCGCCGGTGTACGACTGCGGCGCGGGAAAGTGAATCGCCAACCCCTGGTCGATGGGCGCACCGCCGGCGTCGAGAAATGGCAGCAACGTGGCCTGGCGTGCCACCAGGGTCCGGCCGCACAACACCGCGATCAACGGCTGCAAGTCGCGGCCCGACAAGCGCACGATGCCGACTGCCGCGCGACCCGGCGCGGTGGCAAGTGCAACGATGGGGTCGTGGTGGCGCGGCAGCATGCGGTTGATTTTTGCAGCCGGCGTTGGATGGCCGGCGCGCCGCGCTACCGCAGCCGCTATTTGCCGAGCACGCCGAGCCGTTTGTTGATCAGGTATTGCTGCGCAATCGACAAAATATTGTTGGTCAACCAGTACAGCACCAAGCCGGCCGGGAACACAAAGAACATCACCGAAAAGGCCAGCGGCATGATCCACATCAGCTTGGCTTGCATCGGGTCCGGCGGCGTGGGGTTGAGCCAGGTTTGCAGCAAGCTGGTGCCTGTCATCAAGATCGGCAAGATGAAGTACGGGTCCTTGGCCGACAGGTCAGTGATCCAGCCGATCCATGGTGCGTTGCGCATTTCGACGCTGGCCAGCAGCACCCAGTACAGCGCGATGAAAAACGGCATCTGCACGAAGATCGGCAGGCACCCGCCGAGCGGGTTGATTTTTTCTTCCTTGTAGATGCGCATCATTTCTTGCTGCATCTGCTGTGGTTTGTCTTTCAAGCGCTCGCGCATCTCTGCGATACGCGGACCCACAGATTTCATCTTCGCCATCGATTTGTAGGCGGTGGCATTGAGCCAATAAAAAGCTAATTTCAACAGCACCACCAGGCCGACGATCGCCCAACCCCAGTTGCCGATGAATTTGTGCAGCTGCGTCAGCAACCAAAACAACGGCTTCGACAACACCGTGAGCCAGCCGTAATCTTTGACCAGTTCGAGCCCGGGCGCGAGTTGGCTCAACTTGTCTTCTTCCTGCGGGCCGGCGAACAGCCGCGACTCCATCGTCTGCGTCGCACCCGGGGCCAGCGTGCCCATCGGCACGATCATGCCGACCGCGTATTGGTTGGTGTCGACTTTGCGCGTGAAAAACTCGCGCGGGTGCTTGTCGTCTGCGCTGGCGCCGAGCATCCACGCGCCAGCGAAATAGTGCTGCACCATCGCGACCCAGCCGTTGTCGGCCGCGACCTGGTGGCTTGGCTTGTCCGTCGGGGCGCGCTTTTCGATGTTTTTGAACTCGACCTTTTGGAATTTCGCGACGTCGGTGTAGACCGCCGGGCCGGTGAAGGTGAAATAAAAGCTGGACTCACCGGCCGGCGCGTTGCCGTCGCGCACCAGCTGGTAATACAACTGCGGCGACACCGGCGCGGCCGAGTTGTTGAGCACTTCGTGCTTGACAGCCACCACATAGCTGCCGCGCTGGAAGGTGTAGGTTTTGGCCAGCGTGACGCCGCCAACCTCAGGCGACTCGAAGCGCACCTGGAGTTGGTCCTGGCCGTCTTTCAACACCCGTTCGCCAGGCACCAGCCGGTACACCGTGGCATGGTTGGGCATCGCTGCGCTGCCCGGCGCGGCAATCAACCCGGTTTGCGCTTTGTACAAGCGGTCTGCCGACTCATCGAACAGCACGACGTTTTTGCTGCGGTCGAGGTGGTCGGTTTGCTGAAGCAGCTCCAGTCGCACCACGGTACCGCCAAGGCTGTCGAGCGTGGCTTTCACCATGTCGGTAGACACCCCGAACTTTTGCGACTCGGCGGCTGCGTTGGGCACCACCGCGACTGCGGCTGCACCTCCGCCCACGCCCACGCCGGCGTTTGCCGATATCGGTAGCGAAGAAGCCGGCACAGTAGTGGCTGAAGGTACCGTGCTGGGTGCGGTCAGCGCGCCACTAGAGGCGGCTGCAGTCGCGGCGGGTTTCGAGCCGCCGAACAACGACGGCTGTCCGGTGTGCACGCTCCAGGCGTCCCACAGCAGCACCAGCGACATCGAAAAAATAACCCACAGCACGGTGCGACGCATTTCAGTCATGGCAACTTCTTGTCAGTGAGCTCGGCGCGGGGTGTGACCACCTGCTGGGTGGCGGCACTGCGCCGAGCAATAAAAGGATGGCGGGTGGGAACCGGGTCCAGGCCGCATGGGCACCACGGCTGACATCGCAACAGCCGCCCCAAGGTGAGGTAGCTACCAACTGCAGCGCCGTGACATTCGAGCGCTTCGATTGCGTAGGCCGAACACGTCGGCGCAAAACGGCACGACGACCCGAGCCAGGGGCTCAACATCAACCGGTACAACCGCACGCCACCGATCAACATGCGCCGCGTTACGCCTGCCATGGCCGGGCGCGATGTCATCGCAGCGCGCGCGCGGCTGCGGTCATCAAAACGCTCAACTCGTCGGTCACTGCAACGCTCAATTTGTCCGACGCCGCGCTGGTGAATTCGGTGCGAGCAAAGGAAGTCCGCAATCGAACAACCCACATCCCACGCGCCCAATCTGGCTTGTCGGAAAAAGCGTTGCGTATACGCCGCTTCAACAGCGACCGCGTTACCGCCTTGCGAGCATGCCGCTTCGGTACCACCAACCCCAGCCACACACCTGCGGGTTCGGTTTCATCGTGCGCAAGAGTTGCATTGATTGGCGCCGCTTCGCCGTTTTGCTGCACGCCCGACACCGCCGCGTTGGCTGGCGGCCTGGTGCCCGGCGGCTTCGCGAGGTAGTGCACCGCGAAGTGGGCTGTGCGCGCTCGGCAAGGAGC
Organism: Burkholderiales bacterium; assembly: GCA_043738425.1. Classification (GTDB taxonomy): domain Bacteria; phylum Pseudomonadota; class Gammaproteobacteria; order Burkholderiales; family Burkholderiaceae_C; genus PBB1. Next base: position 24,484 of record JAYUGJ010000021.1, read on the forward strand.
GTTGAGAACGCGGCTGAAATCGGCTGCCTGGGCGATCACTTCAAACACGGCGCACACCGAACAAACGTCGGTTCGTCGGCTGCCGTGCTTTCCTGTCTGACGTTAGACGGCAAGGCGTTTGCGGCCCTTCGCCCGGCGTGCGTTGATGATGGCGCGACCGCCGCGGGTCTTCATGCGGACCAGGAAGCCATGCGTGCGAGCGCGACGGGTTTTCGAAGCTTGATAGGTGCGTTTCATAGCGGATCCAATAAATTTGCGCACCGCTGGCGGGTGCGCAGGCTGCAGATTGAAAAAATGGCGACGACGGTTTCAGCGGCTGGTCGGCCGCCAACGCATGGCTGCCGAGACGCTGATCTTTCAATGCCCCGCCGCTTCGCTGATATCAACCAGCAGCCAAGCACATCGGCGCGCGATGTAACGGCGTAATGCATTGACGGTGCATAACGCTTGCAACCGGGCAACCGCGGATTAAACCAAGAATGGTGCCGCTCGTCAAAGGCACCGCAAACATTCGCAGCCTCACGGCATTACCTCAGCAACCCACAAGTGCTTGCACGCACCGTCGGCGCTGCTCGCTTTCGGCGCGCTTTGAGACCGTACGCAATCCAGCAGCCACCCCTGACCTGGCAGTGCTGACTTGTGACCCTGCGCGTGGCGCTCGCTGCGCAGGCGCGAGAACTGCGGCTGCCGACGGCACGTATGGGCTGCGCGGCGGCAGCGTCAGTTCACCCACGCAAGAGCCGTCTGCCATTTGTCAAAGCAAGCTGTGGATAACTCGCGCTTTCGCGGTCTTTTCGCGTACACTTCGGGGTCTTCAACGCGCGGTTTTGCACAACATGACGGATGACCTGTGGCAACGTGGTTGTGAGCGATTGGCTGCCGAGTTGCCCGAGCAACAATTCAACACCTGGATACGCCCGCTGCCAGCGGCGGACTTGTCGGAAACCGGTCAAGGAACCGTCGTTTGTTTGCAGGTGCCCAACCGGTTCAAACTGGACTGGATACGCAATCAGTATGGTGGCCGTATCGAAGCGCTGCTGTCCGAGCTGGCGGGCAAACCAGTGCGGCTGGAAATCAGCCTTGCGCCGCGCGATACCCTCGCCCATCGTCTGGCACCCACCGCTGATCGCGCGATGCCACTGCAGCACACCGCCGCGCCTGGCGTGCTGCTCACGCCGCTCGATTCGTCACGGTTATCCATTGGCAAAACGCAGCCAGCGACACCGACACCGGCGTTCGGCCACGAACCAGTCGTCACGCGGCATCGACTGAATCTGGGGTTGACGTTTTCCAACCTGGTCCCAGGACGGGCCAACGACATGGCGCGCACCGCCGCACTGCACGTCGCAGGCGCGCCTGGCCAGATGTACAACCCGTTGTTCATTTACGGCGGCGTGGGTTTGGGCAAAACCCACCTGATGAACGCAGTGGGCAACGCATTGCTGGCGGACCGGCCGGCCGCGCGCGTGTTGTATTTACACGCGGAACAATTCATCACCGACGTGGTGAAAAACTACCAGCGCAAAACCTTCGACGAACTCAAGGCCAAGTACCACTCACTCGACTTGTTGCTGATCGACGATGTGCAGTTTTTTGCAGGTAAAGAACGCACCCAGGAAGAGTTTTTCAACGCCTTCGAGGCCCTGCTGGCCAAGCGTGCGCACATCATCATGACCAGCGACACTTACCCTAAAGGTTTGGTCGACATCGACGAACGTTTGACATCGCGCTTTGAAGCCGGGTTAACGGTTGCCATCGAGCCGCCCGAGCTCGAAATGCGTGTCGCTATCTTGCTCCGCAAGGCCGAAGCCGAAGCCGTCGCCATGCCAGAGGATGTCGCCTTTTTTGTAGCCAAAAACGTGCGCGCCAATGTGCGTGAATTGGAAGGTGCGCTGCGCAAGATATTGGCGTATTCGCGTTTCAGTCAGAAAGAAATCAGCATCGCCTTGGCCCGCGACGCGCTGAAAGATTTGCTGTCGATTCAAAACCGACAGGTCGGCGTCGAGAACATTCAAAAGACGGTCGCCGATTTTTACAAGATCAAGATCGCCGACATGTATTCCAAAAAGCGCCCAGCCAGCATTGCCCGGCCTCGACAAATCGCGATGTATCTGGCTAAAGAAATGACGCAAAAAAGTCTGCCAGAAATAGGCGATTTGTTTGGCGGCCGAGACCACACCACGGTGCTGCACGCGGTACGCAAAATTTCAGCGGAACGCCAAAAAAATACCGAGTTGAACCAGCAGCTGCACGTGCTTGAGCAGACTTTGAAAGGCTGACATGGTCGATCCGAATACGACGTTATTCGTCTCAAAAGAACCCACGCTGTCAAGGCATAAAGCTGTGGACGAAAGGCATCGAAAAATCGAGTTATCCACTGCTTCAATGTTCGAACCGAAGTTGTTGTGTATGACTCCCGCCGCTCAGGGGTTGAAGTACACAGCGTTTCAAATGCTCTAAGTCGTTGATGCGTTAGAAGAAAATGCACTTGTGCCCAGGAAACCGCACGCCCTACTACTACGGCTAATTTGAGAGTCTCACATGATTGTCTTAAAAACAGCGCAGGAAAAATTATTGAGTGCGTTGCAATCCGTAGCGGGAATCGTGGAGCGCCGCCACACGCTGCCTATCTTGGCCAACGTGTTGCTACGCAAAACAGGCGAGCAAGTGGAATTCACCACCTCGGACCTGGAAATTCAAGTTCGCACTTCCTCGACGTTCGAAGGCGATGCCAGTTCATTCGCGACCACCGTCGGCGCGCGCAAGCTGATCGATATCTTGCGGTCGCTGCCTGCGGATCAGTCAGTCACACTGAGTTCGAATCAAAACAAGCTGACATTGCAAGGCGGGAAAAGCAGATTCACGCTGCAGACCATGCCCAGCGATGACTTTCCGTTGGTGCAAGAAGCGGTCGACTTCGGTGTGATGTTCAAGGTGCCGCAGAGCACGTTGAAAACTCTGATCAACCAGGTGCACTTTGCGATGGCGGTGCACGATATTCGGTACTACCTGAACGGAATTTTGTTCATTGCGGAGGGCACCAACCTCACGCTGGTAGCGACCGACGGCCACCGGCTGGCGCTGGCGCAGGCAACGCTAGACACTGAAATCCCGAAACAAGAAGTCATCCTGCCGCGCAAAACCGTGCTCGAGTTGCAGCGGCTGTTGAAAGACGATAAAGCCGGCGCTGACCAAACCATTGAGCTGCGATTTGCAGGTAATCAAGCCAAGTTCAATTTCAGCGGCATGGAATTCGTCACCAAATTGGTGGAAGGGAAGTTCCCTGACTACAACCGGGTGATTCCTAAAAACCACAAAAACCTGGTCACCTTGGGCCGGGTGCCTTTGTTGTCGAGCCTGCAGCGCGCGGCCATTTTGACCAGCGAAAAGTTCAAAGGCGTGCGGGTCAACATCGAGCCCGGCGTGTTGCGCATTTCATCGAGCAACGCAGAACAAGAAGAGGCCAAAGAAGAGCTCGAGATCGATTACAGCGGCGACGAAATCGAGATCGGGTTCAACGTTACTTACCTGATGGATGCGTTGGCCAACATGGACGCCGAAATGATCACGCTGGAATTGCAAGACACCAACTCCAGCGTGTTGATCACCGTGCCTGAGCAGGCCGGTTTCAAGTATGTCGTGATGCCGATGCGCATATAGCGGCTGCATGGCCGCGGCGCAGTCGGGCAACTGTCCTCGTGCCAGCACAATTTTTTTGACCTGGTGGGCTGCGCCGGCAGCCCAGTGAACCGCGAGCTAGCAATCGATGAACGACTCCAAAGACATGGCAACCAACCCGTCAGACGACGCTGATAGAAAAACCGCCAAAGCGGCAGACGACGCCGCCCACAGCGCAGCCTACGGCGAGGGAAGTATCCAAATTCTTGAAGGCCTGGAAGCGGTGCGTAAACGCCCCGGCATGTACATCGGCGACACCTCGGACGGCACCGGTTTGCATCACCTGGTGTTCGAGGTGGTCGACAACTCGATCGACGAATCCCTCGCCGGGCATTGCGACGACATCGTGGTGACGATCCACTCCGATAACTCGATCAGCGTCACGGATAACGGCCGCGGCATACCGACCGGCGTGAAGATGGACGACAAGCATGAGCCTAAGCGCAGTGCCGCCGAGATTGCGCTGACCGAACTGCACGCAGGTGGCAAGTTCAACCAAAACAGCTACAAGGTCTCAGGCGGGCTGCACGGCGTGGGCGTCAGTTGCGTCAACGGGTTGAGCAAGTGGTTGCGGCTGACGGTGCGCCGTGACGGCAAGACGCACCTGATGGAGTTCAAGCAAGGCATTCCGCAAGACCGCTTGATCGAGGTACGCGACGGCTTTGAGGTGTCGCCACTGCGTATCACCGGCGACACCGAAAAGCGCGGCACCGAAGTTCACTTTCTGCCCGATCTGGAAATCTTTTCGAACATCGATTTCCACTACGACATCATCGCGAAAAAGCTGCGCGAGCTGAGTTTTCTGAACAACGGCGTGAAGATCCGGCTGGTCGATGAGCGCAACAACAAAGAAGACATCTTCGCCTTTGCCGGCGGCGTCAAAGGCTTCGTGCAGTACGTCAACACCGGCAAGAAAGTGCTGCACCCGACGATTTTCGGCGCGGTCGGTGAAAAGCAAAGCGACCAGAACACCACCATCACCACCGACGTGGCAATGCAGTGGAACGACGGCTACAGCGAGAACGTGCTGTGCTTCACCAACAACATCCCGCAACGTGATGGCGGCACCCATCTGACGGGCTTGCGCGCTGCCATGACGCGCGTCATCAACAAATACATCGACGACTCCGAGGTTGCGAAAAGAGCCAAGGTCGAAGTCACCGGCGACGACATGCGCGAAGGTTTGTGCTGCGTGTTGAGCGTCAAAGTGCCCGAGCCGAAGTTCAGCAGCCAGACCAAAGACAAGCTGGTGTCGAGCGAAGTGCGCGGCCCGGTCGAAGACGTAGTGAGCAAGGCGCTGACTGACTATCTGTTGGAAAACCCAACCGACGCAAAGATCATCGTCAGCAAAATCGTCGACGCCGCGCGCGCCCGCGAAGCTGCCCGCAAAGCCCGCGAGATGACGCGCCGCAAAGGCGTGCTCGACGGCATGGGGTTGCCCGGCAAGCTGGCCGACTGCCAGGAAAAAGACCCGGCGCTGTGCGAGATTTATATCGTCGAGGGCGACTCGGCCGGCGGCTCGGCCAAGCAAGGCCGCGATCGCAAGTTCCAAGCGATATTGCCGTTGCGCGGCAAGATTTTGAACGTCGAAAAAGCGCGTTACGAAAAGCTGCTGACCAGCAACGAAATATTGACGCTGATTACCGCTTTGGGCACCGGCATCGGCAAAGGCATGGGCGGCGACGACTTCAACCCCGACAAGCTGCGCTACCACCGCATCATCATCATGACCGACGCCGACGTGGACGGC
>JAYUGJ010000022.1:0-2382 GCA_043738425.1 Burkholderiales bacterium
GCGAGCGACTGCGTCTGGGCAAGTTGCTGTACCGCGTCCAGTTCGGCCAACACCTGGCTTTGTGCAGCGTCGAGCGCGGGCGGCGCCGCCGGGTCGGCCACCGGATCGGGGCCCAGCTCGGCCCCGGCCTTGACCTCGGCAGGCACGACCGCCAGCGCCTTGTGCAGCCGCTTGACGCGTTGCCGCAGCTGCGCATCGTCGAGCTTGCGCAGCTCGGGTGGCAGCACCGACAAGGCCACTTCGCCAATGCCACGCTGGTAATACGCGGCGGTGAATTCAACCAGCTGGCACCACGCCACACCGAGCGGTGGCAGCGATGTCAGCGCGTGTTGTATCGGTTTCAACGCAATCGAAGGGTCGGCCGCTGGCGCATCGCCAGGCCACACCACGCCGGCTACCTCGCGCCTACCCAACGGCACCCGCACCAGCGTGCCGGGCGCAAGGTCTGCGTCGGCCGAATAACCCAATGGACCCCGCAGCGCGGTGTGCTGCGGGGTGTCGACTGCCACACGAAGCGCGATACGAAGCGACGCAGGAAGCGACACAGGAAGCGCCACCATTTCAACCATGGTTGTCAACCACCCGTTTAAGCGGTGAAGCTCACGCTTTTCTCAGACAAACCGTATAAGTCACTGATATGTCAGTGCTTTTTGACCTGTCCACCAATTTTGTGGATAACTGTGTGGGCAACTGCCGTGGGCAGGCGCTAGAACGCGTATTTACGGGGCTGGGCGACATGTTGCCTACTTTCTAGCCATTCGTTGAGACCCAGTTAAATCAATGACTTAGCGCAGATTAAATAAATATTCGTGCTGCGCCGCCGCAGATCACTGCATCGCTTTGGCTACTGCAAGAAATGGGGATAAGTCAATCCCTGAGCACTCACTCACCGCCAGATCAACGCACGAGAACGACCGATACCGGCGGTAACCGGTGTGCGATAGCGCACCGATTGCCTTGCGTGGGGCGCGGTTTGCAGAGCCGACGGACTCGCCAACGAGGGTGCCAGGGGGCGAGACCCGGCCTATGCCGCCCGAACGGCTGCCAAGGGCGACGCCCACGAGGTCAAAAGCGAGATCGACCTCAGCCGCGTTGGCGCATGGCACGCGAATGCGCATGCACTGCGTCGACCAGCACGCTGACGCTCTCGGGCGGGGTGTGCTGGCTGATGCCATGCCCGAGATTGAAGATGTGGCTGTCGACCACGCCGTTCACCGGCACACCCGGAGCGCCAAAGCTGTCGAGCGTTTTCACCACCTGCGCGCGAATTTGTTCGGGGTTGGCGAACAGCACGTTCGGGTCGAGGTTGCCTTGCAGTGCCACCCGACCGCCGACCCGCGCACGCGCCGACGCCAGGTTGATGTTCCAGTCGAGGCCCAGTACATCGGGGCCGCTGTCGCCCACGCGGGCGGCCATTTCCTCCAGCCACAGCCCGCCGCCTTTGGTGAAAACAATGTGCGGGATGCGTTGGCCGTCGTGCACCTTGATCAACTTTTGCAGCACGCGCTGGGTGTAGGCCAGGCTGAATTCTTGAAACGCGCCGTCGGCGAGCACGCCGCCCCAGCTGTCGAACACCATGACGGCTTGCGCGCCGGCTTCGATTTGTGTGTTCAGGTACAGCGCCACCGCATCGGCATTGATCGCCAGCATGCGGTGCATCAAATCAGGGCGGCTGTACAGCATGGTTTTGACGAGCCGGTAATCGTCTGAGCCCGCGCCTTCGACCATGTAGCAAGCCAGCGTCCACGGGCTGCCCGAAAAACCGATCAGCGGCACGCGGCCGTTGAGCGCTTTGCGGATCGAGGTGACCGCATCGAACACATAGCGCAGCTTGTCCATGTCGGGCACCGCGAGCCGGGCCACCGCAGCCTCGTCACGCACCGGATGTGCGAATTTCGGGCCCTCGCCGAGCGCGAAGCTCAGACCCAGGCCCATCGCGTCGGGCACGGTCAAGATATCGCTGAACAAAATAGCCGCGTCGAGGGCATATCGCTCGAGCGGTTGCAGCGTGACTTCGGTCGCGTAATCGGTGTTGGTGGCCAGCCCCATGAAACTGCCGGCTTTGGCCCGCGCGGCTTTGTACTCAGGCAAATAGCGGCCTGCTTGACGCATCAGCCAAACGGGTGTGTGGGGCGTGGCTTGGCGCAGGCAGGCGCGGATGAAGGTGTCGTTTTGCAACGGGGCGTAGTTGCCGCCTTGTTGTGTCGGGGTGGTCATGGCGGAATTGTCGCAGCAGATTAGCCGTCTGATATTGTCGTCATGGCCGTCAAAAAACAGCGGACAAAAAAAGCCGGGAATCGATCCCGGCTTTCAATTTGAACCCCGCAGGGCTGGAAGACGAATGTCGGTATCAGGCTCTGTCAGCCTTGCGGCGCATCAGGC
>JAYUGJ010000023.1:0-15228 GCA_043738425.1 Burkholderiales bacterium
CATCGGCGTCTTCAACCGATACCGACAGCGCCGCCAGTTCGTCCATCAGCACATCAGACACCGACTCGGCTTCGTCCAGCGGGCACAGCAGCAGCAACTCGACCATGTCAGGTCGCGATGTCGATGTCGATGTCGATGCAGCCGCGGTCGCCGTCATGGCAGCGTGCCGAGTTGGCCCATCGGGTCACTTCGGCAGTGCTCACCGCTTGTGCTCGCTCATCCAGCCCTCGAGGTAGTGGATGTTGGTGCCGCCTTCGATAAATTTTGCGTCTGCCATCAACTCGCGGTGCAGTGGAATGTTGGTCGAGATGCCTTCGATGACGGTTTCAGACAGCGCGATGCGCATGCGCGCCAGTGCCTGGTCGCGCGTGTCGCCGTGCACGATGATTTTGCCGATCATCGAGTCGTAGTGCGGCGGCACAAAGTAGTTGGTGTAGACGTGTGAATCCACCCGCACGCCGGGCCCACCCGGTGGGTGCCAGGTCGTGATGCGGCCGGGTGAGGGGGTGAATTTGTAGGGGTCTTCGGCGTTGATGCGGCATTCGATCGAGTGCCCACGCGTGGCGATTTGCCGTTGGGTGAACGGCAGCTTTTCCATCGCGGCCACGCGGATCTGCATTTGCACCAGGTCGATGCCAGTCACCAATTCAGTGACCGGGTGCTCGACTTGGATACGGGTGTTCATTTCAATAAAAAAGAACTCGCCGTCTTCGTACAAAAACTCGAACGTACCTGCGCCGCGGTAGTTGATTTTTTTGCACGCCGCAGCGCAGCGTTCGCCTATGCGTTCGATGACGCGGCGTGGAATGCCCGGTGCCGGCGCTTCTTCAATGATTTTTTGGTGGCGCCGCTGCATCGAGCAGTCGCGGTCGCCCAGCCATACCGCATTGCGGTGCTGATCAGCCAGCACCTGGATTTCAATGTGCCGCGGGTTTTGCAAAAACTTTTCCATGTAGACCGACGGATTGCCGAAGGCCGCACCGGCTTCAGCGCGCGTGGTTTGTACCGCGTGCAACAGCGCGGCTTCGGTGTGTACCACCCGCATGCCACGCCCGCCGCCGCCGCCCGCCGCTTTGATGATCACCGGGTAGCCGATCGCGCGTGCGGCCTTGACGATTTCGCGCGGATCTTCGCCTAACGCGCCGTCGCCACCGGGTACACACGGCACCCCCGACTTGATCATGGCCTGCTTGGCCGACACCTTGTCGCCCATCTGGCGGATGCATTCGGGCGTGGGGCCGATGAATGTGAAGCCGCTGCGCTCGACGCGTTCAGCGAAGTCTGCGTTCTCCGACAGAAAACCGTAGCCGGGGTGGATGGCTTCGGCGTCGGTGACCTCGGCCGTGGCGATGATGGCTGGCATGTTGAGGTAGCTCAGTGCGGAGGCGGCAGGGCCTATGCACACCGCCTCGTCGGCCAGCTTCACGTACTTCGCGTCGCGGTCGGCTTCGGAATAAACCACCACCGATTTGATGCCGAGCTCGCGGCAGGCGCGCTGGATGCGCAGGGCGATCTCGCCTCGGTTAGCAATCAGTATTTTTTTGAACATGGTGCCTCGGCTCAATCGCCCAAGCGAGCTGCGCTCGCCGGGCTATTTGGCTGCGCCGCTGCGCCTGCGGCGTGGTCGCCTCGAGCGGGCATTTCAATTTTCTTCAGCATCGGGCGTCCGCTTGGTCGGGTCATTCAACGATGAACAGCGGCTGGCCGAACTCAACGGCCTGGCCGTTTTCACACAAGATGCGCGTGACCTTGCCTGAGGTGTCGGCCTCGATCTCATTCATGATCTTCATGGCTTCGATGATGCAAACCGCCTCACCTTCTTTTACGTCGGAGCCGACATCGACCAGCGCTTTACCGCCTGGGCTGGCCGAACGGTAGAACGTACCCACCATGGGTGACTTGACCACATGGCCCGCCGGCGCAGCATCTTCGATGGCGGCGTTTGCAGGCAGCGCATCCGTCACCGCATGGCGCGCTGCGGCAGTTGCCAACGTCGGTGGCGCAATCGCGTGTGGATCGGCTTTGACAATGCGCACCTTGCCGTCGGCCTCGGTGATTTCGAGCTCAGAAATGTTCGATTCGGACACCAGATCGATCAGCGTTTTGAGTTTGCGTAAGTCCATGCGAAGTCTCCAAGCAAGGGGGCTGGATAGGTACGGCGGCAGCGTGGGGCACCGCAACAGCGCAAGCGGGCTGGCGCGGCTGCTGGTTGGTCGCGGCGCTGCCAGGTGCGCAGGCGGGGTCGACTGTGTGGGTCAGGCAAAAAATGTCAGGGCAAAGAGGCAGGTGTAGCAATTGCCAGCGCGTGTGTCAGTGCCAGCCGGTAGCCGTTGGCACCCAAGCCGCAAATCACGCCGACCGCCAGTGCTGAAAAGTACGAGTGGTGGCGAAACGGCTCGCGCTGGTGGATGTTCGACAGGTGCACCTCGATGAACGGCAGTGCCACCGCAGCCAACGCATCGCGCAGGCCCACGCTGGTATGCGTCAATCCAGCCGGGTTGATGAGGATGAATCGGGTGCCGTCGTGGCGGGCCGCTTGCACCCGGTCGATCAACGCGCCTTCGTGGTTGCTTTGAAAGCTTTGCAGCGTAGCGCCCGCATCTGCTGCTATTCGTACGAGATCTGCATTTATTTGGTCCAACGTGTCAGCTCCATACACACTCGGCTCGCGCATGCCGAGTAGATTCAGATTTGGACCGTGGAGCACAAGAATTTGCATGGGCGGGCGGTGGCGAACATCTGAAGCGTTCGGTCAAAAAATAGCGGAATCTGAAGTTTATGCGTTTTGCATGCCGTTGGCGTGCATTTGATTGAAATTAACGCGTTGATCGCCGGCGCGCCAGGCTGCAACGCCAGCGCTTTGGTGCGCGCCGTTCCAGTCGACCCGATCGCGGATCAGCGGCGGGCCTGCTGCGCCCACCGCGACAAGTCTGCAGCTTCCAGCGCGCCTTGCTTGCGGTCGCTTACCCGCCCGTCGCGGCCCACCACCACGGTGTAGGGCAGGCTGCCGTCGGGGTTGCCCAGCGTGCGGCTGAGTTCGGTGCCGATCAGGCCTGCCAAACCGATCGGAAACGCGACCGGTCGCAGCGTGAGGAATTCGCGCACCGGTGTCGGGCTGTCGATCGCCAGGCCCAACACCTGCCAGCCGTGCGGGTGGTGTTCGCGATAGAACGCGTTGAGCATGGGCATTTCTTTGACGCACGGTGGGCACCAGGTTGCCCAGAAGTTGATCAGCAGCGGCGTGCCGCGCAAGCCCGCTACCGCCAACTCGCCACCGGCCGGCTGCTCGAATTTGAGCGCCCAAAAATCTGCGTCCAGCGGGTTGCCGGCGGCGGCCGCAGCATCCGGCTGCGCACGCTTCCAGGCGACCCCGGCACCGGCCGCCGCAGCGACCACCGCTGCTGCTCCGAGCAACCAGTGACGCCGCGTCATGCGCTCGACGCCATCAAGCGGCGCAGCGCGACCAGGTCGCCGCGCTGCGTGTATCCGCTGGCGTCGAGCTTGAGCGCGCCGCGTAAATCGTCGTGGTCGAGCACCGTCAGGAACACCGTCACGCTTTCTCCCAACGCCTGGCTCATGCTGCTGACACTCAGCACATCGACCGGCAGGTTACGCGGCCCGGCAGTGCTGCCGATGTCAAACGCGATGCCCTGGTTGAGCATCGATATCTCGGCACTTTTCGAGTCGTCGCAAAACAGCTGCAGGTGCACGCTGTTGAGGCGGGTGGCGGTGCCGCGCCAGACGGCACCGGTGAGATGCGGGCGAAACTCGGCCAGCCGTTGCATCCAGTGCGCCGCCACCTCGCGCATCGCCGCCAGCTCAGCGGGTTGGGTGTCGGCGCAAAACAAAGCCAGGTAGGCGCGCACTTCGTCTTCGACCAGATGGTTGTCGGGCAGGTCGGCCGCGCGGGTGCTGCGCTTGCCCAGCGTTTGCGCGGCGCGCCGTTTGGCGGGGCCGTACTCCATGCCCTCTTCGACCACCAGCCTGGCGGCGGTAGCGGCAATTTCAGCGGTCAATGCAGACGACATGGTTGGCTCTGGTTTCCGCTTGGCGGGCAGCGTCAGGCAGGGTTGACGCGAACTGCGCCGCGACGCCTTTCATGGCAAGTCCACTGCGCCCATACGCGCCGCGATTCTGGAAGCGCGGTTCAACACGTAAGGCGAATCGGGTCTTTTTTCAAAGCGTTTCGGTGCCGGCAGCATCACCGCCAACCGCGCCGCCGCGGCAGGCGATAGCTGCGCTGCCGAGCTGCGGAAGTAGTGCTCGGCAGCGGCCTGCGCGCCGAACACGCCTTCGCCCCATTCGACGCTGTTGAGGTAGATCTCCAGAATGCGCGGCTTGTCGAGCAACGCTTCCAGCATCAAGGTGATGAGAAATTCTTGTGCCTTGCGAGGCAGGTTGCGCTCGCCCGACAAGAACAAATTTTTCGCCAGTTGCTGGGTGATGGTCGAGCCGCCGATGACCTTGGGTTCGACCGGTGCGCGCACCTTAATCGCACGCGCGGTTTTTTGTGCCGGTGCGTGCGCAGTGTCTTGCGTCGATCCGTGCGGCACGGGCTGCGTTTGGTCTCTGGCGGCCCGATCCTCCACGCGTTGGTTGATTTTTTCGGCCTGCGTGCTGGCCTTTTGGTTGCGTTGCCAGGCCCGCTCCAACGCGTCCCATTCGACGCCGTTGTGCTCGGTGAAACCGGTGTCCTCCGAGGCGATCACCGCGCGCTTCAGGTGCGCGCTGATTTGCGGGCCGGCGACCCACTGTTGTTGCCACGCCAGCCGATGTTGCTGCGTCGCCATGCGCCACATTTCAGAGCGTTGAAAGCTGGTCGATTGCGGATCGACCAGTGCCATCAGCGCAATGCGCAGCGCAAAACACAGTTGCAGCGCCACCGCGCACACCGCCAGCAGTGCGGCAAAACGACGGACCAAGGCCCAGGCCGATCGCCCACCGGCAGCAGCCGCGAGCGTCACGCTGCGCCCCCGGTCGACGCGCGGGTCAGCCGCTGCCGCAACGCGGCAAGCACCGGTTCGGTGGGTGGCCGCACGCCGCGCCAAACAAAAAATGCTTCAGCCGCTTGCTCGACCAACATGCCCAGGCCATCGCGACCGCGTGCGCCGTGCGCTGCCGCCCACTCGATGAATGGCCGCGCCGCGTCGCCGTACATCATGTCCAGCGCAAGACAGCCTTCGCGCAACGCGCTGGCGGGTACCGGCACGCTGGCGCAGTGCAAGCTGCTGGCGCTGGCGTTCACGACCACGTCGAATCCGCTGCCAGGTTGGTCGATTGGTGCCACCCGCAAATCGGCACCGTGCGCAGCTGCCCAGGCGGCATGGCGCGCGGCCAGCGACTGCGCTTTGCCGGGCGTGCGGTTGCACAGCACCAGCACCGCAGGGCGCGCTGCGAGCAGCGGCCCCAACGCACCGGCCGCTGCGCCGCCCGCGCCTATCAACAGCACCCGGCGGTTTGCCAGCGGCGTGGCCGCGTGGTGCTCGATGTCGCGCACCAATCCGGCACCGTCGGTGTTGTCGGCCAACCAGCCGTCGGCGTCGAAGCGCAGCACGTTGGCGGCCAACGCCAAGGTGGCGCGCTCGCTGCGCCGTGCGCCGAGTCGGAAGGCCACGAATTTGAACGGCACCGTGATGTTGCAACCGCGCGCCGGGCCGGCCCGACCACGTGGTGTCGCATCGGTCGCAGCGCAGAGGTGGTCGAAGGTGTCGAAGTCGCCCACCGACCCGTTGGTAGATGCCGCGAAGCCACGCACCGCGCCGCTGTAGCCCGCGTCGCTGGCATCGGCGCACAACAGCCGGCCGTAGCGCACCGCATGGCCAGTGGCCTGCGCAAACATCGCGTGGATGAAAGGCGACTGGCTGTGCGCCACCGGGTTGCCGGTGACGACATAGTGGTCCACCCCAGTGACAGGACGGGCCGCTGCGCACTGCGGGTTCAACGGATCGGCTGGCAGCTGGGCTTGCATCAGCGGGCAGGGCCTTGCAAGGTAGTTTCCAGGCCGTCTTCGCGGGTGAAGCGGAACTTGGAGGTCACCACCAGTTGATCGGCTTTGGCATGCATCGTCGGCGTGAACAAACCGAATGGCGCGGCCGCTTTGACGATGGCAATCGCCTGGCGGTCGAGCACCCGCGAGGTCGAGGCGCGCACGATTTCGGTTTCCACCACCCGGCCTGCGGCATCGATCGTCACGTTGATCGTCAGCTCGCCGTACAACTTGCGCCCGCCTTGTTCAGGAAAGTTGCGCGTGCCGCGGTCTTCGATTTTTCGGCGCAGCTGGTCGTAGTACTGCGCATACGCAGCTTCTTTGGTGGCCGGGCTGATGTAGCGTTTTTTCGGGCGCGCGTTTTCTTCGTTGACGCGCTTTTCGATTTCAGCCAACTGTTCCAGCAACTGTCGACGGCGTTCTTCTTGCGCCCGTTCGTTCACCGAGCCTTCATCGTGCACCGGCTCGGGCGCAGGCATCAGCGCGAGTTCACGGCGCACCATGGCCAGCAGCTGCAGCTGGGTTTCTTGCATCTGTTCGATTTGTTTCAGCGACTCGTCATCGGCGTCGCCGAGTTCGGTGATCGGCGACGGCAACAGCGGCGAGGTGGCGCGTCCGTGGTTTGCCTCGCCGCCACCGGCCAGCGTGGCCTGCGCAATAGCCTGGGCCTTTTCTGGCGCCTTGTCCGAGCGCGAGTTGACCAAAATCACGTCGAGTGGGGTGTCCTCGAAAATGCGATTGAAGCTGTCGGGCTGGACGAAGCGCACCGTCAACAACGCCACGTGCACGACGGCCGACACCATCAGCGCGATCGACATCGCAGACAGCTTGCCGGCCATGCAGTGCTTTGCCGGCGCGCGCCGTCAGGACACTGCCGCGGCATCCGCCGGGCTGCTGTCGGTGGTCGAGGTAGCTGCATCGTGCATGTCGATGGCCAGCGTCAGCGGGCCCGCGCTGTCGTCGTCGTCGTCGCTGTTGTCGCTGGCTTCGTCGCTGGCTTTGTCGCAGCTGTCATCGGTGGTGCTGTCCGCGGGGTCACCGGCTGCAGCCGATTGCGCGGTGGTCGCCGCCAGCACCTCATCGAGCCGTGCGATCACATTGGCATGCGCATCCAACGTCAGCAAATCGCAACCGGTGATGCGCACGCGTACCCGCGCGCCGCGTGGCAACGCCTCGGCACCGAGTGCCTTGAAGACCAGCGGCAACGACTCGGTACGCACCAGGCCGTCTTTCATGACCGCCGCGTCGAGTTCGGTGATGCCTTCTTGCTCCAGATACTTCAAAGCCCAATAGCGTTCGATCGCCGACTGGAAGCCGTTGTAAGCGCTGTAGGCCGCATCGAAGCCCGAAATGATGGCGAACAGCGCGGTGTCTTTCGGTTTGAACGGTGCGGCCAACGCTGCCGTGCGGCCGTGCTTGGCACACGCAATGATTTGCCACTGGTTGACCAAATCCACATAACGCCGCAGTGGTGAAGTGGCCCAGGTGTACTGCGCCACGCCCATGCCCGCATGCGGCGCAGGCTTGGTGCCCATGCGCACTTTCACGCCTGGTGCCATGCTGGCCTGGCTGCGGTAAATACCTGGCACCCCGTTCTCAGCGATCCAGCCGCCCCAGGTGCTGTTGGCCAAAATCATCGCTTCGGCCACGATCAGGTCGAGCGACGAGCCGCGCAACCGCGTGCTGATCGCCACCCGTTCGTCACCGCGCGGTTCAGTCGGTTTGTCGACACCGTGGGCCGGCTCCAGCTTGAACGCATAGTCGGGCCGGTTGAAGTTTTCGGGCTTGCCGCGCACCACCTCACGCGCAGCTTTCAGGTGCTTGGCCAAGCGGTAGGCGAAAGCCAATTCATCAGCAAATTCGTAGGTCGCCGGCGACTCACCCGTAAGCGTGGCTTCGGTGATCACGTCGTCGAGTTGGTCGTGTCGCAGGTTGGCGGCAATCGGCACCTTGTCCAGCCGCGTCTCGGTCGCAATGACCGCAAGCGTCGCCTCGTTCAGCGTGACATACAGCGACACCGAAGGGCAGTCGCGCCCGGCCATCAGCGTGTAGGCCTGCACCACCTCATCGGGCAGCATCGTCAATTTGTGGCCCGGCATGTAGACGGTGGAAAACCGGTCACGTGCCGTGTGGTCGATCGCGCTGTCGGGTGCAATCGCCAAGCCAGGTGCGGCGATGTGCACGCCGAACACCACTGTGCCGCTGCCCAGGCCTTGCACCGACAGCGCGTCGTCGATTTCGGTGGTTTGCGAATCGTCGATCGAAAACGCCCGCACCGGCGACAACGGCAGCGCGTCTTTGACGGCAGGCGCATCGAGTGCGGCAAAGCCGGTGCCTTTCGGGAAATGCTCAAACAAAAAGCGCTTCCAGTGGAATTGGTATGGCGAGTCGATCGCACCGGCAGCGGTCAGCAAATCGAGCGGCGCTTTTTGCGCGCGCTTGGCCGCCTCGACCACGGCTTTGTATTCCGCGCCGTTCTTGTCGGGCTTGAACAAAATTTTGTACAGCTGATCGCGCACTGGCGCTGGGCAGCCACCCGCAACCAGCTCCGCGGCCCAACTGTCAATTTGCGCGGCGACTTGCTTTTTACGTTCGATGCCGAGCAGCGCGGCTTTGACGATGTCTTCGGGCGCGCGTTTGAAATTGCCTTTGCCCAGGCGGCGAAAGTAATGCGGCGCGTCGAACAACCGAAAAAGAGCTGCGGCCTGGTGGGCGACGCCGGCTTTGGCATCGAAGTAATCGCGGGCCAAATCAGCGAAGCCGAATTCGTCGTCCGAGGCGCATTCCCAGGCCAGGTCGAGGTCGATGTCGCGCGCCAGAACGTGCGCCTTGGCGATCAATTCGGCCGGCTGCGGCTGCTCGAATTTCAACAGCACGTTCGCTGCTTTGACCTTCACGCGCTTGCCTGAATCGAGCTCGATTTGCAACGAGCTGTCAGCCTCGGACATCACGCGTCCGGCGTGGAATTTTCCGGCGTCTTCATACAAGGCGTACATAGTCGAAAGTCGGGCACAGGCCGGGTGGACAGCAGCCGATTGTCACCGCTTCAGCCGCGCTCAAGTCGCGCCCGGAAAGAACCACAGCAGCGCGGCTGTCATCGTCAGGTAGCGGGCGAATTTGCCGATCGCCATGTACAAAACGCAGGGCCAAAACGGCAGCCTCAACCAGCCGGCCACCGCGCACAGCGGGTCACCCACCAACGGCAGCCACGACAGCAAACAAGCCTTCGCGCCGTAACGCTGCAACCAGCGCGCAGCACGCTCGTGCCCCACCGTTTGCAGCTTGGTGGTCGGCGCGATTTCACTGGCCGCGCGTGCGTGGCGCCGCGCCGCAACGGCGTGGTATACCTGCCCTGCGCCCAGCCCCATCCACCAGCTCACCATGCCACCGAGGGTGTTGCCAGCGGTGGCCACCACCACGGCCGGCCAGAACAAATCCGGGTTCAATCTGACCAGCCCGAACACCGCGGGCTCCGAACCCAATGGCAGCAAGGTGGCCGAAATAAATGCCACCACGAACACCGTGCTGAGGCCGAACTTCGGCAGCGCCAGCAGTGCCATCAACGACGCGAGCAGCGACTGCATCCATGCTTCCATCGACCGATTATCTCGGCGCGGTGAGGCTCAACAGCCCGCGGCGCGGTAGCGGCAACCGGTGGCAAATCACCAAAAGTAAAGCGCAAAAACCCGCCAAAAGCCGTCGCTATACTTCCGCCTCCTTTTGAGGCAGTGCCACCCCACCTCCACGCCCGCGCGCATGAAAATCGGTCACATCGAGTTGGCAAACAATTTGTTTGTCGCGCCGATGGCGGGGGTCACCGACCGGCCCTTTCGCCAGCTGTGCAAACGCCTCGGGGCGGGTTACGCGGTGAGCGAAATGGTCACCTCGCGCAAGGAGCTGTGGCACAGCCTGAAGACCAGTCGCCGTGCCAACCACGATGGCGAAGTCGAACCGGTTGCGGTGCAAATTGCGGGCACCGATCCGGCCACGATGGCCGAAGCGGCGGCGTACAACATCGGCCACGGTGCACAAATCATCGACATAAACATGGGCTGTCCGGCCAAGAAGGTGTGCAACACCTGGGCTGGTTCGGCGTTGATGCAAGACGAGCCGCTGGCGCTGTCGATCATTCAGGCGGTGGTGGCAGTCTGCGAGCCGCACCGCGTGCCGGTGACGTTGAAAATGCGCACCGGCTGGTGCCAGTCGGAGCGCAATGCGTTGGTGATTGCGCGCGCTGCCGAAGCGGCCGGTATCGCGATGGTGGTGGTCCATGGCCGCACCCGCGAGCAGGGCTACACCGGCCAGGCCGAGTACGACACGGTGGCCGCGGTGAAAGCCGCATTGCGCATACCGGTGGTGGCCAATGGCGACATCGACAGCCCCGAAAAAGCCCGCGAGGTATTGCGCGCAACCGGTGCCGATGCATTGATGATCGGCCGCGCAGCGCAAGGCAGGCCGTGGATCTTTCGCGAAATCGCACACTTCCTGGCGTGCGATCAGCGGCTGCGCGCACCCGAGGTCGTGCACGCCAAGCAGTGGCTGATCGAACACCTGCACGACCACTACAGCTTGTATGGCGAACACGCCGGTGTGCGCACCGCGCGCAAGCACATCGGCTGGGCGGTGCGCACGCTGCCGGGCGGTGAATTGTTTCGCGCCGAAATGAATTTGATCGAGACCTGCGAGACCCAGGTGCGTGCGGTCGGTGACTGGTTCGACGCACTCGCCGACCGCCATTGGCTGTGGCCCGCTGCCGTGACCAACCCGCATGGCGAACCGCACACCGCGGCGGCCAACCACGCCACTATTCGGCTGTCCGCATGAGCAACAAAAAGCAAATTGAAGACTGCATACGCGACGGGCTCGAGGCGTATTTCGTTGACCTCGGCGGCGTCGAGCCGGCGGCCATGTACGACATGATGATGACGGTGGTCGAGCGCCCGCTGCTCGACGTGGTGATGCAACACGCCGACCACAACCAAAGCCGCGCCGCCGAATGGCTGGGCATCAACCGCAACACCTTGCGCCGCAAATTGGTCGAGCACAAGTTGGCGAAGTAAGCGCGCCCGAAGGTCGTCGCGCCGCATCTTTTTTTTAGCTCCGCAGGCAACACGGTGCGCTACGGAACCGGGCATGAGTTGCGGTGGTTGCGGTGGCTGCGGTGGCTGCGATGGCCGCGCTGCTCGCGCGGTTCGCAATTTTGTTTTGCATGGCCCAACACCCCCGCGTCACCCACGACAACATCCGATCCACCCACCGATCCACCTAGCCGAGACCCGCCATGCATGCACTTCTATCTGTATCCGATAAGACCGGCGTGCTCGAGCTTGCACGTGGGCTGCATGCGCTCGGCTTCACACTGTTATCGACCGGTGGCACCGCCAAGTTACTGGCTGCGGACGGCCTGCCGGTCACCGAAGTGGCAGACCACACCGGTTTTCCCGAAATGCTCGATGGCCGCGTGAAAACACTGCACCCGAAGATTCACGGCGGCTTGCTGGCGCGGCGCGATTTGCCCGAGCACCGCGCGGCGTTGACTTCGCACGGCATCGACACCATCGATTTGCTGGTCGTCAATTTGTACCCGTTCGAGGCCACCGTGGCCCAGCCCGGCTGCACGCTGGAAGACGCGATTGAAAACATCGACATCGGCGGCCCGGCGATGGTGCGCAGCGCCGCGAAAAACTGGCAGCACGTGGCGGTGTTGACCGACGCGGCGCAGTACGCCAGCGTGTTGCTGGAGCTGAAAGCGCACGGCGCGGTGGCAAAAAAAACCAGGTTCGCCTTGGCGGTGGCGGCGTTCAACCGCATCGCCAATTACGACGCCGCGATCAGCGACCATTTGTCGGCGCTGACCTTGCCAGAGGGCGAGAGCGGCGAGCCCACGCGCAGCGCGTATCCGGCGCAAAGCAACGGCCGCGTCGTCAAGCTGCAAGATTTGCGCTACGGCGAAAACCCGCACCAAAGCGCTGCGTTCTACCGTGACCTGCATCCAGCCCCCGGCTCATTGGTGAGCGCAGTCCAGCTGCAAGGCAAAGAGCTGTCGTACAACAACATTGCCGATGCCGATGCCGCGTGGGAATGCGTCAAATCGTTCGCGGCAGCCGATGCGGCCGCGGCTTGCGTGATCGTCAAGCACGCCAATCCGTGCGGTGTGGCGCTCGGTGCCAGCGCGGCCGAAGCCTATGCGCAGGCTTTCAAAACCGATCCCACCTCGGCCTTCGGCGGCATCATCGCGTTCAATGTGGAGGTCGATGGCGCAGCCGCCAAACAAGTAAGCCAGCAGTTTGTTGAAGTGCTGATTGCGCCGTCGTACAGCGCTGAGGCACTGACCGTGCTGGCCAGCAAGGTGAACATGCGCGTGCTGCGTATTTCGCTCGATGGCATCGACCCCCACGGTGCCACCGCCTGGTCGCGCGGGCGCAACGCGCAAGATGTCAAACGGGTAGGGTCAGGTCTATTGATACAGGCCGCAGACAACCATGAAATCAACCGCAGCGAATTGAAGGTAGTGACCCGTGTGCAGCCCACCGAGGCGCAATGGGGCGACTTGATGTTTGCCTGGAAGGTCGCGAAGTACGTGAAAAGCAACGCCATCGTTTTTTGCGGCGGTGGCATGACGCTGGGTGTCGGTGCCGGTCAAATGAGCCGCATTGACTCCGCACGCATCGCCTCCATCAAGGCGGCCAACGCAGGGCTGACGTTGGTCGGCTCCGCCGTGGCCAGTGATGCGTTCTTTCCGTTTCGCGACGGGCTCGACGTGGTTTGCGAAGCCGGCGCGTCATCGGTCATCCAACCTGGCGGCTCGGTGCGCGACGACGAGGTGATCGCCGCCGCCAATGAACGCGGCATTGCGATGGTGCTGACGGGAGTGCGTCACTTTCGACATTGACCGGCCTGGTGCATCTGTGGATAGATGCAATGATTTGCGCGGCACTGCCTGTGCTGGCCCGTCAACCGTGATTCACCGCGCCGCAAGCTGAGCCCGAAGCCGCGCGCAGCAACTGCACGGCCAGCCCAGTGATCGGTGTGGTGGGGTGGCGACTCGGTGAGGTTTTGCCGGGCGTTAAAGACATGACCCCAATGCCATCGTGTGATGGCAGCGATGAAGTTCACGCGCGTTGGCACCGGGGTCTTGCACTGGGTCGGGCCACGCTGCACGCAGACGACGGCAGCCCGATGAAGGGCGACATCCTGTTCGCAACGTGGCAGCGTGTGGTGGTTGAGCTCGATGGCCAACGGCTCCAACGTGCGCGTGCCACGTGCGCTGACTTTGCTCAGTGCTTGTTCTTGAACCTCACGACGCAACGACCTCAGCAACTTTGCTGATGCGAGCGGTTTCTTGACGCCTAACGTTTGACATGAGGGATGCACAAAAGGTGCAGCCTTTTGTGCATCCCCTCGATGGAAGGGTTAGGCGGCACGTTTTATCGGCACCCTACCACCGACACTACCAAGCCCCTGGGCGATGAAGGTAAGGACTAGAGCATTCAGTGAGACGCCTTCTGCGCGAGCGCGGGTGGCCAACTGGGCGTGCACCGTCTTTGGAACACGAGCAACAAACTTCCCAGACGCGACGCCTCCACTGTTCGGCGCAGGAACCGGCAACTTCTTGGCCTTTAGCGCCGCAACAGTGGCCTTGAGCGCATCGCGGCCGTTTTCTACGGCTTCATCCACCGTCTCGCCGTCTGAGATGCATTCGGCGAAGTCTGGAAATGAGATCAGATAACCGCCGCCCTCGTCTGCCGAGAGAGGGCGTACTTCAAAAGGGTAGTCATTCAGCTTGTTCATGTTTCACGCTCCATCGATGAGCTCGACGAACTTGCGCACATAGATCGGCTTTAGGGGCCGGTGCGCTGGGACAGACAGGGTTCGGCCGTCGTCTCTTATGAAAACGCAGTGACTGCTCTTCTGATGCCGCCACTCGACGTTGTTCTGGCGAGCCACGGCTTGGAGATCTCCGATTTGCCAGTCAAGTGGGTTTCGCCGCATAGAGGCGAGAAGCTTGGCTGCGACATTCAAGTCAAATGATACTACTGGCGAGATCGAAGGAGATGCGAGGCCGTACGTCTTGTGCCGTCTAACGTTTGACTTAAGCGGCGTGCCGAAGGCACGTCCGCTTGAAGGAAGGGTTAGCCGTCATGGGGGTGTAGCTGCGCACGTCTAGGATTGAGCTAACTCGGCCATGAGATTGGCGCGCTCGCCGCGAATCTCATTCATGTTGTGTTCCATGGCGTCGACACATGCAAAGTACTCGGCACGACTTTCGGTCCCGTGCTCCATTGCGGTGTTCGCGTTCCAGGCTGCGGTCTTTAGGCGATCGCGCAGCGTAACCATCGCTCTGGCAGCGGCGGATGACGGCATATCAAGGGGAGAAATCTGTACAAATGCTTGATAGAACTCCTGCATGAGTTCCTGCGTACTGTTCTCTTCAAACCACTTGTTTGGTTCGGCGCCGCGTAGTGCCTTCAGCGTGTCGCCATAGTCTTCGAGGGCTGCGTCTATAAGGCCAATCAAGGCGTTGTAGCGACGACGACGCTCCGTGCTTGCCGCCTCCCGCTGGAGTGATGTGGCATCGCGGAACTGCTTTGCCGAGACCACGAGCGCTGCGACTATCGCTAGCACGCTACCCACCGCTTGAACCCACGCAGCCCACTCTGAAGAAGTCATCTGGCGTACCCTGATTGGACGAAGCGGATTGTGACGGCTAACGTTTGACATGAGGGGTGCACAAAAGGCGCAGCCTTTTGGGCATCCCCTCGATGGAAGGGTTAGGCGTCACTGTACCTGCCTTGCACATTGGGTTTGACGGTCTTGATGCCGATAGATGTGCGTTGAGTCTTTGCGATTCGCTGCTGCGCAGTGCAGCCTAGTGGGAAACGACGTACCAAACAATTGCGGCGACCACGACGAGCACAAGCAACCCCTTGCCCAGAGACAAGTTGGGGCCATGGTCGTCCTGGCTTTCGAGGCTGAAGATGCCGGCTATTGTTTGGCCGACGACAGATCCGACACGATCTTTTAAGACAAAACCGAGTGCCGCAAATAGGCCGGCAAGTACTTTGATCCAGGGTATTGCATCGTGATTCAAACCTGTTCCAAGCCCTTGGACAGAGAACGCCAGTCCGTAAAGCCACCAGCAGACAAGGCCTAGAACAGTTCCGAAGAATGCACCGATAAGCGCGTAGATGAGGCGATCCATACTTTCTGTGCGAACTTCTCCTGACGCCTAACTACTAGTT
>JAYUGJ010000024.1:0-14258 GCA_043738425.1 Burkholderiales bacterium
CTTGCGCTTGCCGCCCTGGTTCACCGCCACGGCGGTGTCGTTGACGACTTTCAGAAACGGCACCACGCCCTGGCTCTTGCCGTTGGTGCCCTTGATGTGCGAACCGAGCGCGCGAACATTGGTCCAGTCATTGCCCAGGCCGCCGGCAAACTTCGACAGCAGCGCGTTCTCTTTCAGTGCTTCGTAAATTCCGTCCAGGTCGTCGGCCACCGTGGTCAGGTAGCAGCTCGACAGTTGCGAGCGCCGCGTGCCGGCGTTGAACAGCGTGGGCGTGCTGCTCATGAAATCAAAGCTCGACAGCACTTCGTAAAACTCGATTGCGCGCGCTTCGCGGTCTATTTCGCCGAGCGCCAAGCCCATCGCCACACGCATGTAAAACGCCTGCGGCAGCTCGATGCGGGCTTCGTCGATGTGCAAAAAATAACGGTCGTACAAGGTTTGCAAACCGAGGTAGTCGAAGTGCATGTCGCGCTCGGCCTTCAGCGCGGCACCCAGGCGCGCCAGGTCGAACTGCAGCAGCTTGTCGTCGAGCAATTCAGCCTGCACGCCCTTTTTGATGTAGCCGGGAAAGTACTCCGCGTAGCGTGTGTGCATCTCTGCTTGCAACACCTCGGCGCCGAGTATTTCGCGGCGAATCGTGTGCAGCAGCAGGCGTGCGGTGGCGCGTGTGTAGCCAGGGTCTTTTTCAATCAGCGTACGCGCCGCCAATATCGACGCCTTGTGTACCTCGTCGATCGGCACACCGTCGTACAAATTGCGTTTGGTCTCCAGCAAGATGGGCTCGGCGCGCACATCAGCGCCCAAACCCTCACAGGCAGACTCGACGATGGCTCGCAAATGTGCGGCGTCGAGCGGCACGCGGCGACCGCCGTCGAGCACCGTCAAGGTGGACTCATCGGGCAGCGCAGGCGGCGACTGCTTGGCGCGCTCTTGCGAGCGGCGTTCGCGGTACAGCACATAAGCGCGCGCCACTTCATGGTGCCCGCCGCGCATCAGGCCCAACTCGACCTGGTCCTGGATGTCCTCGATGTGGAACGTGCCGCCGCCCGGCCGCGAACGCAACAGTGCGCGCACCACCGATTCGGTCAGTGTGTCGACGGTTTCGCGCACGCTGGCCGATGCGGCACCTTGCGTGCCGTGCACCGCAAGAAACGCTTTCATCAATGCCACTGCGATCTTGCTCGGCTCAAACGAGACGACCGCACCATTGCGCCGAATGATGTGAAACGACTCGTAGGCCGACGCCGCGGCAGACAACCGTGCACCACCCGCTGCCGAGGTACCGGCCGTGCTGGTTGCGCGTGTCGTGGCGGTGGCGGTAGTGGTCGCGGTAGCGCTGGCTGCGGTGACCGCGCCCGTGACAGGGAAGGCAGAGCTGGTGATCTGGTCGGTTTGCATAAATAACTTTCTCAATGGGAGCTGGATCCGGTTCGACCCTCGTCTGCGTTGGTGCAGCCGTTGTCAGCAGGTGACCGAACTAAAAATAATGCGTTGCGCGGTTTGAATTGGCTTGCGGCTGTGACGTCGTGTCTGGCGTGATGTCTGGCGTGATGTCTGGCGTAATCTGCACCGTGGCCGCTGGTAAGCGACTTCGCGAAAACACCGCCGACCGTTGTGCAGGCGCACAACCTGATGCGTGTGATGTCAACCCCGCAAGTTGTGCGACCGTGCTCGATCGCCACTGGACCGTACACGCTATATCTGGGGTCTCATCGCGCATTAGACACTATAGGTAGTGTGTTTAGGCGACGCAATACCCACAGACATTTTGTATCACCCGGCGCATGTGCGGCACCTCGAATCAGACCGTCGCGCATGCCTTCGTGCACAGCCGCTGTGATGCGTCACATCGCCGGCGCATGCCGCTGTTTGACTGGTTCACACCGCCGAAACGTGGCTGCATTGCGCACCAGTCCTTGATTCGTCGATACGGCAAACTGAATCGCGACTTGTCGGCTACCGCCTGGCGATCAAGCCGGGTCCACCACGCCTGCGGGAAAACACTTTGCTGGCCAGCCGAGCGCATGCACGACCAGCGCCCAATCGAAGCCTGGACCAGGATCGGCCTTGCGTCCTGCCGCCACATGCTCGTGACCCGCGACATCGAGGAAACCACCGCCGTCGGCACAGGCTCGCAACAGCTGCAGCAAGCAGGCGTACTGGTCAGCTTCGAACGCCTCGCCCTCCAAGCCTTCGAGTTCGATCCCGATCGAGAAATCGTTGCAGTTGTCGCGGCCGCGCCAAACGGACGCACCCGCATGCCACGCACGGTCGCGAACCGACACGAACTGCACACACTGGCCGTCGCGGCGTATGAAGAAATGGGCGGAGACCCGCACGCCGTCGAGCGCGCGGAAGTACGGGTGTGCGGTCGCATCGAGTTGGCCGAGGAAAAATTGTTCGACTTCGCCGCCACCGTAGACGCCTGGCGGCAGGCTGATCGAATGCAGCAGCACCAAGCTGGGTGCGCTGGCATCGGGCCGCGGCCCGCAATGCGGCGTAGCAACGTGCCGCGCATGCGCCCACCAACCGTGCTGCCAATTGCCCGCCGATTCCGCCATCAGCTCAGCCACCGTGACACCCGAAAACCTGGCGTTCTGCAAACGCCTTCGCCGTGCTCGACCGGCGCGGTGCGCCAACACCTTGCATCCATCACCGACCGCTTCGGCTGCAATCAAAAATTCCCGCGTTCGCCGTCCACCGCCGCATCGGCCCCCACCATCACATGCAGCCGCGCCATGCGGTAGCGCATCTGGCGCAATGACAAGCCCATGCTCGCACCTGCCGCAGTGCGGTTGAAACGGTGCTGCTCGAGCGCGCGCAACAAGATCTGGCGCTCGACGTCGTCGAGGTGCGCTGCCAAATCGGCGGGCACCCCGACGTTTGTAGCCGCGCGCGAATTCGTGTCGGCAAAGCCGTCCAACACCACCTCCGGTGGCACCGACGCTGCCCCATAGATCAGCCGCGCCGTGCGGTTGAATTCAGGCGGTGCGGCGTCGCCGACCGCATCGATCGGCAGGTCGAGATCGGTGATGTCGATCAACTCACCACCCGACAACGCCACCGCACGGTGCAGCAGGTTTTCAAGCTCACGCACATTGCCGGGGAATGGATAGCCCGCCAGATGCGCCAGCGCGCCGCGGGTCAAGCGCGGCGCGGGCGACACACCGGCGTCACGCGCGATGCGCTCGAGGACGCGCTCACCAATGCTGGCCAAATCCTCGAGCCGCTCGCGCAGTGGCGGCACCCGAATCTGGATCACATTCAAGCGGTAGTACAGGTCTTGTCGAAACCGACCCGCCTGCACTTCAACGCCCAGGTCTTTGTGGGTGGCGCTGAGCACGCGCACATTGACCGACAACTCACCGACCGCACCGACCGGGCGCACCGAGCGTTCTTGCACCGCGCGCAGCAACTTGGATTGCATCGCCAGTGGCAGGTCACCGATCTCATCGAGGAACAGCGTACCGCCGTCGGCTGCCTGGAAAAAACCTTCGCGGTCTTCGTTGGCACCGGTAAACGCACCTTTGCGGTAGCCGAAAAATTCGGCCTCCAGCAAGTGGTCAGGAATGGCGCTGCAGTTCACCGCGATGAACGGCTGGCCGCTGCGCACGCTGACCTGGTGGATCGCGCGCGCCACCAGTTCTTTGCCGGTACCCGACTCACCATGCACCAGCACCGGGGCCATGCTGCGTGCGACCTTGTCGACCAGCGCACGCACCTGCTTCATCGCGACCGACTGGCCAGCCATCCGATCGAGTGCAGCGCTGGTCGGCGCGGGTGTGGGCGGCGCTGTCGACGCGGCTGCAGGCGCTGCGGTGGCGACTCGCGGCGCAAGTGCCGTCACCGCATTCCACTGCGAACTGCCCTGCGCGATCGCGTTGCCGCGGGTGGCGTCGGCGGTGGCTTCAGCGGTCGGCGCACCCGGAGCGGGATCGGCCAGCGCGGCACCCGCGCGCACCGCACGCTCGGTCGGCAAACTCGATGGCAGCGTGGTCGGCACGGTGGCCGGGCCACGGCCCAACGCCGACGCCACCACCGCACGAAACTGCTTCAGGTCGACCGGCTTGGTCAGGTAATCGTAGGCACCGGCCTTGAGGGCTTCGACCGCGTTTTCAGCCGAGCCGTACGCGGTGATGACGATGGCCTTTTCACGCCGTGCGTTGTTTTCCAGATAGCTCAATATGTCGAGGCCGGTGCCGTCGGGCAGCCGCATGTCGGTGATGACCGCGCTGTAGACCCTGTCTTGCAAATGCAGCAACGCCTCCTCCACCGTGCCGGCGGTTTCGATGTCGTAGCCCTCGCGCAGCAACGTCAATTCGTACAACGTGCGCAGGTCGGGTTCGTCATCGACGACCAGCAAACTGAAGTAAGTGGGAGAAGACATCAATCGCCGATCACATCAACTCAGCATGCTTCGCCGTGGGTTTGGCCTGGAGCGCTGCAACGTCCAACGGCCGACGACGCAGGTTGACAAAAAAATCATTGCGGTTCGGCTCTGCGGCTGGCCGCAATCGGTAGTCGATGCTGGCCCCGTGCTGCTCGCACAGCTGGCGGCAAATATACAAGCCCAACCCCGTGCCGCGGCTGCGGGTCGAGAAGAACGGCTCGAACAAATAGCGCTCGACATCGAATGGAATCGTCGGCCCATCGCTGCTCACGCTGAGCTGCACCGCTGCGTCGTCCAACACGATGACACGCACATGCACCGAGCCGGGCGCATCGCTCGCGTGGCGGCGCGCGTTGTCGAGCAGATTGATCAGCACGCGGCGCAGGTGCTCGGCGTCGAACGCCACGCCCATCACCGGGTGAGCGCCGACCGGCAGCTCGACTTTGAGCACCGCAGCCTCCCCTTGCGGCAGCGCCGCCGATTGCGCCCAATCGCTGCACGCGGCCGCCACCTCGGCGTTCAGTTCGATCACTGCCGCATCGGTGACCGCGCCCGGCGCGGCTTCCATCACATCGTCGACGATGCGTTTGAGGCGCTTCACGTTGTCGGCGACCATTTTGGTCAGCTGCTGCTGGGTCGGCGTGGTGGCGTCTTCACAGAGCAACGCGTTGGCCTGCGCAATGGCCGCCAGCGGGTTGCGAATTTCGTGCGCGATGCCGGCCGACACGCGGCCCATCGCGGCCAGTTTGTCCTGCCGCATGCGCGCTTGCATGCTGCGCACGTCTTCGAGCAGCAGCACGCACAACTCTTCGGACGACGGTGCGTCAGCGCGTCGGGTGAAGCGAATGCGTACCCGCAGCGTGCGCGTGACCGCGGGCTCGAACTGCAGCACCACATCGCGGCCGGCTTCGGGCCACACCGCATCGTGAAATCCGCGCTCGACCGTTTTCACCAGTTCTTCCCACGCGGCCACACCGCGCAATTGAAACGGTGCGGCGCGGCCCAGCCCGCGCTGCACCAGCAGCCGCCGCGCCGCTGGGTTGGTAGCGCGCACGCGGCCCGCGCGGTCGACCACCAACACGCCGTCTTGCATCTCTTCGATCACCAGGCGATTGAGCTGCGCCTGCTGCCGCGCCAGCTCCAGGCTGTCGCGCGCGGTCAGCTCTTCGCGTGCCAATCGGCTGGCCAGTTCCCCAGCCAGCACGCTGATGACGAACAAGCCGCTTCCGGCCAGACCGGCCTGTGTGATCAGCGCGGTCGCTTCGCCACCCGCCAGCACGCCAATCCAGGCATTGCCCAGCAGCAGCAGCGCCACCGCCGCGACCACCGCCAGCGCTTGCAGTCGGCGCGCCAACACGCCGGCCATCAACACCGGCAACACCAGCAGCGCCGCGTAGTTCAAGCTGTTTCCGGGCGACACCGACACCATGTGCAGCGCGGTGAAACACAAAATATCGGCACCGATACAGCTCAGCCACTGGCCGCGGCTGAGGCGCGGGGCCGCCGCTGCGTCGTCAGCTGCGTCGGGGCCGGACAACAACCACATGCCCAACGCCAACGCTGCATAGGCCACGCTGATAGCGGCCACAGCCCGCCCAGGGGGCGAACCGAACAATCCGGCCGCCGACACGGTGGCCACCAACGCGGTGCCGAGCGCGGCGCGTGCGCTTAAAAAAGCACGGTAAATCCGGCGAAATGCAGACGGGCCGTTTCGAGTGGCCAGCGCCCGCGCGGTGGGCTGCAAGGCGGAGTCGGCATCGAGCGCGTCGGCGTTTGAATCTGCTGCGGCCTGGTCCAACGCATCGCGGCGGCTGTCGTCATGCGCCATCGTTTCGGCGTCGCCGATGAACGCGCCGAACCACGACTCACCGGCCCGCGTTTCGCGCGAACGCTGGCGGCGATCAGTGCGCCGGCGATCGGCGGGCGCAACCTCGGCGCTCATGAATGGTCGCTGCGCCACATTGCCGTGCAGTCGCGGGCCGCCGTTGCCATCAGCTGCGTGCCGTCGGATAAGCACCGTCAGGCAAGCGCCACCACGCCAGCCGCATCACTTCGGCGTCGCTTTCTCGTGCGCGACGCGGTGCGGCTGCCCGCAGAACCACAGCGCCTCGGCCGGCACCGCCTCGCTTTGCGGCAGGTGCACGCCGCAGTGCGCGCAGGCCACGATGTTTTCACGCACCGGTCGCGCATCGGGCGAATCCGCTGGTGCCGCGGCGGGCGCATTCGCTGACGGTTCGGCGGCCGGGTCGGTGGGATCCACTGGCTTGCTGCTACGGCGTCCGCCGCGCAGTGCCCAGACGATCAACAAAAACACGCCCAGCAGTAAAAAGAATCTCATTGCAAACACCGTGTGCGCAGTGAGGCAAGCGTCGGCACCTTGCTCGGCAGAAGGCAGCGCATCGTCAGGCACCCATGGGCCGGTTCAACAGCACCTCGACCACGAAACGCGATCCGACATAAGCCAGCAGCAGCAAACCCGCACCGGCATAGACCCAGCGGGTGGCCTGCGGGCCGCGCCAACCAAAACGTTTGCGGCCGGTCAACAGAGCCGCGTAGACCAACCAGCCCAGCACCGAAAACACTGCCTTGTGGTTCCACTGCCAGGGGTTGGCAAACACCCAGCCCAGAAAAATCGCCAGCGACAACACCACGAAGCCGGCCGCGACGAAGCGAAACGTCAAGCGCTCTAACAACATCAGCGGCAAGCCCATTGGCGGGGTGGCGCTCGAACCCGCGCGCGGCCCACCGGCCGCTGCCAGGCGAGCTGGCTGCAGCGTTTGCCGCATCAGCCGATCGGCACGGTTCAACATCGCCGCGTGCAATACCGCCGCGCCAAACAACCCGTAAGAAGCAATGCCGAGCACCCAATGAATCGGTGCCCAGCGCGACGCAGCGAGTGGTCGCAGCTCGCCGGGAAACAACAGCGCCAGCACCACCGCATAGCCGCCCAACACGGCCAGCGTGCGACGCACCCCGCGTATCGGCAGAAACCGGCTCTCGGCCACGTACACCGTGATCACCATCCACAAAGTGACGGACAGAGCGGGCGCAAAACCGAACCGCGCGCCCTGCACTTGCGCACCCATGCCGGAAGTGTCGACCGCAATCGCGACCGCGTGCAAAACCCAGCCCGCCAGCAGGTACGAGCGCAAGCCACCGGGCACGCGTTCGACTGCAAAAGCGGCAATCGCGTAGGCCAAAAAAGCTGCCGCGCTGACGCCAGTCAACACGGTCGGAAATGCGACCGCTGTCACCGAAAAAACCCAGAAGATAGACTCATCGCCACAGTGTACTTTCGCGTTACGCCGCCTGCGGCACCGCCCTTCCCGCCATGGCCTCCACCCTCACCGATCGACTGAGTCGCGCCGTCAAAACCATGCGCGGCCAGGCGCGCATCACCGAATCGAACGTGCAAGACATGCTGCGCGAGGTGCGCATGGCGCTGCTCGAAGCCGACGTCGCGCTGCCGGTGGTGCGCGACTTCATTGCGCGGGTGAAAGACAAAGCGCTCGGTGCCGAAGTGGTCGGCTCGCTGTCGCCGGGGCAAGCGCTGGTCGGCATCGTCAACCGCGAGTTGGCCGCCACCATGGGCAGCAACGACATCGGCGTCGAAGGACAAAAAGCCACCGACATCAACCTCACGGTGCAGCCGCCCGCGGTCATCTTGATGGCCGGTTTGCAGGGCGCGGGCAAAACCACCACCACCGCCAAGCTGGCCAAGTACCTGATTGAAAACCGCAAGAAAAAAGTGCTGACGGTATCGACCGACGTGTACCGGCCGGCCGCGATCGAGCAGCTGAAGCTGGTGACGCTGCAGGCAGGCGCGCAATGGTTTCCATCCACCGCCGCAGACCAGCCGATCGACATCGCACGCGACGCGCTCGACTTCGCGCGCAAGCACTACATCGACGTGCTGCTGGTCGACACCGCCGGTCGGCTGGCGATAGACGAGTTGCTGATGGCCGAAATCAGCGCGCTGCATGCGGCGCTGAACCCGATCGAAACGCTGTTCGTCGTCGATGCGATGCAAGGTCAGGACGCGATCAACACCGCCGGCGCATTCAAACAAGCGTTGCCACTGACCGGCATCGTGCTGACCAAGATGGACGGCGACTCACGCGGCGGCGCAGCGCTGTCGGTGCGACAGATCACCGGCGCGCCGATCAAGTTTGCCGGCACCAGCGAAAAAATCGACGGCCTGGAAGTGTTCGACGCCGAGCGGCATGCGGGCCGCGTGCTCGGCATGGGCGACATCGTGGCGCTGGTTGAGCAAGTCACGCAAGGCGTCGATGTGGCTGCAGCGCAGCGGCTGGCCGACAAAGTCAAGTCAGGCGCGTCGTTCGACCTCAACGACTTCTTGCAGCAACTGACACAGATGAAAAAAATGGGCGGACTGGCGGGCCTGATCGACAAGCTGCCCACGCAGATGGCCGCCCAGGCCGGCGCTGCCGATATGGACCGCGCCGAGCGCGACGTGCGCCGCATGGAAGGCATGATTTGTTCGATGACCGCACTCGAACGCCGCAAGCCCGATCTGATCAAGGCGACCCGCAAACGCCGCATCGCCGCTGGCTCGGGCGTGCAGGTGCAAGACGTCAACCGCATGCTCAAACAGTTCGAACAAATGCGCGACATGATGAAAAAAATGAGCGGCGGCGGCATGATGAAAATGATGAAACGCATGGGCGCGATGAAAGGCATGGGCGGCATGGGCGGCAGGTGACAGCGGCTGCCGTGGTGGCGGTTGAACCGGGCGTTCTCCACCTTGCGCACTGCGAACACAGCGCGCGTAGCCATCACAGCTGCCGCGATCGGTAAAAGCTTGAACACGACCCCTGCAAAAGTCTGCGAGATTGGGCTCGACGGCGATACCCGACGGAGTCGCATTCTTTGTCGCAGGGCGTTGCGGTAGATGTAGCCATAAAGCTCGAAGTGGCCTGCGATGCAGCGTTGACTTCCCGAATGGCACCCAGCAGAAATCAGGTGGGCGGCGTCTGCGAAATCGGTGCTGACCGTGACCCCAAGTCCGCGGCCGCTAGCTCAACTCCCGCACCGCTGTGCGTACTCGGTCAACCTTTTGTACCGATGGTCTTGGCGCAATTCGGGTGTCGATTGAGCGATGGCGCTCAAGCATTGCCCCAGCTCACTGGGGCCCCAAGGTTGATTGCTCAGGATTGCGTCGAGCAAGCGCAGTGCGTCGGTCGGAAATCGTCCGCACTGAAGTGACTCATGCAACTGGAATTGCCCCGATTTCGCGGACACCTCATCCGGTAGCACGAAGGAGTCCGAAATGCCACCCCAAACCCCCGTATCCGGCGGAATTTCGTCAACAGATGGTTGAACTGGTGCAGGCCGGGCGCAAGCCCAGCGAACTGGCCCAGGAGTTCGGCTGTCACGCCAGCAGCATCCTGAGATGGGTGCGGCAACTCTCCAGAGGCAGTCCCGGGGTTGTGGCCAACACCGTTCCGCTGAATGCTGCCGAGCGCCAAGAACTCATCGAGTTGCGCCGCAAGCTCCGCCAGGTCCAGCAAGAGCGCGACATCGTTGCAAAGGCTACGGCCTGGTTTGCCAGCAACGGCGCGCAGACGCCCACAGCGTCTTCGCGCTGATTCAGGCAAATCGGGCCGAACTCCCGGTGCAAGCCATGTGCACAACCCTCAAGGTTTCAACCAGCGGCTACTACGGCTGGAGCGCTCGTGTGCCCAGCGCTCGGGCGTCGGCCAACGAAGCTCTGGGCACGCGGATCCGCGAGGTGTTCCTTGCCAGCGACCAGACCTACGGCATGCCGCGGGTTCGTGCTGAACTGGCCCACGCTGGTGTGCCGGCCAGCCGCAAGCGCGTGGCCAGGCTAATGTGCGCGGGCGGCATGCGCGGCGTCAGCCGCCGACGTGGCTACGTGGTCACAACCCGGCGCGACAAGCGCCAGCGCCCAGCGCCCGATCTGGTCCAGCGCGAGTTCGTGGCCACCGGCATCAACCAGCTGTGGGTGGCCGACATGACCTACCTCCCCACCTGGGCAGGGTTCCTGTACCTGGCCGTGGTCATCGACGTGTACAGCCGCAAGGAGGGGGGCTGGGCGTTCGGCTCCAGCATGACCAAGGAGCTGGTGATCGCGGCGCTGAACATGGCGCTGTTCACGCGCAATCCCGATCACAAGGCGCATGGCGTGATCCACCACTCCGACCAGGGAAGTCAGTACACCAGCATTGCATTCGGCAAGCGTTGCGAGGAGATGAACGTGCGTGCGTCCATGGGCACGGTGGGCGATGCGTACGACTACGCCATGGCCGAGAGCTTCTTCGCCAGCCTGGAGTGCGAGCTGATCGACAGGCGCGTGTGGAAGACCTTGACCGAGGCGCGTCTGGCCACGTTCACGTGGATCGAGAGTTGGTACAACCCGCGCCGATTGCATTCCAGCCTGGGCTATCTGTGCCCGATCGAGTTTGAAAGGAAACACCAAAACGACCCACTACCAACGCCGAGCGTCGAACACGGGTTACCCACCGGATGCTTCGCACCTGTGGACAGCACGCTCCATGCACTTGATGGTGCAGCGAGCTGTCCACAGGCCAGCCCGATGGATAACCCTGCACCTGCGCACTTCAACCAAAAGTGCCGAGAGTCATAAAACTGTCCGTGGAAACGGGGCAAGGCCAGTCAGGGCCGTTGGCGACGAACTGCATGATCAGATGGCAGTCGCGAGAGCGCGCCGCAGTTTGATCGGCAGCAGTACTGCGCTGGCAGGGCGTATGTTCGCCACTTTCATCGCGTTCTCGTTTGTTGTCTCGCCCGGCATTCTTCGTCCCGTACTCATTCGCGTGCACCAGGCCACAGGCGGGCGAAGTCAAACGACAGTTGGCGGTGGTGCCGAATCGACAGCAGATACACGGTGGCGTTGGCCTCCGCCGCTGCGTAAAGCGTCAGGTAGTCGCCATGCAGGTATTCGCGCAGCGCGTCCGGTGCGCCGGCCGGTAGCGCGGCCAACAGGGCAAGTGCTTCGGCAGATTGCGGCGCATTGGCAAGGTAACGCCGACCGATGCGCGGGAAGCGGCGAAAGTTGGGGATGACCGTGGCGCGCAATTCCGCCAGCAAGTCGTTGAACGCAAAGAGCGCGCCGGCTTCCGCGAGGAACTCCTCGATGGCGTCCAGGCGCTCCAAGTAACTGGCAGTCAGCTCGACCCGAAACGGCGAGTCAACCACGCTTCCTTGCGGCTGGATCGGACTTCACGTTGAACTTGTCTGCCGCGTCAGCGCGTCGTGCACGCCGTTTCTGGAGCATGGCGATAGCGGCATCCACGTCTTGAGTGCGCCCAGCGGCGATGTCTTCCAGCCCGCGTCGCGCGTCTTCGATCAACAGCAGGTGGATGCGCTCACGTTCCAGGCGGTGGTAGTAGTCCAGCCGGTCGGCGTCGATGAGAGCCACGTAACTTTCGCCGTTCTTGGTGATGATCTTCTCGGCGCCGGCCTTCACCTGATCGGCCAGTTCGGACAAATTGGCGCGCGCCTGGGTGAACGGCACCACATCGCTGGCAAAAATGCTCATGAACGGACGTCTACCCGAAGTTGCAGAATCATGTGCAGTTTAAGCACCACGACGCCGCACCCAACATGCGCGGCGTTACGTTGCGCTATCAACGACGAGCGCAGCCCGAAACCGGCGCACCCGTGGCGCGGCATGGCCGCGACGCCCTTGGGCTCGCGGGTAGAGAAGTTGTTTGGCAGTAGCCGATGTCACAGCAACGACATTTCAGCTCCGGGGGCACGCGCAACGCGTTCAAACTGCCACATGCAGGAATCCTGCATCGCGAAGGCACGCACCACCGCCAACGCGGCGAAGGCGGATTGCATTGATCTACCCAAGAAGCGCGGTCGCAAACTCCCGCGCGTCGAAGGTTTCCAGGTCTTCGAGTTTTTCACCGACGCCGATGAAATACACCGGCACCGGCCCCAACGCACGTTCTCGTGCCCACAGCGCGATGGCGGCCAGCACACCGCCTTTGGCCGTGCCATCTAGCTTGGTCACGATCAGGCCGGTGAGTTGCAGCGTGTCGTCGAACGCTTTGACTTGTGCCAACGCGTTTTGCCCAGTGTTGCCGTCGATCACCAGCAGCACTTCATGCGGCGCGCCGGTCTGCGCCTTCGCAATCACGCGTTTGACTTTGCGCAGCTCTTCCATCAAGTGCAGCTGGGTCGGCAGGCGGCCGGCGGTGTCGGCAATCACCACGTCACAGCGGCGCGCTTTGCCGGCGGTCACCGCATCGAAGGTGACTGCCGACGGGTCGCCGCCTTCCTGGCTGACGATGTCGACACCGGTGCGCCCGGCCCAGAACTGCAGTTGCTCGCGCGCTGCCGCGCGAAACGTGTCCGCCGCAGCCAGCAGCACTTTCTGCCCACTGCCGGCCAGATGCCGAGTCAGCTTGCCGATGCTGGTGGTTTTGCCGGCACCGTTGACACCGACCACCATCATGACCGTGGGCAGGTGCTCGCCCACACGCAACGGCTGCTGCAGCGGCAGCAGCAACTCGGTGATCGCATCAGCCAGCAGGCTTTTGACGGCAGCCGGTTCGGTGGCGCGGCCATCTTTGACGCGCTGCTTCAAGTCGGCGAGCAAATACGTGGTGGCGCGCACTCCCGCGTCGGCCAACAGCAGCGCGGCCTCGAGATCGTCATACAGCGCATCGTCAATCTGGGTGCCAGAAAACACCTGCGCAATGCCCGAGCCGGTTTTGCGTAGACCGGCGCGCAACTTGTCGAGCCAGCTGCGACGTTCGGGCACTACCGCTTCGAGCGGTCGGGCCGACGACAAGTCGGTCTGTTGCGATTCGGGCTGGGGCGGCAGCAACGCCGGCACCGCGACGTGCTCGGCGGATGGCGTTTTTTTCTTGAAGAAACTGAACATGCGGTGCGCGGTTACTGAGGCTGGGAAAGTTGCGCGGATCGGCGGGCGAAGCTCGGTGCCGCGACAGCCCGATCAGCTACGCGTTTTGGCCGCTTCGGCGATGCGCGGGCCGCTATACTCGTAGGCTTATTGGCGCTTTAGCTCAGTCGGTTAGAGCGACGGAATCATAATCCGCAGGTCCGGGGTTCGAATCCCTGAAGCGCCACCAGATTCCCGACCGGCTCCGCGTCTTCACGACCCGGAGCCGTTTTTGTCTGTGCGGTATCGCGGCAAGCCTGTCGCGGAGATCCGCCACCGCCACTGGAGCCTGCCATGGACCGCTGCCGCGCCTTGTTCACCGCTCTGCTGCTCGCCATCGCTGTGCCGACATCGGCGCAGGAATTGGCACGCGAGTTCCCGTTGATGGCACTGCGCGGTGTGGTGAGCTTCAGTGGCCCGCCCGCAGTCGAGCTCAACGGTGCCGCGGCACGGTTAGCGCCGGGCGCCCGGCTGCACGGCACCGACAACCTGCTCGTGCTGCCGACCACGCTGACCGGCAGCAAGCACACGGTGCACTACACGATTGAAGACACAACCGGCATGATCAAGGAGCTGTGGGTGCTGCGTGAGAGTGAGCGAGCCGTCAAGCCGTGGCCGAAAACCATCGAAGAGCGCCAGGCCTGGAATTTCAACCCCGCCACGCAAATCTGGACCAAGCCATGAGCACGCTGCCCGTGGCAAAGAAGGTCTTCATCAAGACCTTCGGCTGCCAGATGAACGAGTACGACTCGGGCAAGATGATCGATGTGCTGCGCGACGCGCAGGGCTACGAGCCCACGGCAGACGTCGAACAGGCCGACTTGATCCTCTTCAACACCTGCTCGGTGCGCGAGAAGGCGCAGGAGAAGGTGTTCAGCGACCTCGGCCGCGTCAAGCATCTGAAGGCCAAGGGCGTGCTGATCGGCGTCGGCGGCTGTGTGGCCAGCCAGG
>JAYUGJ010000025.1:0-6274 GCA_043738425.1 Burkholderiales bacterium
CGAAGACGATTGGGAAAACCCGACGCTCGGCGCGTGGGGCCTGGGGTGGGAGGTCTGGTTGAACGGCATGGAAGTCACGCAGTTCACCTACTTCCAGCAGGTCGGTGGCATCGATTGCCGGCCGATCACTGGCGAGATCACCTACGGCCTCGAGCGGCTGGCAATGTATTTGCAAGGCGTCGACAACGTCTACGACCTGACCTGGACGGTGGCACCTGACGGCACCAAAGAGGGCAAGCGCATCAGCTACGGCGATGTGTATTTGCAAAACGAACAAGAACAAAGCGCCTACAACTTCGAGCACAGCGATGTCGATTTTTTGCTCGGCGCATTCGGCAGCCACGAAAAGCAAGCGCAGCACCTGATCGCATCGCAACTCGCGTTGCCAGCGTATGAACAGGTGCTGAAAGCCGCGCACACCTTCAACCTGCTCGACGCGCGTGGGGCCATCAGCGTGACCGAACGCGCGGCCTACATCGGTCGCATCCGCAACCTGGCCCGCGCAGTGGCCGCGAGTTACCTCGACAGCCGCGCGCGCTTGGGTTTCCCGATGGCACCGCGCGCCTGGGTGGCTGAGATCGACAAAGCAAGCCGGCCCGCTGGCGACAAAAAAGCGGCCTGAATTCATGTCGACGCCGCTGCCCATGCCCATGCCCACGCCCGCACCTACGACCGTACCCACGACCGCAAATTTGCTGGTCGAGTTGTTCGTTGAAGAACTGCCGCCGAAAGCGCTGAAGGCGTTGGGCGAATCGTTTGCGCGCAGCTTGTTCGACAGCCTGCAAACGCAGGGCCTGTTGGCCGACGCGTCGGCGGTGACGCCGTTTGCATCGCCGCGCCGATTGGCCGCGCACCTCAGCCGCGTGTCGAGCACCGCACCTGACAAGGCGGCATCGCACAAGCTGATGCCGGTGGCGGTGGGCCTGGATGCAGCCGGCCAGCCGACACCCGCGCTGTTGAAAAAATTGGCCAGTCTGGGTGCCGATGCCTCCGCGGTGCCGGGTCTCAAGCAGCAGCTGGACGGCAAGGCCGACGCGCTGTTTTTCGACCGCCTGGTGCCCGGTGCCACGCTGGCGCAAGGCCTGCAGAAAGCACTGCTCGATGCGATTGCGGCACTGCCCATACCGAAGCTGATGACCTACCAGCTGGAAACCGGCGAGCTGCCCGGTTGGAGCAATGTGCAGTTCGTTCGACCGGCGCATGGTCTGGTCGCGCTGCATGGTTCAACGGTTGTTTCGCTCAGCGCGTTGGGGCTGGCGTCGGGCCGCGAAACCCATGGCCACCGCTTCGAAGCGCTGGTTGACCCGGTCGTGTTGAAGCATGCCGACAGCTACGCGCAACAGTTGCGCGACGAAGGTGCGGTGATCGCCAGCTTTGCCGAACGCCGCGCCGACCTCGTGCGCCAAGTGCACGCAGCCGCAGCCGCGCAACACCTGATGCCCATCGACGACGACGCGCTGCTCGACGAGGTGTGCGCGCTGGTCGAGCGGCCGAATGTGCTGCTCGGCAAATTCGACCCGGCGTTCCTCGAAGTGCCACAGGAATGTTTGATCCTGACGATGAAGGCGAACCAGAAATACTTTCCGCTGCTCGACGCGGCCGGCCAGTTGACCGAGAAGTTTTTGATCGTCAGCAACATCAGCCCGGCCGATGCCAGCGCGGTGATCGGCGGCAACGAACGCGTGGTGCGGCCACGGTTGGCCGATGCGAAATTTTTCTTCGATCAAGACCGCAAGCGAACGCTGGCGTCGCGAATTGAAGGTTTGGCCAAGGTCGTCTATCACCACAAGCTGGGCTCGCAGTTCGATCGAACCGGGCGCGTGAGTCGCATTGCCCGCCACATCGGAATGAAGTTGCAACCCCACACCGGCGACGCCGCGGTATCCATGCATGCTGGACGGGCCGCCCAGCTGGCGAAAGCCGACTTGCTGACCGACATGGTCGGCGAGTTCCCTGAGCTGCAAGGCACGATGGGCCGCTACTACGCGTTGCATGACGGCGTGCCTGCCGACATTGCGTTGGCAATTGAAGACCACTACCGGCCGCGCTTTGCGGGCGATGCGTTGCCGCGCAACGAGGTCGGCGTCGTCGTGGCATTGGCCGACAAGCTGGAAACACTGGTCGGCTTGTTCGGCATCGGCCAGGTTCCCACCGGCGACAAAGACCCGTTTGCGCTGCGTCGCCATGCGCTCGGCGTGATTCGTTTGTTGACTGAACGAAAGTTGCCGCTCGATATCGACGCGGTGCTGAAATTGGCCGTGCCGGAATTCGGTGCGCTGATCAGCGACCCGTCGGTCGCGCTGACCGATTTCATCTACGACCGGCTGGCCGGCAGTTTGCGCGACCAGGGATACAGCGCACAAGAAGTCGATGCCGTGATGGCACTGCGCCCGCAACGCTTTGGTGATGTCGCGCCAAAGCTGGCGGCCGTGCGTGCATTCGCCTTGCTGCCCGAAGCGCCAGCGCTGGCCGCAGCCAACAAACGCGTGGCCAACATCCTGAAAAAAGTCGATGGCGCGGTCGCGGCAAGCGTCGATGCTGCGCTGCTGATCGAACCCGCTGAAGTGGCATTGGCCCGCGCGTTGGCGGCCGTGCAGCCAGCAGCCGATGCGGCGTTCGAGCGCGGCGATTACGGCGCGTCGTTGCAGGCGCTGGCCGCACTGAAGGCACCGGTCGATGCGTTTTTCGATTCGGTGATGGTGAATGCCGACGATCCGGCGCTGCGGGCCAACCGCCTGGGTTTGCTGGCGCAATTGCATGCCGCGATGAACCGGGTGGCCGACTTGTCGAAGCTGGCTGCCTGAGTCTGCGACACCATGGCACCGATCAAACTCGTCATCCTCGACCGCGACGGCACGATCAATGGCGATCGAGACGACTACATCAAGTCGCCCGATGAGTGGGTGCCGCTGCCCGGCGCGTTGGAAGCGATTGCGCGGCTGAACCACGCTGGCTGGCACACCGTGCTGGCCACCAACCAGTCGGGTCTGGGTCGCGGCCTGTTCAGCATGGCGTCGTTGAACGCGGTGCATTTGAAAATGAGCCAGCAGCTGGCGCAGCACGGTGGCCGCATCGACGCGATGTTTTTCTGCCCACACACGCCCACCGATAGCTGCACCTGCCGCAAGCCGCTGCCCGGGTTGATGCAGCAAATCGGCGAACGCTTCGGCGTGGCACTCAAGCACACGCCGATGGTCGGCGATGCGCTGCGCGATTTGCAAGCCGGTGCGTCGGCCGGCTGCCCCACACATCTGGTGCGCACCGGCAAGAGCGCGTCGCTCAACGACGCGCAGCTCGCCGCCATGTTGGCCGCTGTGCCCGGCACGCGGGTACATGCCGATCTGGCCGGTTTCGCCGATTGGCTGATCGCGCAGCCGCGCGCCGCCGCGGCGGCCGCCGAGCCGCGTGAATCACGGTTTGGAAAGCTGCGCTGATGCAGCACTTGTTTTGGTCGCTGCGTTCGGCGTTGTTCCTGGCGTACATGGCGCTCAGCGTGGTGCCGTGGGCCACCGTGGTGTTGATCGTCTCGATCTTCACGCGCGGCGACCGGGTTTATTGGTTGTGCGCCGGTTGGTTGACGCATTCGATCTCGGCGGCACGGGTCATTTGTGGTGTGCACCACCGCATGCACGGCCTCGACAATTTGGCCGTGGCGAACGCTGCACCGGCGGTCATCGTGCTGCCCAAACACCAGTCGACCTGGGAGACGTTTGCATTCCCCGGTTTGATGCCGCACCCGCTGGCGTATGTGTTCAAACGCGAGCTGCTGTACATCCCGTTTTTCGGCTGGGCGATGGCGCGCATGGACATGATCCACATCGACCGCACGCGCAAATCGGAAGCCTGGCGGCGCGTGTCGGAGCAAGGTGCTCGGCACATGCAGCACGGCGTGTGGGTCATCATGTTCCCTGAAGGCACACGGGCTGCGCGTGGCGAAAAAGGCGACTACAAAGGCGGCGGCACGCGGCTCGCAGTGAGCACCGGCGCGGCGGTGCTGCCGGTGGCGGTGACCTCATCGCGCTGCTGGCCACGCAAGTCGTTCATGCTGCGGCCCGGCGTCATCGATGTGTCGGTCGGCCCGCTGATTGCGTCGGCCGGCCGCCGGCCCGATGAACTGATGCGCGAGGTCGAGACCTGGATCGAAGCCGAAATGCGCCGCCTTGATCCGCAGGCCTATGCGGCTGCGTAGCACGCCCGACCCGGCGCAGTGGTCGTTGTTTGCGGCGGCCGAGCTGCCGCTGCTGCAGGCACCAGTTGGCGTATCGGTGGCGGTGGCTGGGCGTATGCAGGCGGCTCCGCACGCGGGCACCGCGGTGCCAACGGGAAGCGAACTTTCGTCCACGATGGAGCCACGCCTGCATGGCCATCAGGTGCTGGTCGACGGCGTCGCGCCCGCTGTTGCCGATGTCGTTGCCCGTGCCATTGCGCCGACGCCTATAGACCTGGCACCGGCCCGCTACGCGCACCCGAACGCCGAACGCGAAATATCGCTGGGCGAACACCGCGTTGGCTACGCGCTGCGCCGCACCCGGCGTCGCAGCATTGGTTTTGTCGTCGGCGTTGAAGGCCTCACCGTCAGCGCGCCGAGCTGGATGGGTGTGCGCGATATCGATGCCGCGCTGCGTGAAAAAACCATCTGGCTGTTGAACAAGCTGCACGAACAACGAGCGCGCGCCGTGCGGCTGCAATCGGCACGCATCGAATGGCGTGACGGCGTGGCGATCCCGTTCCTGGGCCAACACGTGACGGTGGTGCTCGACCCGCGTGCCGGTGCCACGCCATCAAGTGCGGTACTCGACGCAGGCGCTGACACCGCGGGGCCGCGCAGGCTGCACCTCGGCCTGCCGCACAGCGCCACCCCCAATCAAATCCGCGACGCAGTGCAAAGCTGGTTGCAGCGCCAAGCCAAACGGGTGTTTGCCGAGCGCTGCGAGCACTACGCCGCCCAGCTCGGCGTGCGGTATGCGCGGCTC
This sequence comes from Burkholderiales bacterium, assembly GCA_043738425.1. Classification (GTDB taxonomy): domain Bacteria; phylum Pseudomonadota; class Gammaproteobacteria; order Burkholderiales; family Burkholderiaceae_C; genus PBB1. The sequence continues at coordinate 4,974 of JAYUGJ010000025.1, forward strand.
AGCCTGTCGTCAGCGCAAACCCGCTGGGGCAGCGCCAGCGCCGACGGCTCGATCCGCCTGAGCTGGCGGCTGATCCACTTCGGCATGTCGGCCATCGACTATGTGGTCGCGCATGAACTCGCCCACCTGCGCGAAATGAACCACAGCCCGCGGTTTTGGGACGTGGTGCGCTCGGTGTTGCCCGACTACGAAACGACCCGCCGCACGCTGAAGACCGACGCGCTGCCGGTGTTCGACTGAGCCCGTTTTTTCTACCCGAAGTGCGGCAGCTGAAGCGATAAGTGCCGCGCGGGTCGACCCGACGCACCAGTTTTCGCGTCTGCCACAGCGCATTCAAATGCGCGATCGATTCGCCCATCGCGAAGGTGGTCTGGTGCACATCGAGCGGGCGTTTGAACAGCACTCGCAGCAAGTCGGCAGCGCTTTTGAAGGCGCATCAGAAACTGGATGCCGCCGTCGACGCGGCTTACGGCGGCAAGGGATTCAAGACCGATGCCAAGCGGGTGGCTTTCTTGTTCAAGCTGTACCAGCGCTGCACCTCGCTGTTGCCCGCCGCGACGGCAAAGCCCGCTCGCCGCACACGAATCAAGCGCCCGCCTTCAACCGATCGACCGCGCCGCTGCGCGTCATCGAGAAGAAGGCGGGAGGCTGCACCTGCTCGGCCTGCCGAAGCATCGCGGCATGGCAGCGCACCAGGATGTTGCCGGTTTCGGCGCCAGTGAGCCCACCCTGCGTGAAGACGAAGACATGCAGCCGTGCGCGCTGCATTGCCGCCAATTCGTTGGCCCGATAACGGATGCGCTGGTCACGGGTGACGATTCGCCAACCCTGGTCGGCAGCGGCTGAAAGCCAGTCGCTGTCTGGTGCGTCGTGAGCGAAAAGATCGTGGTGCGGGAGAAACGCAATCCCTGCCTATGTCAGTGCCTGGCCGAGCGCTCCGCTCCACGCGCAGCGTTCGATGAACAGGAGCCTCGTGTCAGGCGGCAAGCCGCTGCTCGAAGCGGAGGGCTTCCCAGATGTCGGTCTCATCGACGCGGTAGTCGTCTGCCATCTCGCGTGGCGAATCGCCGGCGAGGAAGCGGTCTTGAATCACCGAGGTGGTGACACCCGCATTCGCGAGCACCGGCCGGCCAAACGCCAGCTGGGGATCGACCACCACGGTGCGTGGCAGTTCAGGTGATGCGAAAGCACCACGCGTGGCGGGGAACAGCCGCACCGGCGCGCCGTGGGCGTCACGCTCGACACGCGTCAACTCTTGCTGGAATTCGGCGCTCAATGCGGACTGCCCCTCACGACTGACA
>JAYUGJ010000026.1:0-3786 GCA_043738425.1 Burkholderiales bacterium
AACTAGTAGTTAGGCGTCAGGAGAAGTTCGCACAGAAAGTATGGATCGCCTCATCTACGCGCTTATCGGTGCATTCTTCGGAACTGTTCTAGGCCTTGTGTCCTGGTCAAGTTTTTTCGCACACAGGGATAGGTTGATTGATTGCCGATTTCTGCTCAAAGGCATTGGGTGGCAAGTTGCCCAGTTTGGAGTGCAGACGCACGCTGTTGTAGAAGCTAACGATGTAGTCAGCGATGTCGTTCGTGGCTTCGCCGTGATTGGCGTAGTCGCGCTGCCAGACGCGTTCCATCTTGAGGTTCAAGAAGAAGCGCTCCATGACTGCGTTGTCCCAACAATTACCCTTGCGGCTCATGCTACCCACCAGGCCGTGTTGAGCCAGCAGCGCTTGATGCAACGCGCTGGCGTACTGGCTGCCACGGTCCGAATGCACGATCAAGCCCGCTGCCGGTTGCCTTTGCACAATGGCCAGTTGCAGCGCCCTGCACACCAAAGAGGCCTGCATGTCAGGGGCCATCGCCCAGCCCACCACCTTGCGCGCAAACAAGTCCAGCACCACCGCCAAATACAGCCAACCGCTGCGTGTTCGGATGTAGGTGATGTCAGCCACCCAGGCCTGATTGGGCTGCGCCGGGTTGAACTGCCTGTCCAGCACGTTGGGTGAGGTGGGCAGCGCATGTTTGCTGTCGGTGGTGTGAATGAACTTGCGCTTCCACGTCGAGCGAAGCCCGTGCAGGCGCATCAATCGGCGCACACGGTAGATGCCCATCACCAAGCCTCTTGAGGCCACTGCGGCTCTCAAGCGGCGGCTGCCGTAAGCACCTCCGCTGGCGGCAAACGCGGCTTTCAATTCCACTGTGGCTGCACACACTGCAGGCACCACCGTGCTGCGTCGGCGCGAGGCGTAGTAGCCCGAGCGACTGACCTCCAACACGCGGCAGGTTTGCTCCACGGGCACGGCCTTCTGTTGCAGCTGGTGCACGAGCTGGAAGCTCATCGCAGTTCGCGGGCAAAGAAGGCTGATGCCTTTTTTAAGATATCCACGTCGCCTCGCAGTTGCTTGTTCTCGACTTCGAGTTGGCGTATGCGCTGCTGCTCAACGGTGAGTGGTTTGCCAATACCTGGCTGTCCAAGTTGCTCGGCATCGAACTGAGCAAGCCAGCGTCGAACTGCCGACTCGCCCAGCTTCATGTCCCGGCAGACTTCGCCGATGCTGAGGTCTTGATGGCGGATCATTTGTACAACTTGCAGCTTGAAGCTGGCGTCGAAGACTCTTCGTTTCTGTTTCGTCACGGTGACTGTCCTGGTGAGTTCCACCTATCTGTGTGTGCGAAATTATTAGAGCAGGACAGCGTGCCAGCGCACCTCCAGTGTCTCGGCTCGCGCCGCGCGGCGATAGATGGGACCGTTCCTAGCTAGGGTCGCTCCTAGTTAGGGTTGCACCTGAGAGCGTGGCCGATGCGGTAGTACCGACTGGGCCGGACCCCGTTTCATGAACGCCACGAAACGGCGACCGGTTCACGTGTGTGATGTCGGCCAGCCACTCCTGGTTTGGGGCTGCCGCCGTGAAGTCGTGCGCCAGTGCGTTGGGTGCGACTTGGCGTGCCTGCTGGCGCGAGGTCGGCTGGAACCTGCCGGCCTGCGCGCCACGCGTAGCGGTGCTGAGTCGGTGCCGGTAAACCGTTCGCGCTGGGCACTTCGAAGCCAGTGTGGTGACGCGTGCACCCTTCGACGGGCTCAGGGCGGCCGCGGTGGGGCGTGCACAGCGCGCTGGGTTGCACGCATGCGTTGGGCTGTACTTTTTGTATTCGGTTTCACGCTCGTGCCGGGCTGCAGGTGCGTGCCAGGCTTCAGACTGGTGCCGAGCGGCGGGGGTTGTCGGTCAAATCGACAGACAGGCCCGCACGCCGTCGGCCAGCATGTTTTCGCCGCGGCCGCGCTGGATGATTTCGCCGCGCTCCATCACCAGGTACTGATCGGCCAGCTCGGCGGCGAAGTCGTAGTACTGCTCGACCAGCACGATGGCCATCTTCGGCTCACTGCCTGAGCCTGCGAGCGCATCGGCATGCATGCCAGCGCGCATACCCGTGCCCATTCCCTTGTCGGCCAACATGCGGATAACGCGGCCGATGTCTTTGATCACGCTGGGCTGAATGCCTTCAGTCGGCTCATCGAGGATCAGCAGTTTCGGCCCCGCCGCCAGTGCGCGGGCGATCGCGAGCTGCTGTTGCTGGCCGCCTGACAAGTCGCCGCCGCGGCGGTTGATCATTTGGTGGAGTACCGGGAACAACTCAAAAATCTCACGCGGAATCGGGGTGCGGCTGCTTTGATAGGCCAGCCCCATGCGCAAGTTGTCCTCGACCGTCAGCCGCCCGAAGATCTCGCGGCCTTGCGGCACATAGCCGATGCCTTTGCGCACCCGCTCATACGGTGTGTCGCGGGTGATGGCGCGGCCATCGAACGTGATGCTGCCGGTCTTCACCGGCACCACACCCATCAAACTTTTCAGCAGCGTCGTCTTGCCGACGCCGTTGCGCCCGAGGACCACGGTGACCTCACCGGGTCGGGCTTCGAACCCGACATTGCGCAAGATGTGCGAGCCGCCGTAGTACTGATTGATGCCTTCCACTTTCAGCATGCGGGCACCTTGCACAAACCGTCAGCGACCAAGGTAGACCTCGACCACTTTTTCATTCGCCTGCACCGCGCTGAGCAGGCCTTCGGCCAGCACGCTGCCTTCGTGCAGCACCGTCACTTTTTTGCCGTTGCGGCCGTCTTGCATCAGGGCTTCGATGACCTTCATATCGTGCTCGACCACCACCAGCGAATGGCTGCCTTCGAGCGACAAAAACAACTCGGCGGTGCGCTCGGTTTCTTCGTCGGTCATGCCGGCCACCGGTTCATCGAGCAATAACAGCTTCGGGTCCTGCATCAGCAGCATGCCGATTTCCAGCCACTGTTTTTGCCCGTGCGACAGCAAGCCGGCCTGGCGCTGCGCACTCGGTTGCAGATGAATCAACGCCAGCATCGCGCCGATGCGATCGAGTTGTTCACCCGTGGGCTTGAAGCACATCGCGGCCGCAACGCCGCGTGGCGTTTTGAGTGCGAGTTCGAGGTTCTCGAACACGCTGAGCTGCTCGAACACGGTGGGCTTTTGAAACTTGCGGCCGATGCCGATCGAGGCGATGTCGTTTTCGCGCAGCCGCAGCAAGTCAATCGTCGAACCGAAAAACGCCTTGCCCGCATCGGGTCGGGTTTTGCCGGTGATCACGTCCATCATCGTTGTCTTGCCCGCACCGTTCGGTCCGATGATGCAGCGCAGCTCACCGGCGTCGACCGCCAGGCTGAGTGCGTTCAATGCCTTGAAGCCGTCGAAGCTGACAGTGATGTCGTCGAGGTAAAGAATGGGCCCGTGCGCCACGTCGAGGGCATCGGCGCTGTGGACGCGGCCGAAGCTTGCCGCGCGACCACCCGACTGACCTGCTACCGCATCGCGCGCCGCGTGGCGCAGCCGGGTTTGCGTGCCGGCTTTCATCAGCTGGGGCGTCACGCCGCATCGCCCTTTTTGCGCTTGAACACGCCGACGATGCCGTGCGGCAAAAACAGCGTCACCGCAATGAACAGCGCGCCTAAAAAGTAAAGCCAGAATTCGGGGAACGCCTGTGTGAACCAGCTCTTCGCACCGTTGACAAAAAACGCGCCAATGATCGGCCCGACCAGCGTAGCGCGCCCGCCCACCGCGGTCCAAATGGCGATTTCTATGCCGGCTGCTGGCGACATTTCACTCGG
>JAYUGJ010000027.1:0-10590 GCA_043738425.1 Burkholderiales bacterium
CGAGCACAAGCAGGTGCACGAGATGGTGTACGACATCATGAACGACTCGCAGCGCAAGAATTACGAAGAAACGCTGGAGTGCGACTTCTCGTTCGAGATTCAGGGGCTGGCGCGTTTCCGGGTCAATGCCTTCAACCAGAACCGCGGCGCGGGCGCGGTGTTTCGCACCATTCCGTCGAAGATCCTGACGCTGGAACAACTGAACACGCCGAAGATCTTCGCCGAGTTGTCCCTCAAGCCTCGCGGGCTGGTGCTGGTGACGGGCCCGACCGGTTCGGGCAAGAGCACGACGCTGGCGGCGATGGTGAACCACCTCAACGAAAGCGAATACGGCCACGTGCTGACGGTGGAAGACCCGATCGAGTTCGTCCACGAATCGAAAAAATGTTTGATCAATCAGCGCGAAGTCGGGCCGCACACCTTGAGCTTTTCAAACGCATTGCGCTCGGCGCTGCGTGAAGACCCGGACGCGATTTTGGTCGGCGAAATGCGTGACCTTGAAACCATTCGGCTGGCGCTGACCGCGGCCGAAACCGGTCATTTGGTATTCGGCACGCTGCACACCTCGAGCGCGGCAAAAACCGTCGACCGAATCGTCGACGTGTTTCCTGCGGCCGAGAAAGAAATGGTGCGCGCGATGTTGTCCGAGTCGCTGATCGGCGTGATTTCGCAAACGCTGTGTAAAACCAAAGACGGCACCGGCCGCGTGGCCGCACACGAAATCATGTTGGCGTCGGCGGCCATCCGCAACCTGATTCGCGAGAGCAAGATCGCGCAGATGTATTCGGCGATCCAAACCGGCAACAGTCTGGGCATGCAAACGCTGGACCAAAACCTGGCCGACCTGGTGCGCCGCAATGTGATTTCGCCGGCGGAAGCGCGCGCCAAAGCGAAGTTTCCGGAAAATTTCCCTGGTTAGACAGGGCTCCCGGTCGCGTCGCGGCCGCCTTTCAGGCCGCGCTGGTGTGACAAACCAGCTCCTTGCCGGGCACAAACAGTCCGCTGCACTGTTGGAGTCCGGGCTCGGCCGCAAGGTGCGCCACCATTGATGAGACGTAGCCGTTGCGTTGTGCGTTGCGTGATGGCGGCACCTTGCTGCGCTCGTGCCGTCAGCGCTGATTTCATTACCGACTATTTTTAGGAGCTTGTTATGGAACGCGATCAAGCATCGAAATTCGTCAACGATCTGCTGCGCCTGATGGTCTCGCGCGGCGGTTCGGACTTGTTTCTCACCTCGGACTTTCCGCCGGCAATCAAAGTCGACGGCAAGGTCACCAAGGTGTCGCCGCAGCCACTGACCGGCCAGCACACGATTGCGCTGGCGCGCGCGGTGATGAACGACAAACAGTCGGGTGAATTCGAGCGCACCAAGGAATGCAACTTCGCGATTTCGCCGCAGGGCATTGGGCGTTTTCGCGTCAACGCGTTTATTCAGCAAGGCCACGTCGGCATGGTGATGCGGACGATCCCGCAGACGTTGCCGACGATCGAGTCGTTGAATTTGCCGGTGATATTGAAAGAAGTCGCGATGACCAAACGCGGCCTGGTGATCTTTGTCGGTGCCACCGGCTCGGGCAAGAGCACCTCGCTGGCTGCGATGGTCGACTACCGCAACGAAAACTCCTACGGCCACATCATCACGATCGAAGACCCGGTCGAGTTCGTGCATCCGCACAAAAACTGCATCATCACGCAGCGTGAAGTCGGCCTCGACACCGAAGGCTGGGAAGCCGCGCTGAAGAACACGCTGCGCCAAGCACCTGATGTGATCTTGATGGGCGAAATTCGCGACCGCGAAACCATGGAACACGCGGTGGCGTTTGCCGAAACCGGCCACCTGTGCATGGCCACGCTGCACGCCAACAGCGCCAACCAGGCACTCGACCGCATCATCAACTTCTTCCCCGAAGAGCGGCGCGGTCAGTTGTTGATGGACTTGTCGCTGAACTTGAAATCGCTGGTGTCGCAGCGTTTGCTGCCGCGCCAGGAAGGCAAAGGCCGGGTCGCCGCGGTCGAGATCATGCTGAACTCACCGCTGATTTCTGACCTGATCTTCAAGGGCGAGGTTTCCGAGATCAAAGAGATCATGAAACGCTCGCGCGAGACCGGCATGCAAACCTTCGACCAGGCGCTGTTCGATTTGTACGAAGCGCGCGCAGTGACCTACGACGACGCGATACGCAATGCCGATTCGGTCAACGACTTGCGGCTGCAAATCAAGTTGAACAGCCAGCGCGCGCGCAGCTCCGATCTGTCGGCGGGTACCGAGCACATGGCGTTGGTCAAATAGCGGCGTGACGTAAGCCGGTTCACTGAGAGCGTGAGACTCGTTCGTTCATGCCCGCTCACCATGCCCAAAGACGCCCGATCGTCGTTGCAAACGCTCGCCATAGCCCGAGCTATCGCTGTGCCTTGCGCCTAGACCGACCGCCTTTTTCCACGTTGCTCAGGCACGCCCGAAAAACGCTCACGCTCTGCGTTAGCGTTGGGCATGAACCAACGCAGCTACGAACCCATTGCTCCACGACAAGTGGCTTTCCTCGGCCTTGGCGTGATGGGCTACCCGATGGCCGGGCACCTGGCGCGCGCCGGGCACCAAGTCACCGTCTACAACCGAACCGCATCGAAGGCGCAGGCGTGGGCTGCGGATTACGCGGCCTTCGCGGTTCGCACGGCTGCCACGCCGCGTGACGCAGCAGCGGGCGCATCGCTGGTGTTTGCCTGCGTTGGCAACGACCATGATTTGCGTTCGGTGGTTTGTGGTGAGGACGGAGCGTTTGGGGGCATGGCCCGTGGCGCGGTCTTCGTCGATCACACCACCGCATCGGCGGCGGTGGCGCGCGAGCTGAACGCGGCTGCGCAGCTGCTCGGCTTGCAGTTCATCGACGCGCCGGTTTCCGGTGGCAATTCAGGTGCCATCAACGGCGCATTGACGGTCATGTGCGGCGGCAACGCTGGCGCATTTGCCCAAGCGCAACCGGTGGCGATGGCTTATGCGAAAGCGATGACGTTGCTCGGCGCAAGCGGTTCGGGTCAGCTCGCGAAAATGGTCAATCAAATCGCGATTGCCGGCTTGGTGCAAGGTTTGGCCGAAGCGATTGCGTTCGGCGAACACGCCGGGCTCGACATGCACGCGGTGCTGGCAGTGATCGGCAAAGGCGCAGCGCAAAGCTGGCAAATGGACCAGCGCGGCGGCACGATGATCGACGGCCAATTCGACTTCGGCTTCGCAGTCGACTGGATGCGCAAGGACTTGGGCCTGGTGCTGGCCGAGGCGCAGCGCAACGGCGCGCGGCTGCCGGTGACTGCGCTGGTCGATCAGTTCTACGCCGACGTGCAGGCAATTGGTGGCAAGCGCTGGGACACCTCGAGTCTGATCACGCGGCTGCGCTGATCAGCGCTGACCGCACGCTGCGGCGCATCGATTAAAGACCTGGCTTCGGCACAGCTCACCGACGCGGCGCAGGTGCCACCGGTGGCGGGCCGCCGGGCTGGTTGGCGGGCAAGGTGGCCAGTTCGGCTTCGGTCACGATCTCAAACACCTTGACCACTTTTTGTACGCCGGCCACGCTGCGCGCGGTGTCAGCGGCGCGCGTTGCTTCGGCTTCGGTCACGCGGCCCATCAGGTAGACCACGCTGCGCTCGGTGACGACTTTCAGCGCGTTGGCCAGCACGTCGTTCGAGTCCACCAGCGAGGCTTTTACCTTGCTGGTCAACACACTGTCGGCACCTGCCACCGATGCGGGCAGCGGGTTGGTGACAGTGATTTCGTTGACGATGGAGTGCACGTTCTCTATGCGCGCCACGGTTTGCTCGACCCGGGTGCGGTCTGCGTCGCTGACCACCTCGCCGGTGATCAGCGCGAGCCGGTTGTAGCTGGTCACGCTGACGCGCGCGCGCCCGCCGAGCGCCTCGCCCAAACGGTTCAGCGCCTTCAGTTCGATGGCCTGGTCTTCAAGCTGCGCGCCCGAGGTGCGCCGGTCGGTGTAGACCACCGCGGTGCCGACCACCGCGCCGCCTAACAGCAGCGGGAAGCACGCCGTCAGGCTGGATGCTGCGGTGGCGGCTGCCAGCACGGTGGCAGCGAGTCTGGAAAGTCGATTCATTCTTGTTCTCCGAGTAACTGTTGGTCCACCGCGTCACACAAGCAATGCAGCGCCAGGCCGTGGACTTCCTGGATGCGCGCGGTGCGCTCGTGCGGCACGCAAATATGCACATCGGTATCGGTCAACAGCGCGCGCAATTTGCCGCCGCCTTTGCCGGTCAGTGCAATCACCGTCATGTCTTTGATGTGGGCGGCGTCAACCGCTGCCAGCACGTTGGCTGAGTTGCCGCTGGTGCTGATGGCCACCAGCACATCGCCGGGCGAGCCGAGTGCCTGCACCTGCTTGGCGTAAATCGCTGCGAAGTCGTAGTCGTTGCTGATGGCGGTGAGGATTGAGCTGTCGGTGGTCAGCGCCAAGGCGGCCAGGCCAGGCCGTTCGCGCTCAAAACGGCCGACGAATTCGGCAGCGAAATGTTGCGCGTCGCTGGCCGAGCCGCCGTTACCGCAGGCCAGCACTTTGCCGCCGGCAGTGATGCAGCCGAGTACCGCGTCGACCGCGTCGGCAATCGGCTTGCTGAGCACTTCTGCGGCGGCGTACATCAGGTCGGCGCTGTCGAAAAACTGTTGTTGTATGCGTTGTTCAATCATCGTTACCGATGATAAGACGGCGGTTTGGCGTGCCAGCGATGTGCCGTCCAGCAGGTGCGTCAAGACGCATCACGCGGCCGCTGCAGTTGCAGTTGCAGTGGCAGTGGCAGTTGCATGCGTTGATCAATACGCGTCGAACGCCGCGGGCAGCCACACCAGTGCGTCACCGTCGATGGCCACCACATCGAATCGGCACGCCGGCGGCGTCGCGTAGGCGCGTAAAAAATGCTGGGCAGCCAACACCAGGCTGCGCTGTTTGGCGATACCGACGGTGGCTGCGGCGCCGCCGAAATTTGCCGCGCCGTGGCGCGTTTTGACTTCGACAAACACCAGCGTGCCGTCGCGGTCGCGCAGGATCAAATCGATTTCGCCGCCACGGGCACGCGGTCCGGCGGCGACCCGATAATTTCGCTGCACCAGCGTGAGTCCGTGGCGCTGCAAGTGCGCCAGCGCACGCGCTTCACCGTCATCGCCCACCGCCTTTGTCGTGACCATGTCCATTGCCTCTTTGTTGCAGCAAGCGGCCGCCGCTGCGGCAGGCAGCCAGCAGTATCCCGCTGGCGCGTTGTACGTGGTCGCCACGCCGATCGGCAACCTGGCCGACCTGACGCTGCGCGCGATCCATGTGCTGTCGCGGGTCGACGCGGTGGCATGCGAAGACACCCGCCACACCGCGCCGCTGCTGCGCCATTTGGGCCTCGACAAGCCGCTGCTGGCAGTGCACCAGCACAACGAGCAGTCGGCCGCAGGCGATGTGATCGCGCGGCTGGCAACCGGCCAGCGCGTGGCCTATGTCAGCGATGCCGGCACACCGGCCATCAGCGACCCCGGCGCGGCGCTGGTGGCCGCGGTCGTGGCCAGCGGCCGCGGTGTGGTGGCGGTGCCTGGCGTGAGCAGCGCGGTGGCTGCACTCAGCGTGGCCGGTGACACGGTGGGTGCCGGCTTTCGGTTCATCGGCTTTTTGCCCAGCAAAGGCAGTGAACGCGCGGCCGCATTGAAGGTGCTCGCCGCTGCCACCGATACGCAGGTGCTGTTCGAGGCACCGCACCGCATCGAGTCATTGGCGCACGGGCTGGCCGACGGCTGCGGCGCGCGTGCGGTCACCTTGTGCCGTGAACTCACCAAGCAGTTCGAATGCGTGGTGACGCAACCCGCAGCCGAATTACCGGCCTGGTTGGCGGCCGATGCCAATCGGCTGCGGGGCGAATTCGTGCTGGTGCTGCACGCGGTGGTGGCGGTTGAATCGGCCGACGCCATGGCCCGCCACGACGCGGCGCTGCAAACCTTGCTGGCCGAGCTGCCGTTGAAACAAGCGGTGTCGCTGGCTGCGACGCTGACCGGCGCGCCGCGCAATGCGCTGTATGCGCGCGCGCTGGAGCTGAAGAACCAACCACCGGCGTGACAGGCTTGTCCGCTGGAGAGGCGCTGGTTTGCTGCCGGGCGCTCGCGGGCAGTGCGGCTGATGCGGGTGCGGTTCGGTGACCAGCCGCCAGCCGTGCAGCCCGACCATGCAAGCAGCTGTTGGTCTTGAATCCCGCCGCAGTGCCCCACTTCTACAATTGAAGTCGACTTTAGGAAGCCCGCTGATGATCTCGCGCGAACCCACGATAGAACGGTTGGGCATTGCCCACGACTTGCTGCTGACGCCGTTCGGGCTGAACGATGCAGCGCTTTCGACTGCGCTGCGAGCCATCGCCACGCACCGCATCGACGACGCAGACCTGTATTTCCAGTACACCCGCAGCGAAGGCTGGAGCCTGGAAGAAAGCATCGTCAAAAGCGGCAGTTTCGGCATCGATCAAGGTGTCGGCGTGCGCGCGGTGGCCGGTGAAAAAACCGCGTTTGCTTATTCAGACGACATCTCCGAAGCCGCGCTGATGGACGCCGCGCACACCGTGCGCACCATCGCTGCTGCCGGCCAAAGCCGCCGCGTGAACGTCAACGCCACGCGCAAGGTGGCACCGAGCCGGGTGTTGTACGCGCCGATGGACCCGATTGCGTCGCTCGACAGCGCCCAAAAAGTCGCGCTGCTCGAGCGCATGGAGCGCATGGCGCGCGCCAAAGATCCCCGCGTCAAACAAGTGATGGCGAGTTTGTCGGGCGAATACGACGTGGTGCTGGTGGCGCGTGCCGATGGCACCCGCGCGGCCGATGTGCGCCCACTGGTGCGCCTCAACCTGACGGTGATCGCCGAGCAAACCGTCAAAGGCGTGGTGCGCCGTGAAAGCGGCAGCGCCGGTGGTGGCGGCCGATTCGGCTACGGCCACTTCGATGACGCCGTGGTCGAAAGTTATGTGGTCGCGGCAGTGAATGCGGCATTGACCAACCTCGAGTCGCGCCCTGCCAAGGCCGGTGAAATGAGCGTGGTGCTGGGCGCGGGCTGGCCGGGCATCTTGTTGCACGAGGCCATCGGCCACGGCCTGGAGGGCGACTTCAACCGCAAGGGCTCGAGCGCATTCAGCGGCTTGGTCGGCAAGCGCGTGGCGGCCAAAGGAGTGACGGTGCTCGACGACGGCACGCTGCCCGACCGCCGCGGCTCGATGAACATCGACGACGAAGGCCACGCCAGCCAGCGCAATGTGCTGATCGAAGACGGCATCTTGAAAGGCTATTTGCAAGACGCGATGAATGCGCGGCTGATGGGTGTGGCACCCACCGGCAACGGCCGCCGCGAAAGCTATGCCTCGCCGCCAATGCCGCGCATGACCAACACCTACATGCTGCCCGGCAAAAAAACGAAGGAAGAAATCATCGCCGGATTGAAGCGCGGCTTGTATGCAAGCAACTTCGGCGGCGGCCAGGTCGACATCACCAGCGGCAAATTCGTGTTCTCGGCCAGCGAGGCGTTTTGGGTCGAGAACGGCAAAATTTTGTACCCGGTCAAAGGTGCCACCATCATCGGCAACGGGCCCGACGCGTTGACCCGCGTCAGCATGATCGGCAACGACCTGAGCCTCGACCCTGGCGTTGGCACCTGCGGCAAAGAGGGCCAAAGCGTGCCGGTGGGCGTCGGCCAGCCCACGCTGCGCATCGACGGCCTGACGGTCGGCGGCACCGCCTGACCGGCCGCTGCGACGTATCTCTTTTGTTATTTGGAATTCGACATGTCTGACCAGAACCCCGGCGACGCAAACCGCCGTTACGCCCTCGCCGAGAAAACCAGCCGAACCGACGACGAACGCATCCGCGCGGTGACGCCGCTGCCGCCGCCCGAAAGCTTGATCCGGTTTTTCCCGATCAGTGGCACGCCGGTCGAAACGCTGGTGAGCGACACCCGCAAGCGCATACGGCAGATCATCTCGGGTGCCGACGACCGGCTGCTGGTGGTGGTCGGACCGTGTTCGATCCATGACCCGGCGGCCGCGCTCGACTACGCGCGCAAGTTGTTGGCGCAGCGCGAGCTGCACCAGGACACGCTCGAAATCGTGATGCGGGTGTACTTCGAGAAGCCGCGCACCACGGTGGGCTGGAAAGGCCTGATCAACGACCCGTACCTGGACGAGAGTTACCGCATCGACGAAGGCCTGCGCATGGGCCGCCAGTTGCTGCTCGAGATCAACCGGCTCGGCGTGCCCGCGGGCAGCGAATTCCTCGACGTGATTTCGCCGCAGTATTTGGGCGACCTGATTGCGTGGGGCGCGATCGGCGCGCGCACCACCGAGAGCCAGGTGCACCGCGAGCTGTCGTCGGGCTTGAGCGCGCCGATAGGTTTCAAGAACGGCACCGACGGCAACATCCGCATCGCCACCGACGCGATACAAGCGGCAGCCCGGCCGCACCATTTTTTGAGCGTGCACAAAAACGGCCAGGTCGCGATTGTCGAAACCACCGGCAACCCCGATTGCCATCTGATCCTGCGCGGCGGCAAAACGCCGAACTACGATGCGGCGCATGTCGACGCTGCCTGTAAAGACCTGGCACTCGCGAAGTTGCCGGCCACGCTGATGGTCGATTGCTCACACGCCAACAGCAGCAAGCAGCACGACAAGCAGATCGATGTGGCGCACGACATTGCGGCGCAAATTACCGGTGGCAGTCGCAGCGTTTTCGGTGTGATGATCGAAAGCCATCTGCACGCCGGTGCGCAAAAATTCAGCGCCGGCAAGGACGATCCCGCCAAGCTGGTCTACGGCCAAAGCATCACCGATGCGTGCATTGGCTGGGACGCCACGCTGCCGGTGCTGGCAGCGCTCAGCGCGGCAGTAAAAGCGCGCCGTCGCTAAGAGCGTGAGAGTCTTTCGTTCATGCCCGCTCTCGTGCCCGCTCACCACGCCAAAAGACGCCTTCTCGTAGTTGCAAATGCTCGCGAGAGCTTGGCTATGACGATGGCTTTACTTTGCGCCTAGCCCAGACGCCTTTTGACGCGTCGCTCGGGCACGCCCGAAAAACTCTCACGCTCTGATCGCCCGATGCGCGCGTCTCAATCGGCGTCTTGCTGCTTGAGCCGTTCGCTTTTCCAGTACACATCGTCGCCGCCGAGGCCGTCGAGGTTGGCGCGGTTCAGTACCCGCGCCAGCACAAACAACAAATCACTGAGGCGATTCAAATAGTGCTTTGGTTCATCGCGCACCGCTTCGCCCGCGGCCAGCGCGACCACCGCGCGTTCGGCGCGCCGCGCCATCGTGCGCGCCACATGCGCGAGTGACGCGCTGCGCGTGCCTGCGGGCAAGATGAATTCTTTGAGCTTCGGTAGCGCGGAGTTGTAGTGCGCCAGCGCGTTATCGAGCTGAATCACGGCGTCGGTTTTCAACAGCTCGAAACCCGGAATCGACAGCTCGCCGCCGAGGTTGAACAGCTCATGCTGAACCACCACCAGCAGCTCGCGCACATCGGCGGGTAAGGGTTCGGCGAGCAGCACGCCGAGTTGCGAGTTGAGCTCATCGACATCGCCCATCGCGTGCACCCGCAGGCTGTGTTTCGAGACGCGGTTGCCGTCGCCGAGGCCAGTGGTGCCGTCGTCGCCGGTGCGGGTGGCTATTTGTGTGAGTCGGTTGGACATGGGTGATTGGTGAGTGAGGGCGGTGGGGTGGGCGGTGTGAGGCGGGTTACCCCGAGACCCGCCGGCGATGATGCCCGAAGCCTGCTGGCGACACGCATCTGCAGCACGATCTCCTCGCTGTGTTGTGGGCCGGACCGGGCACAACAAACGGTGCGCCGCATCTGAGGGGAGGTTGTTCAGCCTGACCCAAGCGCCACTTGCAACGCCGCGGCCGAGAGGTCAAGTCGCCTGCACTGGCGCACTGGCCGACCACCGTTTGTTGATGACGCCATCGCTGTTGACGCTGTCGAGCTGCACGCCGAAGCCCCACAGCCTGGCGACGTGTCGAAGTACCTCGAGCACGTTGTCGTTGAGCGGTCGGTCGTTGTGCTGGGTGTGGCGCAACGTCAATGAGCGGTCGCCGCGCAGGTTGACGCTCCAGACCTGGATGTTCGGTTCGCGGTGGCCGAGGTCGTATTGGCGGGCCAGCGCCTCGCGCACGCTGCGGTAGCCGGCGTCGTCATGGATGGCCGAGACCTCGAGGTCTTTGGCCTTTTCCGCATCGACCACCGAAAACAAGCGGAACTCACGCATCAATTGGGGCGACAGGTACTGGCCGATGAAGCTCTCGTCCTTGAAGTTGCGCATGGCATGGTCGATGGTTTCCAGCCAGTCGCTTCCCGCCATGTCGGGAAACCACAAGCGGTCTTCGTCGGTGGGCTTTTCGCAGATGCGCTTGATGTCGGTGTACATCGCAAAGCCCAGCGCATACGGGTTGATGCCGCTGTAGGCGCGGTGGCCCACTGGCGGTTGATACACCACGTTGGTGTGCGACTTCAGCCACTCGATCATCACGCCGTCGGTCAGGAAGCCGTCGTCGTACATGGTGTTGAGCAGCTTGTGATGCCAGAAGGTGGCC
>JAYUGJ010000028.1:0-44440 GCA_043738425.1 Burkholderiales bacterium
TCAGTGTCCAAGCAGGTGTTTATCCCCGGTAGATTGTGCAACGCGTTCATTCAACCGATATCCGCAGGGCTGCTGCCGCAGCCAGTGGTGCCAGCACGAACGCCGCCAGGAGCATCGCACCCAATATGGCGTAGTGCGCACCTGCGTCGAGGCCGGATGCTGCAGCGTCTACCGCGCCAGCACCGAATATCAGCACTGGCACGCAAAGTGGCAGCACCAGCAGTGAGAGCAGCACGCCAGCACCGCGCACGCCCACCGTGAGCGCCGCGCCAATGCCGCCAATCAGGCTGAGCAGCGGGGTGCCCAACAACAGCGACCAGGTCAGCACTCCGATCGACGATGCGGGCAAATCGAATTGCAGCGCCAGCAGCGGGGCAACCAACGTCAGGACCAAACCCGAACACAGCCAGTGCGCCGCCATTTTGCTCAGCACCAAGACGCTGAGCGGGCAAGGCGACAGCAGCAGTTGCTCGAGCGTGCCGTCGTGGTAGTCGTCCGCAAACAAGCGGCCCAGCGACAACATCGATGCCAACAGCGCCGACACCCAAACGACGCCGGAGGCCATCGTGCGCAGCAAATTCGCCTCGGGTCCCACCGCCAAAGGAAATAGGCTGGCCACGATGACAAAGAAAAACAGTGCGGCAGCGGTGTCGGCACGGCGGCGCAATGCGAGTCGAACATCGCGTCTGAAAACGCCGCACGCCGCATCCACCATCGATGCATTTGCGCCCTCCGGTGCGGCTGGAGTGGCGTTCACAGCGTCAAACACACTTGCGACAGCGACGCGTCGATGGCGACCGGCTGATGGCTGGTCAGCACGACGATGCCGCCGCTTCGCAACTGCCGTGTCAACAGGCCCGACAGCCATTGCGTGGCGGCGGCGTCGAGCGCGTTGAATGGCTCGTCAAGAACCCACAACTTTGTCGCCGCACCTAGCAGCAGGCGGGCCAGGCCGACACGGCGGCGTTGCCCTTGCGACAGGCTGCGTGCGGGCAGGTGCTCGCGGCGGTGCAGGCCCGCCGCAGCCAATGCAGAAATCACCTGAGCTGTGGTGTGCCGCTGGCCACCCAGCACGCTGGCGGCCAGAAGGTTTTCGCATGCAGATAAATCGTCTTTCAACGCGGCAGCGTGGCCTAGATAAATCAGCTCGCGGTGGAAGCCGTCGCGGTCGGCGTGCAACCGTTTGCCACACCAGCGTACTTCGCCAACGTCGGGCAATGACAGTCCGCACAACACCCGCAACAAAGTGGTTTTTCCGGCCCCGTTCGCACCTTGCACCCGCAGCAGTTGGCCCGAGCGAACGACCGCGTTGATGTTCACAAACAGCCTGCGCGTGCCACGCATGCACGAGAGGCTGTACAGCTCGAGCAGTGCGTCTTCGGCCGTATTCAC
The DNA here is from genome assembly GCA_043738425.1 of Burkholderiales bacterium. Lineage (GTDB taxonomy): Bacteria > Pseudomonadota > Gammaproteobacteria > Burkholderiales > Burkholderiaceae_C > PBB1. The sequence continues at coordinate 1,393 of JAYUGJ010000028.1, forward strand.
TGGCGCAATCGCAGGGTCGGTTGGAGTGACATCGTGGTTCAACAAGGTAATCATTCGAGGCAAGCGGGCCGGTGTGATGGGTTCGGCTCGTCTTGAAACCGCACCGCCGCGCAGATTATCTCGATCAAACGCATGGGAGCGTCGATGTCGTATTTGAATTTGCCTCGGTGCGGGCGGCGGTGTTGTTGCGTGCGGTCGGCTGCAACGCTAAGTGCGACGTTCCCGCTGTGAACTCGACGTGGCTGGGGGTGGCTGAAATGCTGCTGGTCGTGGGTGGCGTGGGCGGTTGGGCCACATGGGAGCTGCGGAACCTGCGCCGCGAAGCGCTGCGACGGGAACCGGAGCAGAAAAGTAAACCTGATGAACCGGTGAACTCCAACTCCGATTGAATGCACGGCCAAACCCGAGTCCGGCACGGCCTCATTTGAGGGTGCGCGCTGTTGACGGTATGGATTCATGTGTCTACATTAGTTGACACTATGCATCGACAGGCTGGATTGACAGTCGGGTCGATTTCCCGTCCGCATTGCATTACCAGCCGGAGTTCACCATGAAACCCATCACCCGCATCGAGCAAGCCTTGGCAGTGGCCATTGCGTCCGGCGAAGAAGAGGGCTGCCCGCCGAAATTGGCCGGCGCGATCCGACACGCGGTGTTTCCTGGCGGTGCGCGCATCCGGCCACAGCTGTGCTTGGCGGTTGCGCAGGCGTGCGGCGATGACGATCCGGCGCTGTCGGAAGCCGCGGCATGCGCCATTGAGTTACTGCATTGCGCCTCATTGGTACACGACGACCTGCCTTGTTTCGACGATGCCACCACCCGGCGTGGCCGTGCCTCGGTGCATTTCGCGTTCGGCGAAAGTCTGGCGGTGTTGGCTGGCGATGCGCTGATCGTGCTGGCTTTCCAGTCACTCGGCGCGGCCGCTACGCAATCGCCGTTGCGCTTGCCGCAGCTGCTGCGCACCATCGCGCGGGCTACCGGCATGCCACACGGCATCGTCGCAGGCCAGGCGTGGGAGTGCGAGCCGCGGGTGTCGTTGGCCGATTACCAACGTGCCAAAACCGGGGCGCTGTTCGCTGCGGCCACCGTCGCCGGTGCGCAAGCGGCTGGTGCCGATGCGGGCCCATGGCGTGCGTTGGGTGAATGGTTGGGCGAGGCATACCAGGTCGCTGACGACATTCGCGATGTGGCGTCGGATCCGTTGGTGCTCGGCAAACCAACTGGCCAAGACGTGGCGCTTTGCCGCCCGAGTGCTGCCCGTGAACTTGGCCTGGAGGGAGCAGTGCACCACTTCGACCGCTTGGTCGCGGCAGCCATTGACGCCATTCCGCCATGCCCTGGTGCCGCAGCCATGCGCGCCCTGGTGCGTTTTGAAGCCGAACGGCTGATCCCGAAAGCGATGGCCGAAGAGCTGGTTCGCCTTGTCGCGTAACCGCTTGTTGCGCAACGAATACCGCGGGCGGGTCGATCGTTGCCGATGAAGTTTTTGGGCGCAGCCGCGGCAAAAGCGTCGCCATTGAATCAACCTTCTTTAATTGATCGGCTCGGCGACCGCTGGTGTGATTGGCGCGATGGGCTGGTGGGCAGCCGCAGCTTTCGGCGCTGGGCGGCAGCGTTTCCGCTGACACGCCCAGTTGCGCAGCGGCGCGCCAAGGGCTTATTCGATCTCGTGGCGGGGTTTGTCTATTCACAGATCCTGCTCGCTTGTGTGCGGGTCGATTTGTTCAATTTGCTGGCCAAGGGGCCGCAAACGCTGGTCGAACTGGCGCCCCGTATGGGTTTGACAGAGGACGCTGCGCAGCGTCTGCTGGCCGGCGCGGTGGCGTTGCAACTGGTCAGTCGCCGAAGCCGCGGTCGCTTCGGGCTCGGCCCATTGGGCGCACCCCTGGTGGGCGAAGTAGCCATCGCCTCGATGATCGAACACCACGCCGAGCTGTATGTCGATTTGGCCGACCCGATCGCTTTGCTGCGGGGTGAGGCAAAAACATCGGCGCTGGCCAGCTATTGGCCTTACGCAGCGGCCGACAAGCCTGGTTCGCTGGAATCTGATCGTGTCAACCCGTATTCGGCGCTGATGTCAGCGTCGCAATCGCTGGTATCCGACGAAGTGCTCGACGCCTACTCGTTCGATCAGCACAAGGTGTTGCTCGATGTCGGTGGCGGCGAAGGTACGTTTATCTCCGCCGTTGCTGCACGCGCACTTCATTTGCACTTCATCTTGTTTGACTTGCCCGCAGTTGCGGAGCGTGCGCGCAGCAGGTTCGAAGAACAGGCCTTGTCGGATCGCACGACGGCGGTTGGTGGAAGCTTTTTCAGCGACCCCCTGCCTACCGGCGCCGACGTCATCAGCCTGGTGCGGGTCATCTTCGACCATGACGATGCCCGGGCGCTGCTGATTTTGAAATCGGCGCTGCGCGCGCTGCCTCCGGACGGAACTTTGTTGTTGACCGAGCCGATGTCGGGAACCCGCGGTGCTGAAGCCATGGGCGACGCTTACTTCGGCTTTTATTTATTAGCGATGGGCAAGGGCCGTTCGCGCAGCGCGGCTCAATTGACGGCGCTGCTGCATGCCGCGGGTTTTGGCAAAGTGCAGCTGCTGCGCAACCACATTCCGCTGCAAACCCAACTCATCGTGGCCAAGCCGAAGTTGGCGTAAACACCAACTCAAGAACTGTAAATTTAACTTGACAGTTAAACATGTCAGCTTAAGATGACACCTTCTGTCAGAGACCCTCAAAGATGTACTTGAAGATCAACCCGAGCCTGCTGTGGTGCAGTGCCTTCCCCCGCAAAGGGGAGGTGGCGTGAACGCGATGGCCGTGGTTCTCGAGCGTCCAGAGCACCTGGTGCTCAGTCGCCTTGAGTTGTCGGCGGCCACTGATGAAGATGTCACTGTGGACATCGAATGGAGCGGCATCAGCACCGGTACCGAGCGACTGTTGTGGACCGGGCGCATGCCCGCTTTCCCCGGCATGGGGTATCCGCTGGTGCCCGGTTATGAATCGGTAGGCCGGGTGGTTGCTGCAGGTGCACGCTCGGGGCGCCAAATCGGCCAGCAGGTGTTTGTGCCGGGCGCGAAATGCTTCGGTGATGTGCGCGGCCTGTTCGGTGGCGCAGCTTCCAAGGTCGTTTTACCTGGATCGAGAACTATCCCTTTTGCGGACAGCCTGGCAGAGCAGGGCGTACTGCTGGCGCTGGCCGCCACTGCGCACCATGCGCACTCGATGCCCGGCCTCACGCAACCTGACTTGATCGTTGGTCACGGCGTGTTGGGTCGAATGATTGCCCGGTTGGCGGTGATCGCCGGAGCCAACCCGGTGGTCTGGGAAACCAATGCGGTGCGGCGCGCTGGCGCGGTGGGTTACGAAGTGATCGACCCCGCCATTGACACGCGCCGCGACTATCAATGCATCTGCGATGTCAGCGGCGATGCGTCATTGCTGGACACCTTGATTTCGAAATTGGCCCAAGGCGGCGAGGTGGTATTGGCGGGGTTTTACGACGATCCGCTGAGCTTTGTGTTCCCACCTGCTTTCATGCGCGAGGCACGTATTCGCGTTGCCGCGCAATGGCTGCCGTCCGATCTGCAGGCCGTCAAGGAATTGGCCGAGTCCGGTCAGTTGTCGTTTGCCGACTTGATTACCCATCGCGCTGATGCCATGCAAGCCGACTCGGCTTACCGCACCGCATTCGGCGACCCGACTTGCTTGAAGATGATTTTGGACTGGAGGTCTTGTTCATGAGTACTACCACCTCGAACCCAGCGGCCGCAAAAGCAGCCCCCGTGACCTTCATGATGAAAGACTTGCGCGCCGAGGCTGCAATCGAACCGAGTCCTGTGGCGACCGGTGCGGTGACCAAAGAAACGCAAATCATCGCGATCTACGGCAAAGGCGGCATCGGCAAAAGCTTCACCTTGGCCAACCTCAGTTACATGATGGCGCAGCAGGGCAAGAAAGTACTTTTGATTGGCTGCGACCCGAAGAGCGACACCACCAGTTTGCTGTTCGGTGGTCGCGCTTGCCCGACCATCATCGAAACCTCGTCGAAGAAAAAATTGGCCGGCGAAGCTGTCGCAATTGGCGATGTGTGTTTCAAGCGCGATGGCGTCTACGCCATGGAACTCGGTGGCCCAGAAGTCGGTCGTGGTTGCGGTGGCCGCGGAATCATCCACGGCTTCGAGTTGCTCGAAAAACTCGGCTTCCATGAATGGGGTTTCGACTACGTGCTGCTCGACTTTTTGGGCGACGTGGTGTGCGGTGGTTTTGGTTTGCCGATCGCTCGCGACATGTGCCAAAAGGTCATCGTGGTTGCCAGCAACGACCTGCAGTCTCTGTACGTGGCCAACAACGTGTGCAGCGCGGTCGAGTACTTCCGCAACCTCGGTGGCAACGTCGGCGTGGCCGGCATGGTGATCAACCGCGACGACGGCACCGGCGAGGCAGCTGCGTTTGCCCAAAAGGTCGGAATACCGGTGCTATCGACGATTCCTGCCAATGAGGACATCCGCCGCAAAAGCGCCAGCTACGAAATCATTGGTCGGCCAGGCACGACCTGGGGCCCGATGTTCGAAGAGCTCGCGGAAAACGTAGGCACATCGAAGCCGATGCGCCCAAAACCGATGTCGCAAGACGAGTTGCTTGGCTTGTTTTCGGCCGCATCCGTCGGTCGCGATGTGGTGCTCGAGCCTGCGACCCAATTTGATATGTGCGGTAAGACCGAGACCAAAAAAGAAACCCTCGAAGTGGTTTACGACGAAGTCTGACGCCCCACTCGCAGCGCACACACCATGTCGAAAACCATTCCCATCATCGCCGCAAACTCAGTGCCAGTTGCCGCACAGGCAACCGCGCCTGGCGTGTCGACCACGACGCTCGAGGGCGACGGCATGGGTTGCCATGCGGGTGGTGAGCAACTGTTGTCAGCAGCCAAAGCTGCGGGAAAGTCCGAAATACTCTCGCAGTACGCGAAGGACTACCCGAAAGACCCGAAGGCTGGTCCCCACGACCAGCCGCAAAGCATGTGTCCCGCGTTCGGCTCACTGCGCGTGGGTTTGCGCATGCGCCGCACCGCCACCATCCTGTCGGGCTCGGCCTGCTGCGTTTATGGCTTGACTTTTACGTCGCATTTCTACGGTGCCAAACGAAGCGTTGGTTATGTTCCGTTCAACTCGGAATCGTTGGTCACCGGCAAGCTGTTTGAAGACATCCGCGATGCGGTCCACAAGGAAGCCGACCCCGCGAAGTACGACGCGATCGTCATCATCAATTTGTGTGTTCCGACCGCCAGCGGTGTGCCGCTGCAAATCCTGCCGAAGGAAATCAACGGTGTGCGCATCATCGGCATCGATGTGCCGGGTTTTGGTGTGCCAACGCATGCCGAAGCCAAAGACGTGTTGGCAGGCGCGATGTTGAAATATGCGCGCAGCGAAGTGCTGGCGGGCCCAGTACAGGCCCCACGCGGTTACGACAAAGCAACTCGGTTGGGCAAACCCACCATCGCGCTGCTGGGTGAGGTGTTTCCTGCCGATCCGGTAATCATCGGCATGATGCTCGAGCCTATGGGCTTGGCCGTCGGGCCGGTGGTGCCAACCCGTGAATGGCGCGAGTTGTATGCCGCACTCGACTGCACCGCGGTGGCTGCTATTCATCCGTTCTACACCGCAAGCATCCGTGAATTCGAGGCGGCAGGGCGGCCCGTCATTGGATCTGCACCGGTGGGCTACGACGGCACCGAGGCGTGGTTGCAAGCCATCGGCAAAGCCACCAACGTCGCACAAGATCAAATCGATGCGGCAAAAAATCGCATTCTTCCCGCCATACGCGCGGCGCTGGCCAAAACGCCCATCAAAGGCCGCATCACGCTGAGTGGCTACGAAGGCTCAGAGTTGTTGGTTGGCCGGCTGTTGGTTGAAAGCGGGGCCGACCTGCGTTACGTCGGCAGCGCTTGCCCGCGCACTGCGTGGAACGAAGACGACTTGCAGTGGCTGCAGTCGAAAGGTGTGCAGGTGCAATTTCGCGCATCACTCGAGCAAGACCTCGCAGCGATGCATGAATTTCAGCCCGATCTGGCCATTGGCACGACCCCCGTGGTGCAAGCCGCGAAGGCCATCAGCACGCCATCGCTTTACTTCACCAACCTGATTTCTGCACGCCCACTGATGGGCCCGGCGGGTGCCGGGTCGCTAGCCACCGTGATCAACGCAGCTATCGGCAACAAAGCGCGTTTTGCAGAAATGAAAAACTTCTTCGGCGCAGTGGGCGAGGGCCATGCGTCGGGAGTTTGGGAGTCCGCTAACGGTGTGCCGAAAGACCGGCCGGAATTCAAAGCCGACCAGCGCCGGCAGGCTGAAAAGCAAGCCAAAAAGCGCAAAGCCGAGGAGATGATCTGATGTTGGTGCTTGATCATGATCGTGCTGGCGGCTATTGGGGTGCGGTGTATGTATTCACCGCGATCAAGGGCCTGCAGGTGGTCATCGACGGCCCAGTCGGTTGCGAAAATTTGCCGGTCACGTCGGTGTTGCATTACACAGATGCGTTGCCACCGCACGAATTGCCGATCGTGGTTACCGGTTTAGCCGAAGAGCAGCTCGGGCGCGAAGGCACCGAAGGCTCGATGCGCCGCGCGCATGCAGCGCTTGACCCTGACCTGCCTTCGGTGGTGGTAACAGGCTCCATTGCCGAAATGATCGGCGGCGGTGTCACCCCATCGGGCACCAATATTCAGCGTTTTTTGCCACGCACGATCGATGAAGACCAGTGGCAGTGCGCGAATCGCGCCATGTTTTGGCTGTGGAGTGAATACGGCATGAAGAAGGTGCCTGCACGCAAGCCATATGCAGAGCGGCCTGCCGGTGAAAAGCCACGCGTCAACATCATCGGCCCGTGTTACGGCACCTTCAATTGCCCAAGCGATCTGGCGGAAATTCGTCGGTTGGTTCAGGGCATTGGTGCCGACGTGAATATGGTGTTCCCATTGGGCAGCCACCTCGCCGATGTGTCGCGACTGGTTGAAGCCGACGTCAACGTCTGCATGTACCGCGAGTTCGGCCGCATGTTGTGCGAAGCGCTCGAACGGCCTTACTTACAAGCACCGATCGGCTTGCACAGCACCACCAAGTTTTTGAGGAAGTTGGGCGAACTGTTAGGCCTGGATCCCGAGCCATTTATCGAGCGCGAAAAGCACACCACGATCAAGCCGCTGTGGGATCTGTGGCGCTCGGTCACTCAAGATTTCTTCGCCACTGCCAGCTTTGCGGTCGTTGCAAACGACACCTACACCCGCGGCATTCGCCATTTTCTGGAAGATGAAATGGGCCTGCCTTGCAACTTCGCGGTGTCGCGGTTACCCGGGGCAAAAACTGACAACGATGAGGTTCGCCGGCTGGTCAAAGAAAAAACTCCGTTGGTGATGTACGGAAGCTACAACGAACGCATCTACCTGGCTGAATGCGGCGGTGCCTCGATGATGAAAGCCACCTTCATCCCGGCTTCTTTTCCACTGCCCATCATCCGCCGCCACACCGGCACGCCCTTCATGGGCTACTCGGGTGCGACCTACATCGTGCAAGAGTTTTGCAACGCCCTTTTCGATGCGTTGTTCCACATCTTGCCCCTCGGCACCGACCTCGACAAAGTCGATGCCACCCCGGCCCGTCTCGCCGTACAGCCGACCAGCGCATGGGACATTGAAGCCCAGGAGTTGCTCAACGAATACGTGCAGACCGAGCCAGTGCTGGTGCAAATTTCGGCCGCCAAGCGACTGCGCGACAGGGCAGAGCGTGATGCTCGCCGCGCTGGCGAAGACCGGGTTACCGCGGACCGGGTGTCCAGTTCGCGCAGATCGATGGCCCATGGTGAGCCAGCGTGAATCGACCCATGAAAAACAACTTAATTTCGTTCAGCGTGGCTGAACACATCGAACTTCGTGGCGCAGTGCCGCGGGTGCCTCGATCGCGCGGGCTGTGCGCGGTAGCGGCTGAAAAGCCGTCGTTTAAGGAGTAAATCCTATGGCTGATAGAAAAGGCTCGGTGTCGGGTCTGACCGATGAAGAGGCACAGGAATTTCACAGATTCTGGGTGCAGGGTTTCGTTGGCTTCACGGCAGTCGCTGTGGTAGCGCACTTCCTCGTGTGGGCATGGCGTCCTTGGCTCTGATTTAAATCCCGGAAGGGGAATGCTATGACTGACACGACAAATATCGCATTGCAACAGGTATTGAAGAACGACTCAAAAGCGTATCTTGGTATCTTCGCCGTGAGTTTCTGTATGTTTTTGTTTATTGCCGTGTTTGCACAGGCGATGACATGGGAATGGCGTTCTTGGTTACCGGGTGCAGAAGCTGAAAAATCATTGATAGGCGGAGTTAAAGGTGCGGTTTACACCTTTATGTCGCATTTACTTTAGGAGTCTGATCATGTGGAGAATTTGGCGTTTATTCGATCCGCTGCGCGGAATGGTAGTGCAGGGTATATTTTTGTTCGGCTTGGCAGCCATGATTCATTTGGTGTTGCTGAGTACCACCACCTTCAATTGGTTGGACGGTGCCAATGCAAGGGCGAAGGTATCGCAAAACGCGTCGATGCCAGCTGGCGTCAACTCGCCGATCGCGAAGTAACAGCATCGGGCTTTTGCCCGCGGTAGGCGAGGCCCGGGCGAAAGCCCGGCCTCGTCCGCCACACAGAATTCAACGCGGTGATCAGGTGTCACCCGTGTCCCGAGGAGTTACAAATGGCCACGCTCAGTTTTGAAAGAAAGTACCGCGTACGCGGCGGAACCTTGGTCGGAGGCGATCTATTTGATTTTTGGGTGGGGCCGCTGTACGTCGGGTTTTTCGGGATCACGACCATATTTTTCGCTGCATTGGGCACCGCACTCATTCTCTGGGGCGCGGCTATGGGCGGCACCTGGAATGTGTGGCAAATAAACATTGCGCCACCTGATTTGAAGTACGGCCTCGGTTTTGCGCCGCTGCGCGAAGGCGGACTTTGGCAGGTTATTACGGTGTGCGCTCTCGGTGCATTTGTCTCGTGGGCGCTGCGCGAAGTTGAGATTTGTCGAAAGCTCGGTATCGGGTTACACGTTCCATTTGCATTTGCGGTGGCGATTTTTGCTTATGTCACGCTTGAAATAATTCGACCGATTTTGATGGGCGCATGGGGGCACGGATTTCCCTACGGTATTTTGAGTCATTTGGATTGGGTTTCGAATACCGGGTACCAATACCTGCATTTTCATTACAACCCAGCGCACATGCTGGCAATAACTTTTTTCTTTACCACCACTTTTGCGCTGTCACTGCACGGCTCGCTGGTGCTGTCGGCAACCAATCCGAAAAATGGTGAGTTGGTCAAAGCCCCTGAGCACGAAGACACATTCTTCCGCGACACCATCGGCTACTCCATCGGCACTCTGGGAATCCATCGCCTAGGACTGTTCCTGGCGCTTTCAGCAGGCTTTTGGAGTGCCGTGTGCATTGTGATCAGCGGTCCGTTTTGGACCCGCGGCTGGCCTGAGTGGTGGGGTTGGTGGTTGAACCTGCCTATCTGGTCTTGACGCCTAGTACGGAGCGAAAACATGGCTGAGTATCAAAATATTTTTACGACCGTTCAAGCGGTTGGTCCAATCCACCACGGGGTTGAATTGGGTCGCGGCAACAGTCCGCGCAACGGCGAGCCGGCGATCGTTCACCTGTTTGGGCGTATCGGTAATGCCCAGCTCGGCCCGATTTATCTGGGCAGCCTCGGCGTCGCGTCGTTGTTGTTGGGCATGTTGGCGTTCAACATCATTGGGCTGAACATGCTGGCGTCGGTCAACTGGGATCCGATCCAATTTGTGCGCCAGTTGTTCTGGCTAGGGCTGGAGCCACCGCCACCGCAAAACGGCTTGGCTTGGCCTGCGATGAACCAGGGAGGCTGGTGGATGGTGGCTGGCTTCCTCACCACGGCGTCGGTGTTGCTGTGGTTCGCACGAACCTACCGCCGAGCACGTGAGCTGGGTATGGGTACCCACGTGGCCTGGGCTTTTCTGGCGGCTATTTGGTTGTTTTTGGTACTTGGCTTCATTCGTCCGTTGCTCATGGGTAGCTGGGGCGAAGCGGTGCCATTCGGCATCTTTCCCCACCTCGACTGGACGGCTGCGTTTTCGATCCGCTACGGCAACTTGTTCTACAACCCGTTCCACATGCTGTCGATCGCATTTTTGTACGGCTCTACGCTGCTGTTTGCCATGCACGGTGCCACGATCCTGGCAGTCAGCCGCTTTGGTGGCGAGCGGGAAATCGAGCAAATCACCGACCGCGGCACCGCGTCCGAACGCGCTGCACTGTTTTGGCGGTGGACGATGGGTTTTAACGCGACGATGGAATCCATCCACCGTTGGGCATGGTGGTTCGCGGTGCTGACGCCGCTGACCGGAGGGATCGGCATCTTGCTGACCGGCACCGTGGTGGACAACTGGTACCTGTGGGCGGTGAAGCACCATGTTGCACCTATGTATCCAGCAGTCTGGGCACCAGTTATCGATCCAGCGACGCTCCAGGGAGTCAAGCCATGAGCTTTCATTTGAGAAATTCGTTCAAGCTGCTGTTGATTTCGGCGGCGGCGTTGTTAGCCGGTTGCGAACGCCCGCCCATCAACGTGGTGCAGCATGGCTTTCGCGGAACAGCGATGGCGGAGATTTACAACCCGCGCACCGTCGCGAAAATTGACGCGGCCAATGTCGTACCGGTGTCAGCCGCGCCGGCCGCGCCTGGCGGTCCGCTGTCGGGTCAGGTTTATCAAAACGTGCAGGTACTGGGTGACGTCAGCGTGGCGGAGTTTTCCCGAACCATGGTGGCCATCACTGCCTGGGTGGCACCCGAGCAAGGCTGCACGTACTGCCACAACGCACAGAATTTCGCATCTGATGCGCTCTACACCAAGGTGGTCGCGCGCAAGATGCTGCAAATGACGCGCAAGATCAATACCGACTACAAACCCCACGTCGCAGCGACCGGTGTGACTTGCTACACCTGCCACCGCGGCAACAACATTCCTGCGAATATTTGGTTCAAGGCAAAACCTGAATCACGTTCGGCCGGGCTGCTGGGCGACCGGGCAGGGCAGAACACAGTGTCGGTAGCGGCTGGCTTGGCGTCACTGCCGGAAGATCCGTTCACGCCGTATTTATCAGAGGCCAAAGACATACGGATCAACGGTGTGACTGCGCTGCCTACGGGCAACCGCCATTCCACCAAGCAGGCCGAATGGACTTACAGCTTGATGACGCATATGTCGACATCGTTGGGAGTCAACTGCACCTACTGCCACAACACACGTGCCTTTGCTTCGTGGGAGTTAAGCCCACCACAGCGGGTCACGGCTTGGTACGGCATACGCATGGTGCGCGACTTGAACAACCAGTACATGGAGCCGATCCAGTCGGTCTTTCCAGCCCATCGATTGGGGCCAACCGGCGACGTTGCCAAGCAAAACTGCACCACCTGTCACCAGGGTGCGTACAAGCCGCTGTACGGTGTCAGCATGTTGAAGGACTATCCCGCACTGACTGAGCAAGCAGGGGTTTTGCCCGTGGCAATGACTTCAGCAGTCGAAGCACCGGCTGTGGTGGTCACGCCAGCGCCAGTAGTTGACCCCGGATTGAACGGAACCACCGTGTTCTTTGGAGTGGGCTCATCGGTGTTGACTGGAGAAGCGGCGAAGAAGCTCGATGTCTTGTTGCAGGGACTCGCGGCAAATCCGGCTGCCAAAGCAGTCTTGTCGGGATTTCACTCGGCAGCTGGCGACCTGGCGTCGAACCAGGATTTGGCAAAGCGCCGTGCCATGGCTGTGCGCGACTTATTGGCCTCACGCGGACTCGACTCGTCGCGTGTCGTACTTGAGAAGCCGCAGTCGGCTGAGGCGAATGTGTCGGGCGAAGACCAAACTTCGCGCCGGGTCGATGTGATGATTCGCTGAGCGAGCAACACAACCCGAACGAAAAAACGACCCGCGGGTCGTTTTTTCGTTGGTCGCGCAAACGCCGGGATGCTCATCAACAAACGTGGCGCGCAGCGAACGCCCTAAATCAAGCGACTCTTGAAAATTCTAGTTTACATAATATACATAGTACACATTATTTGACAATACGAAGGCCGGCTTTGTCTTGATCCCGCACCAGCCAACGCAGTCAATTACCGCGGTCGATACGCCTGTCGAAGGCGGCGACGTCTTCGGGCGTGCTGACGATGCCGAGTAGCGGCTTGTCGAGCGGTCTGAAGACCTGGCACTGGAGACTCGCCAGCGCGTCGGAAAGCTCGAGTGCTTGCAAAACGGCCTCCGGGTTGGTCATCATGGCGAAAGGATTACGGGCGGAATGGGTGCGTTGCATGTATCAGCTCCTTTGAAATCGATAACCCGACTCTAGGATTTCACCTTAGCGCTGTCGGTCGTCTTGGCACCAAAAGGTGCGTCAGAACCGCACTGACAGGCATGTCAGGGAAAGCGGTATGCACGAGCCGTCGCGTTGCCGACCTTGGTCAACCGCCGCTACGGTTTGCCCGTCGCTAAGGATCGTGCCAGCATTTCTCGACCACCACGGATGGCAAAGTCTGCGGCGCTCAGATCGAGGTCATTGCGCAAATCAGTTCTCGCTCCATTCGCCAATAGCCGATCTACACAGCCTGTTGGGCCGTATTGCGCGGCCAGCATCAATGCCGTCGTGCCGTTGGGTGACCTGGCGTTGACCGCTGCGCCGCGTGCCAGCAGCAAGCGAAGCACTGCGTCGTCGGGTGCGGTAGCGGCGTAATGCAGCGCGTTCCAGCCCACCCGGTTGATGGACGCTCCGCGCGCCAACAACTGTTCAACCAAAGCTGGTTTTCCGCGCAAACTGGCCAACATCAACGCGGTTTCGTTTGACCGGTTGGTCATCTCCGGGTCGAGTTTTGGGCTGCTGATAAGTACCTGCGCCACCTCGAACGACTCAATCCGCAAGGCCATGAGCAACCCGGGTTGCCCGTTCTCGTCGACTGTGTTGGGGTCGAAACCGCGTTGCAGCAGTGCTTCGACTGTGTTGCGGTGATCTCGCTTGATGCCGGCGAAGAAGGTGTCATACGATCCCGCTTGGGCAAGCGAAAATTGAATTAAAACAACCAGATAAATCGAACTTTTAAAGTATTTGTTGAGGTGGCGCATCGCAATTTTCGGCCGTTATGTTGAACAACTGCTCAAAATTTTCACTCGTTGCCCGCGCGATTTCCTCCACCGACACGCCTTTCAATTCCGCCATTTTTCCGGCCACCCATGGCAGCAATGCAGGCGTATTGGTTTTGCCTCTGAATGGCACCGGTGCCAGATACGGACTGTCGGTTTCGATCAAGCATCGGTTCAACGGCACAAAGCGCGCGACCGCACGCAGGTCGTCAGCGGTTTTGAAAGTCAGGATGCCTGAAAACGAGATGTAAAAACCGAGGTCGAGCGCCGCGCGCGCGACCTCGAGCGTTTCAGTAAAACAATGAAATACACCACGCACCTCGCGCTTGCCTTCGGCAGTCAACACCTCCAATGTGTCCGCCGACGCGCTGCGTGTGTGAATCACCAACGGCAACCCCGTTTGCTGGGCAGCGCGGATATGCACCCGAAAGCGCGCGCGTTGCCACTCCATTTCGGCCACCGAGCGGCCGTTCAGCCGGAAGTAATCAAGGCCGGTTTCGCCGATGGCCACCACGCGCGGTTTGGCTGCCAGAGCAAGCAAGTCGGCCACCGTCGGCTCACGCACGCCTTCGTTGTCAGGGTGCACACCGGCGGTGGCCCAAAAGTTGTCGTGCGCCAGCGCCAAGGCGTGGACTTGGTCGAATTCTTCCAGCGTAGTGCAGATGCACAACGCGCGCCCTACTTTCGCTGCGTGCATTTCGGCGCGCAGTTCGGCCAACCGTGCAGCCAGGTCGGGGAAGCTCAGGTGGCAATGGGAATCGACGTACATCATTGCCTCAACTGCATGGTCAGCCGATCACCAGCAATCGATTTCAGATGGTTTGCGTAGGCTTGGTAGACGAGATCCCCGTGCCCAGCAATTCCTCGATACGGTTGCGCAGCAAACGTGTCTTTTCATCGGCTGGAAAACGCACGCCCACGCCCTGAGTCCGACCGCCGGAGCCGTTTGCTGGCGTCAGCCATGCGACCTTGCCAGCCACCGGGTAGCGCTGGGCATCGTCGGGTAGGGACAACAGCAAATAGATGTCCTCGCCGAGCTTGTACTCGCGGGTGGTGGGCACGAACAAACCGCCGTCGCTCAGCAGCGGCATGTAAGCCGCATAAAGCGCGCCTTTTTCGCGAAATACGAGTTGGATCACGCTCGGTCGGTTGCCCGACGGTGCAGCAACCGAGGTGGTCGGAAGACGGGAATCTGCGGCTTTGGTCATGCGCATGAGTCTACCGAGGGCCGACCGGCTTGATCAGTTGATTTGGACGCAGAAAGTGCAACTCGTGCTTGCGCTGCGAGCACGTCGATCGTGAGCGCAGGCTGCCACGGATGCTCCGCGTGCAGTGCCACCCTGGCCAGCTCGCGGTGCCAATCCGACAGCGCACTGATCGACGCGCCGTGACCCATAACGTGTGCCGGAAAGTAGCGCGGCTCGGCACCGGCTGCAACCCGCATCGCGTCGTGGCACAGCTTGAACAACCCGTCGATGACCCGAACCAGCGGCCAGCCCGCGAGGCCGGCCGCATCGCCGCGAACCAGTTGTCCCGGCAGAGCGAGCCACGCCCCTGCGTCGACGCCTTCGCGGTGCCAGCTCAGCGCTTGTTCGGGCTGTCCGCCTGCAGCCGCCAACAGCACCTCGGCCTGCGGCACGCCATGCGATGACAGCCACGCGCAAGCCACTTCGGTGTTGGGCAACTCGAGCATCAATGACTGGCAGCGGCTGCGCAAGGTAGGCAGCAGCGCGTCGGTGGCCGCACCGGCCAGCACAAAACGCAAATCGCCCGGTGGCTCTTCCAGGGTTTTCAGCAGCGCGTTGGCGGCGATGGCGTTCATTCGCTCAGCCGGAAATATGACCACCACTTTGCCCCGCCCCCGGGCCGCGGTGTTTTGTGAAAACGCCACGACACGGCGCACCTCTTCGACCCGAATGTCTTTGCTGGGCTTGCGCTTGCCAGTGTTATCGCCCGGCGGGCCTGATCCGCCCTGCTCGCCCGCGTCGTCCGAATTCCAGCCCATGGCCTCGCGCAGCGCTTCGGGCACCAACACCATCAAATCGGGGTGCGAACGTGCGCGCACCAAACGGCAGCCGGCACAAACGCCGCAAGGCCTGGGCATCGGCGATGCCGCGTCTGCCAACTCGCACAACCAGGCCTGCGCCAGCGAGTGCGCCAGCTCGAATTGCCCCACGCCTTGCGGACCATGTACCAACAGGGCGTGGCCGTGTCGCGTACGCAGTGCCTCGCGCAGCGGCGCATGCAACCACGGCAGCGCAGGTGGTGGTGCCACGTCTGCAGTCACAACGGCCGAGGTCGTTGATTGCGTTGAATTCATCGGCGTCGTAACTGCAATGCAACGCGCACGCTGTCGGCCACCTCGCCGCGGCTGGCGGATGCATCGATACGCGCAAAGCGGCTCGGGAACATTGCCGCACGGGCGGCATAACCGTCGATCACGCGCTGAAAAAACGCAGCGTCTTGTTGCTCGAATCGGTCGGGTGCACGCGCTGTGGCGACGCGGTGCGCGGCTTGCTCTGCGCTTAAATCAAACCACAAGGTGAGGTCGGGTTGCAGATCAGCGTGTACCCACGATTCCAGGGTTTGCAGCAGCGCGGTGTCGAAGCCGCGGCCGGCACCTTGGTAGGCAAAAGTGGCATCGGTGAAGCGATCGCACAACACCACTTCGCCGCGCGACAACGCGGGCTCGATGACCTGCTGCACGTGGTCTCGTCGCGCGGCAAACACCAACAGCGCTTCGGTCAACGGGTCCATCGGTGCGTGCAGCAACACCTCGCGCAGCCGCTCGGCCAGCGGCGTGCCACCTGGCTCGCGGGTCAGCAGCACCACGCGGCCTTCGGCGCGCATCAGCGCTGCGACTGCCTCGATGTGCGTGCTTTTGCCTGACCCGTCGATGCCTTCGAACGTGATGAATCGACCGCGCAAGCGAACCTCGTTTTTTGACAAGCCGCGACCCCGTTGCCGCGCGTCATCGGCCCCGCTGGAACCGATTTACCGCGCGATTATGGGCGGCCAGGTCGGCGGTGAATTCGCTGGTGCCGTCGCCTCGCGCAACGAAGTACAGCGCCGAAATCGGCTCCGGCTTGACGGCGGCCAGCAACGCGGCGCGGCTGGGCATCGCAATCGGCGTCGGTGGCAAACCAGCACGCAGGTAGGTGTTGAACGGCGTGTCGATGGACAGGTCGCGACGGCGCAGGTTGCCGTCGAATGCGGTGCCCATGCCGTAGATCACCGTCGGATCGGTTTGCAGCAACATGCCGATGCGCAAACGATTGACGAACACCGCCGCGACTTTGCCGCGGTCGGCCGCCAGCCCGGTTTCTTTTTCGACAATCGATGCCAGCGTCAACGCTTCCTGCGGCGTGCGCAGCGGCGAATTCGATGCGCGTTCAGCCCACGCCGACTCCAGTTGAACTTGCATGGCGCGGTGCGCGCGGCGCAGCAACTCGAGGTCGGTGCCGCCCACGCTGTACGAATAAGTGTCGGGATAAAACTGGCCCTCCGCTGGCGTGCCTTGGCTGCCAACCGCCTCCATCAGCTGCACGTCGGTCATGGTGGTGGTGACGGCTTTTAAACCAGCGGCGCGCGCCAGCTCGGCGCGGAACTGCCGCAACGTCCAGCCTTCCATCAAACGCACGGTGGCGGTGGCATCGTTGCCGCGCACCATCAAACCCATCAGTGCGAGCGGCGTGGTTTGCCGATTGATTTCGTAACTGCCGGCGCGAATGCGGCGCGCGTCGCCAGACCAACGAAACCATTCGTACAACAGCCAGTTCGGCGTTTGCACGCCCGCACCGACCCAGGCGTTTGCCGCGTCGCGTGGCGAGGCCCCTGCGCTGATCGACACCGCGACCGTGTCGCTCGCAAGCGTCAGCGGGCGGTGCAGCCATTGGTACGCGCTGACGGCGCTAACTGACAACAGCAGCGCAATCAGCGCCACCACGCCGGTGATCAAACGCTTCATGCGGTGCCTCCTGAAAGCGAAATTTCAGTGCGATAAAACGCAAATGCGCCAGCGTCACATTGAGCGAAAAACATGCAACAAATCATAATCGGCGCATGAACCAACCTGCCCCCGTATCAGCCGGCGTGCCGCTCAACCATTGGGGCGTCATACGCGCCAGCGGCGCGGATGCGCAAGCGTTTTTGCATGGGCAATTGACGCAAGACGTGCTCACGCTTGGGGCCGCGCAAGCCAGGCTGGCCGGGTACTGTTCAGCCAAAGGGCGGCTGCTGGCCAGCTTCGTGATGTGGAGCCCGCAACCCGGTGAGGTGCTACTTGCCTGCCACGTCAGCGTATTGACGGCCACGCTGAAACGCCTGTCGATGTTTGTCATGCGCGCGGCATGCCGACTCACCGATGCGACCGCTGAAGTTGCACTTTGCGGTGTGGCGGGCGACACCGCATTTGCAGCAACCGAAGACTTGGTCGTGTGGGGCAAGCGTGACATCGCGGGCGTCAGCTGGATACGACTTCCCGATGTCGCGGGCGTGCGCCGTGCATGGCGGGTGACGGCGACAGGAGCAGCGACAGGAGTAGCTACAGGAGAAGCGACAGGGGCAGCGACAGCGACACTCACACCGACAGCCGCAGGCACATCGGCAAACCACGCGCTTACCGCATGCGAGGTCGCCGAATTAAAGACCTGGCAACGCGGGGAAGTCGACAGTGGTATCGCCGTCATCGAAGCGGCCACCGTGGATCAATTCGTGCCGCAAATGCTGAATTTCGAACTGATCGGTGCGGTGAATTTTCAAAAGGGCTGCTACCCCGGTCAGGAAGTGGTGGCGCGTTCGCAATACCGCGGCACCACCAAACGGCGCACTTTTTTATTCGCCGGCAATTCCGTACTGGCTGCAGGCCAAGAGGTGTTCAACAGCAATGATCCATCGCAGCCTGCGGGCATGGTGGCGTGTGCTGCCGAGGCATCCGACAGCGCAGGCGGTTTGTCGTACCGGGCACTTATCGAAGTGAAGCTGGCGGCCCTGGAGGGCGGCAGCCTGCATGCGGGTGCGGCCGATGGCGCGCTGCTGACGCAGCAGCCACTGCCCTACGAAGTACTGAACGCCGCTGATGCATCGCTCGGCCCGGCCTGATGTCGGCGTAGCGCGATGACGCGCGAGTTGTACGTTTACTTTCGCGCCCGCACCGCCGACGCCGGCGCGGTGCGCAGCGCCGTTACCGCGATGCAAACGCAGCTGCGCCACGATGTGCCGGGCTTGCGTGCGCGGCTGCTGCTGCGTGCCGGGGAGGCGTCCGCTGAGCCGGCCGCGCTGCAAACCTGGATGGAAACGTACGCCGCCGGATCTGACGGTGTGTGCGAATTGCTGGCGCAAACAATTGAACAGCGCGCGGCCGAGTGGGCAAGCCTTTGCCAAGGGCCGCGCCACATCGAGGTCTTCGACGCATGTGTTTGATTGCGCTGGCCATCGACCAAAGCCGGCGTTTTCCGCTGGTGATTGCTGCCAACCGCGATGAGTTTTTTGCGCGCCCGGCATCGCGCCTGGCTTGGTGGACGCCCGACGCGGGCGGCCCGGCCATTCTGGGTGGACGCGACCTCGCATCGGGCGGCACCTGGTTGGGTCTGACCGCGCAGGGCCGCATGGCGATGGTGACCAATGTGCGGGGTGCCCGGCTGGCCACTGACGCGGCGGCTCCGTCTCGCGGCTTGATCGTGCCGAACTGGCTGGCATGCACCGACGCGGTCGATAAATTCTGGATGCGCACTGCGCTGTCAGGGCACAACGGCTTCAACCTGATCGCCGCCGACTTCAAACGTGGTGAGTGCTTTTGGGCGTCGAACCAAGGTGCGCACCCGCAACGTTTAGCCCGCGGCAGCTACACCGTATCCAACGCCTCACTCGACACCGCCTGGCCGAAAACCGACGCATTGAAGTCGCGCTTGCAGGCCGCGTTGGCCAGCGCCGCATCGGTCGACGGGCTGTCCGCTGCACTGTTCACCGCGCTGACCAACCGCGAGCTGGGCGCCGATGCCGACCTGCCGTCGACCGGCATACCGTTGGAGCAGGAACGCGCGTTGTCCGCCGCATTCATACGCACTCCCGACCGCAGCTATGGCACGCGGTGCTCGACGTTGGTGATCAGCGAGCGCGTGGGCCGCGGCCTGGTCACGCATGTGTTCGAGCGCACCTACGCGGCGGGCAGCGTGGTGGCGCTGCTGCGCCGCGTCACGCTTGCAGGTTGGCCACCGCGCTACGAGAGTGAAAGTGACAACGAAACCGTGCTGCGCGACCCACGCAGTGGGGTCGTGCGCGATGTTTCGCCAGAAGCTGCGCTGGCATCGGAGCAAGCGATGGAGCGCGCCGTGGTCTCGGAGTCCCAGGAACCGCAGGAACCACTTAAACCGGCGGTGCCCGAGGCCGCTGCCACCACCACCTCGCCCAACACGCCGATTGCACCCGCGGTCAAACGCACCCGCGTGCGCACGCTGCTCAAGCCAATTGCCGCATTGCGCCGCAGTGCTAAAGACCTGGCACGCTGATCCTGTTGATGCGCTGTGCAGCGTGGCACAGCGTGGCTCTTACGTCGCCCTAACGCAAGTTACCGGTGTGGCCCAGTGAGTAGCGACCCGGTTGCGGCCATACCGTGAGTCCATGCGGCTCGAGCCCGACTTTGATGGTGTCGACCGCGCCGCTTTGGGTGTCGAACCGATACACCACGTTGTCGTAGCGACCAGACAGCCACAGGTGCCGGCCATCGGCGCTGACGTTGCCCATATCGGGGCTGCCGCCGCCCGGTACCGGCCAGTTATGCAGGACTTTGCGGGTGGCAAAGTCGATCACCGACACACTGCCCTTGCCTAAGCGAGCGCCGCGCACGGTGTTGCTGCCGCGGTTGGCAACATACAACCGCTTGCCGTCGCGGCTGGGGTACAGGCCGTGCGTGCCGACGCCGGTCGGTATGAACTCGATTTGTTTGAAGCTCGCTGCATCGACCACATGCACGCCGTCGACCATCATGTCGGCCACAAAAAACAGCGTGCCATCGGGCGACGCGCGCACGTCTTGCGGCATGCCGGGGGTGGTGCAAATTTCGGCACCGAGCTGCGACGGGTCCGGAATCAGGCGTGGCCGTTTACCGGGTTGCGCCAACATCGCCAACACCTCTGGCCGCGCGAAATACGGGCTCAGCTTGAGCGTGCCCAACACACGCCGGTTGACCAAATCGATCTTGGTGATCGAGCCATTGAATTCGCAGGTAAAAAACGCGGTGCGGCCGTCGATGGAAAAGTCGGCGTGGTTGATGCCTTTGCAATCGGGCGTCTGAATCGAGTAGCGCAACGCCATCGTTTTCGGGTCACGGAAGTCGAGCCGCTTGTAGGCTTCAGCCACCACGATGGCGAATTGGCCGTCGGGCGTCCAGTACATGTTGTACGGGTCGTCGACCGGAATCGAGGCACCGGGCTTGGCGGTCAACGGGTCGATCGGCGTCAGGCTGCCATCGGTGCGGCCTTCGGCGTTATTGGCCACCCACAGCGTTCGCAAGTCCCACGACGGCACGATGTGCTGCGGGTTCACGCCGACCTTGAAGGTGTCGACCACCTTGAGCGTTCCCGGATCGATCACCGAAACCGTATTGGCGGCTCGGTTCGGCACGTACACCCGTTCCAACGCACCAGCCACCGCCGGGCTGAAGCGGCCTGCTGCGACCTCGCTGTACAAGTCCAACCGGTTGGGCACCGAGGGCATGCCGGGCACGGTGAGCACGCCTGCGACCGCAGGCGCAGGCGCTGGCGTTTGCGAGTCGGCGCTGGCAACCGCCAACACGGTGGCCGCTGCGATGCCCAATCGCTTGAAAAAAGTGCCACGCGAACGGGCTGCAGGTGGAGGGTAAATTCGCATCGATGGGGCCTGGAAAAGTCAAATTGAAGTAGCGGCGGCGTCGCTGGTTGAAACCACCGTAGCGATGTTGGCGTTGGCGCACGAACGCCCTGCTCTGCTGCCGCGACCCGCCATCGATTCCGGTGCCTGCTCAGCGCGGCAGGGCCACGGCCAAGCGCACCGCAGCGACCGTGCGCGAGACGATCAAATCGACACCAAGCTGGCCCAAGGCCGCGCTCGATGCCCGCGGATCGCCGGTTACACCCAGCGCTTTCGCGCTGGCCGCATCGTGTTCTATTTTCATCTGATCGCGGCGCACCAAACTGGCATCGGTGGCCAACATCAACGAGGTGTCTGCAGCACCTGCATGGCTGCCAATTTGGGCTTCATTGAGGCCTTTGTCTTGCAGCGCACGCTGGTAGGGAGCCTGCGCCGCGTCGTAGTACGCCCGCACGAAGTGCGCACGTGCTGCAGACCGTGCCCAGTCACGATTGAGCCGCACCGCCACCGCATCCATTTGACTCTGGTAGCCGCCGTGATCGCCAATCAACACCACGTTGGTGAAGCCGTGCTGCTTGAAGCTACGTGCCGCACCGTCGAGTACCGCTTTGAACGCATCGTCGGGTACCGACACCGTGCCGACAAACCGCATGTGCTGCGTCGGCGGTGTGACCGCACCTTCCGGTACGTAGGCCACTACCGGTGCCACCAAGGCATTGCCCAATGCCAGCGCAATGCGTTCAGCTAGCAGCTTGACTCGCACGTTGTGCTTGCCCAGCGCCATGTGCGCGCCGCTTTGCTCGGTGCCGCCCACCGGAATGATCACCGTGGTTTTTCCTGCGTGCAGCGCGTCGCGCACCTCGGTCCAGGTCAGGTCGTCGATGTGTACGCTGGCGGCGGCGGTGGTGGCGATCGGTTGGGCATGCGCTGTGCTGCCGACAGCCAACCACACTGCCCACAGCGCGGCTACCCACCACCGCACGCACGTCGCGGCGGGAATGCAGGTCGGCATTTTTTGAGCGTTCAAAGTCGTTTGGTTTCTATTCAGTGACAGGTGTTGCACGGCGCATCACGCCGCGGTGCAGGATAACGGCCGGGCGCAACCAACTGCTGCCGCAAGTCGTGGGTCGAGACCCAAAAAAATGGCCCGAGAGCGTCACGCCATCGGGCCATTCGTGAACCAAACGCCTGCGACCGGTGATCGGTGATCGGTGACCAATGATCGGGTGATCAACGGTCAGCCGAGCATGCGGTGGGTGCGGGTGCGGGTGCGACGCAGATCAGTGTTCGTTCTTGTCGAAGAACTGTTCGTCTTCGGTCGAGCCTTTCAACGCGCCAGTCGACGCCAGCGCTTCGATCGTGGTGGTGACCGCATCGAAGTACCCAGTGCCGACTTCGCGCTGGTGCTTGACGGCTGTGAAGCCACGGTCGGCCGCTGCGAACTCGGCTTGCTGCAATTCGACAAACGCCGTCATGTTATTGCGCGCATAGCCATAAGCCAGGTTGAACATCGAGTAGTTCAGGCTGTGGAAACCGGCCAGCGTGATGAACTGGAATTTGTAGCCCATCTTGCCGAGCTCGTGCTGGAACTTGGCAATGGTGGCGTCGTCGAGGTTCTTCTTCCAATTGAACGATGGTGAGCAGTTGTAGGCCAACAGCTTGCCGGGAAATTTGGCGTGGATTGCATCGGCGAACCGCTTGGCGTAGGCCAGATCAGGCTTGCCGGTTTCGCACCAGACGATGTCGGCCACCTCGGCGTAGGCCAGGCCACGTGAAATGGCCTGGTCGAGACCCGCCTTGCTGCGGTAGAAACCTTCGACCGTGCGCTCGCCGGTCATGAACGGTTTGTCGTTGTCATCCACATCGCTGGTGACCAAATCCGCCGCTTCGGCGTCGGTACGGGCAATCACCAAGGTGGTGGTGCCTGACACGTCGGCAGCCAGGCGGGCCGCTTGCAACTTGGCTACCGCTTCACGCGTAGGCACCAGCACTTTGCCGCCCATGTGACCGCATTTCTTCACCGACGCCAACTGGTCTTCGAAGTGCACGCCGGACGCGCCCGCATCGATCATCGACTTCATCAGCTCGAACGCGTTCAACACACCACCGAAGCCGGCTTCCGCGTCGGCAATGATCGGCGCGAAAAAGTCGGTGTCGTTCTTGCCTTCGGACCACTGGATCTGGTCGGCGCGGGTGAAGGTGTTGTTGATGCGCTTGACCACCATCGGCACCGAATTCGCTGGGTACAGCGACTGGTCCGGGTACATCTCACCGGCCAGGTTGGCGTCGCCGGCGACTTGCCAGCCCGACAAATAAATTGCTTTCAAACCGGCCTTGACTTGCTGCATGGCCTGGTTGCCGGTCAACGCACCGAGGGTGTTGACGAACGGCTCGTTGTGCAGCATGTCCCACAGCTTGACCGCACCGCGCTTGGCGATGGTGTGCTCGACCTGCAGCGAACCGCGCAAGCGCACCACGTCGGCTGCCGAGTAACTGCGCTTGATGCCCTTCCAACGCGGATTGGTGGACCAGTCTTTTTCGATGGCGGCGACTTGTTGTTCGCGGGTAAGCGTGGTCATGGTGATGCTCCAAATAGAAACGAAAAAAATGAACTGCAGAAACTGGAAATTCCAATGCCGAAGGATACCGGCGAATCGTTGAAAAAGAAAGACTTATGTCTTATATAAGACCAAATACATCACACAACGAAATCAGCGGTTGGTTTGGTTTTTTGCGGCGTTCAGGGCAGCGTGATTCGTGGCCGTGGCGCACCCTCAGCCCGGCCTAGCGTTCGGCCCGCAGCAGCTGAATCGACACAGCCGTCGGCTGATTGGCCTGCAGCGCAGCGCTGGCGCTGGCTGCGTGCGCGGCACGCGACACATCGGCCGGCGTATCGGGCTTGCGCCGGTGGTCTGACCACACCTGACGCCAGTGGCGCGCGCCGGGCGTGCCATTCCACAAGCCCAGCATGTGGCGTGACGCGCGCGACCACGGCTCGCCGTCAGCTGCAAGCATGCGCATGTAATCGACCATCGCCGCCTCGACATCGCTGCGCGTCAGCGCCGAAGCCGCGTCGCCAAAATGCAGCGCGTCCCAACCGTGCAGCCACCACGGATGGTGGTAGGCCTCGCGGCCCAGCATGACGCCATCGACGTGTTGCAGGTGGGCGGTGATTTGCGCATCGGTGGTGATGCCGCCGTTGATGACGATGGTCAGCTGCGGAAAATCTCGCTTGAGTTGGTAGACGTGCCCGTAGCGCAGCGGCGGTACTTCGCGGTTTTCCTTCGGAGTAAGCCCGCGCAGCGAGGCATTCACTGCAGATGCCTCGCTGGCTGGCGAACGCCCGAGCGTGTCTTGCACGCGCGGGCTCAGGCCTTTCAACCACGCGTTGCGCGCATGCACGATAAACACCTGACACCCGGCATCGGCCACCGTGCCAACGAAGTCGCGAACGAAGTCGTAGTTCTCGCCCTGGTCGATGCCGATGCGGTGCTTCACCGTGACCGGGAGCGACACCGCATCGAGCATCGCCCTCACGCCATCGGCCACCAATTGCGGCTCGGCCATCAGGCACGCGCCGAACGCGCCGCGCTGCACCCGTTCACTGGGGCAGCCGATATTCAAGTTCACTTCGTCATAGCCCCAGCGCTCGGCCAATCGCGCGCAATGCGCCAGGTCGGCCGGATCGCTGCCGCCCAGCTGCAGCGCGAGCGGATGTTCATTCGCGTTGAACTGCAAATGCCGTTTCACATCGCCGTGGATCAGCGCGCCGGTGGTCACCATCTCGGTGTAAAGCCGCGCCCGCTGGGTCAGCGAGCGGTGGAAAAACCGGCAATGGCGGTCGGTCCAATCCATCATGGGTGCGACCGATAAGCGCCACGGATTTAACCGCGCGGGGGCGGTACTTGCGTCCAACCCATCGACGTCTTGCGCGTTCGTGGGTTCAGGGCTTTGAGGCATGGGCTTTTGAGGCACTGGCTTTTAAGGCACTGGCTTTTACGGCATCAGCGACATCGGTCTTTGAAAAGTCTGCACCCTTGAACAGCAACGGCAGGCCGCGCACCTTGGCCAGCACATGGCTGAAAACGTCACCGAAGTTCAGCCCGGCGAGGTGGCCACTGCCCTTGCCAAAGGCGATGAATGCGGCGGAGGCGGCGTCCATTTCGGCGGGCCCGGGCGGCACGATCGCGAACACCGGCAAACGAATCAAATCGTCGACAAGAACCACCGCACGTTGCCCGCGTCGTCCGTGCACCGCCATGCGTGCCACGGCGTCGGTCGCGTCGGCGCGGTTCGGAATGCGGTCGAGTTGTGCAAGCCACGCCAGCATCCGTGCCGTTTGCTCGCTTGCGGCTGCGCCGGTGGTTTCGCTCAGCAGGCGATCAAGTGCGCGCTCAACCACCGCTGTTTTGCTCAAACCCGTACTTTTAGCCAAGGTTGACTTTTCCGACGACGACGGGATTGGCGATTTCTATAGCCATTGGGTGCTACCTCCTATGTTGATTTCAACATAGTCAATGTACGCATGAGCCACACAACAGGTCGACGCACGGATTGGCGACGTGCCGAAAATTCATGAACTAAAACGCAGAGCGAGCCCATGAAAACAGCCGCATTGAATGCGGCTGTTTACGAGCAAGGCAAGCGTTCGCAATCGCGAACGCCGGAAAAAGCGGTCAGCGCAAGAAGCGCCCGAAAATTCCGCCGGTGGCTGTGGCCGCGGCTGCTTCTTTGGTCGGCTGGTTCGCCGCCTCTTTGGACTCGAGTGCCTGCGAGGTGGTCGACAAATCCATCAGCATTTTTTCAGCGTTGTCGCCCGTCATGCCGTATGGGTTGAATACGCTTTGCGACGAGTACTTCAGAAACATCGCGCGGTTGTCGGCGTTCGGTGCGGCGAAGCCCATCGACCAGCTCGACCAGTGGCGCTCCATCACGTTGTCGTATTTCAAAATCATGATGTTGAAGTGGCGCGGGTCACGCATCAGCTTTGCATACAGGTCGTTGACCGCTTCACGGCTGCCTTCCAGCGCTTGCAAAAACACTTTGCTGTTGAAAGCCAGCATGCCGGTCAGGTCGCGGCGCTGGTTGTTCTGCTGTGCGTTGGACAAAATCTTTTTGAATTCATTCAGGTCGACAGAATCGACGGCGGTGGACACATACACAAGGCGAGTAATCATGGGGTTGCTCCTTCAGGGTTCATTCAAATGGACAAGGCTTTTCGGATGGCCATGAGATGTTCCATCCCCTTGCGTCCGGTGGTGCCGATCAAGCGCTGGTATTCAGGCAGGTTGGAGAGAATTTGCTCGGTGGTCTCGAGCCGTTCAAGTGCCAGCACCGCTTCGATCGCAACGTCGGGCAGGTTCTCGAACATGAAGTCGGCCATCAGCGTGCGCGCATCGCGTACGCGGGCGGTCTCGGTCACCGCGGAACGGTGGCCTGACATCGAATTGCCGCCGAGTTGGGCGGTGGCGTTGCGTGAAAAGTCTTTCTCACCTGGCGCGATATTCGAATGCCGTGAGTGGGTTTCTTCGAGCGTGGAGTGCCGCGGTTGAACCGACTGCGGCGATTTGAAATTCTCGGTGGCGTCGAACCACCGCGAGGTCGTCGGGTCAGCCTGACGCGACTCGGCTGGCACCATGGTCGATGTCGGCGCAAACATGCTGGGTGTGTCGAGCCGCTGGCGCGCGGCCAGGCTGACCACGCGGGCCGGTGCGGCAGCAGTGGCCTTGGGCGCGACGGCGGCTACTTCGACATAACCACCGCCTTCGAGCGCTTCGAACAACGCACTCACATCGCCGAAGTTCGGGAGCAGCTGCTGGAACATGCTGACCGAGGTGCGGCCATCGACCGCAATCAGCAGTGTCTTGACCATGCGCGGCAAGTTCGAATCGGGCGAGCGTGCGGTGGCGTTGCCCTTAGCGGTGCGCATGAAGACCGGGTCGCGGTTGCGGGCGTCGCCGGGTGCGTCGTCGCGGGAAGTAGTGGCTGTCATGGCGAGGTTTCCTAGGTGTCCAGTTCAGCCACCATGCGCGAGGCAAGCAGGCGCGCCAACGGCTGGTTGATCGTGGTTTTGTCGAACTGCACGGCAAACCATTTCGAGGTGGCGGTCAGCGGTTGCGCCAGCGTGATGGAGTGGCTGGTTTCGGCGAAAAACTCTGCCGCCTGGCTGTCGGCCGGGTCGGCTTGCAGCAGCTGCACCACCGCGTTGATCGCCGCCTGCGCCTGCGCATGCATGTCAGTTTCGATGGCTTGCACCGCGCCGGAGGCATCCAGCGTGGCAACCCAGCGAACGCCGTCGGAGGCTAAAAAAGCGCGCAGCATGTTTTGTTCGACGTTCTGCGGAGTGGCATTGGTAGCCGCCAGCGCGTGCAGGTCGTCGTCGCCGGCTGAATCGGCAACCGCGTGCAAATCAGGCACTTCAGTCGGCGCGGCAGACTCAGAAAATTGCGCCGGGTTGTCGGCCACGTAGCCACCCAGGCAACCCAACGCCGACCGCCACACCTGCGCCATGTCTGCCAGGTTGCCCTGCACCGCAGCGACCTGGGCACCAAGCTCGGTACCGAGTGCTTCCAGCGCCGGGCGCAAACGGGCCGCACTCGGCGACACGATGAACAGCACCAGCTTGAGCCGGCGGTTCGGCTCGGCGAGCAGTTGGCGTACCCGCGCGGCCACCAGCTCGAACGACTTCGGCTCCATCGGGCCGATCAGTTGGATCAAGAAATCGCACGAGGCGTGCAGCGCGTCTACGGTTTTCGTGACACCCGCAGTGCGCTCACGCGCATCGGCGCTGTACACATGCAGCCGCGCGCTGTCGATGTCGTTCAGCTGCACGTAATTCAACGACAGCGAACTGCCCTGTGCGTTGTCGTGAATGAAATTGAGCCGGCTGCGCGTGGCCCCTGCGGCCGCTTCAACCACTGCCAACAAGCGTGCCGCCCAAATACGCGACGGATCATCGACGCCAATGACGAAGTCACCGGTGTGGCCTGAGCTGCCATGGCGCTTGCGCAGCCAGTTCGACAAAAACGTGTCGGCCGCCTCGGAGAACCGAACCGTTGGCGACGCGTCGGCTTCGACCTCACCAGTGCGCAAGTTGCTGACAGCTTCGGCAAACGGCGCGAAGCCAGAGATACCACGGGTCATCGTCCACTTCGATTCGCCATCGTCGACCAATGGGGTCAGCCGCGCCACATCGCTGAGCTGGGCGAACATCGACGGCGGTTTTACATCTACTTCGGTCATGCGAATTCATCCCAAATGACCGACACGTCAAGCGCGCCAGCAGGAATTGATCAACTGTCTCGAAGTGGTATCGGTAAGCAGGGGTTTGATCTTGAGCCCGCTTACGAACAAGTCACCCGCATCAGCGGAACTAACCGTTTTTCGCCACCCAATTGATGAACGCATCCAGCGCCGGGCGGGCCCGTGCCGCGTCCGGGTGGTTGACGATTGCGGTGACGGCGTACACCTTGCCGCTGTGGCCGCGCACATAACCGGCCAGCGCGCGGGTGTCGCTGAGGGTGCCGGTTTTCAAGAACGCCTGGCCCGCGGCTGCGCTGCCGCGCATGCGGTTGACCAGCGTGCCGTCAACGCCGGCAATCGGCAACGAATTGACGAACGCCTGCGCGCCTTCACTGCGCCACGCATTGCGCAGCAACTGCACCATGGCGCGCGGCTTGCCGCGTTCCTCGCGCGATTGGCCTGAACCCAGTTCGATGCGCAAGTCGCCGTCGACCAGCCCTTGTCCGCGCAACCAGGCGTGTACCCGGTCTTTGGCGTTTTGACGAATCTGGGCGGCCGACGGATTGCCGGTGGCCAGCGACAACAACAAACCGCGCGCGGCCAGGTTGTCACTGGTTTTATTGATCTCGCGTATGACCTCAGCCAGCGGCGTGGCGAACACGCTCTTCCAACGCGAGACCGCCGCGCGCACGCCTTTCACCGGTTTGGCCGGCTCGGGTGCGTCGACCACCGACCCGCTCAACGTGCCGCCGACCTCTGCCCACAAGCTGGCGACCGCGCGCTGGGTCATTTCGCTGTCGCCGCGCTCGGTGCTATTGCCCATGCCGTTGCCATGTCCACTGCCATGGCCAGTGGCAGCAGCGCCGCCGGCACCCGGCAACACCACGTTGGGGGCGAACTTCATGCCTGGCAGCGGGCGCACGTAGGCGACGTATTCCTTCGGGCAATCCGCCTTCCAACGGCCGCTCACCAGCAGCTTAGCCGGGCTGCCGGGTATCGCGTTCGGATCGTTGCTCCAGTGCGCCCAGGCGTTGCAGGTGTCGCCCATCAGTACCTCGTTGACCACCATCACGCTTTGCGGCATCGGGTTCAAGGTGATCGTGGCGCGGTCGCCGGTACCTGGCTCAACCGACAGCGTCATCGAGCCCTCGTTGAATGCACGGGCGTCGTCGCTCATCGACGCCACCAGCGGCGTGATGGTTTGGTGAACCGCTCGGCCGGCGCGGCGAATTACCACGTCGGGTTTGCCAACTACCAGGCTGCGGCTGCCTGCATGGCGCGCACCGGCGGCACCTGCTTTACTGGCTGCGTTGACCTCCGCGCTGCCGCCATCTGCCTTGCCACCTTCCTGGCTCTGCGATGCCAGTGCGGTGGCCGTCGACTCGGGCAGATCAAGCGCCAGGTGGTCGATCACGATTCGACCGTCGATGTGCTGCAGCCCTTGGCCGCGCATTTGTTTGAACCAGCGCCGCAGTTCGTCGGGCGTGACGACCCGGTGGTTTCCGGCGATCAACAAGTCGCCGCTCAACTGCCCGCGTTTGACATTGCTGAGCGCCGATGCACGCATCGGCCAGGCGTACTTGAAGCCGAGCAAGTCCAGCGCGGCCAGCGACGTCACCACCTTTGCGGTCGACGCCAGAAAAAACGTTTGTTCGGCATTCAGCGACGCCAGCACGGCACCCGCGTCAGCAATGTCTTTGTCGACCGGTAGCGCATAAAAACCAAAGCTTTTGGACGGCACGCCCGACTCGCGTATGGCAGCCAGCACCTCGGCGGCCAACGGCTGTGTGGTCGACGGATCGGCGGCGTGAGTCACCGTGCCGGTCAGGCCAGTGGCAAGGCAGAGCAGCAGGGTTCGGCACAAATAACGCATGGCGTGAGCCTACCGCGACTCAACCCGCCCGGGCACCGCATAGCGTGCGAGTTTGCGCACCTCGCTGTTCGGATGTCGCGGTTGCGACACGCGGTGATGTGCAGTGACGCGCAGTGACGCGCAGTGATGTGCGGTGCGGTGCGGCGCTATGCGGCGCTATGCGGCGCGCACCGCCGGCTGCGCGTTGTTGACCTGCTGTAACCCGCGCAACACATCGCCGACGACGATGATGGCCGGGCTGCCCAACCCGTGCTGCGCAATCAGCTCCACCAACCCGCCGAGCGAGCCGACCGCATGGCGTTGCTGCGGCAAGCTGGCGTGCTGCACCACCGCTATCGGCGTGGTCGCAGGCAATGCACGCAACAGACCGCGCTGCACTTCGCCCGCGGTGGCCATGCTCATGTAAACCACCAAGGTCAGACCCTGCGCTGCGGCAGCGGCCAACGTGGGCCAATGCAGCGTGGCGTCGTCGTGCTGGGCGTGGCCGGTGACCAAAATCACGCCGTGCGCGTGGTCGCGGTGGGTCAGCGGTACCTGCAACGCGGTGGCCGCGGCCAAGCCAGAGGTGATGCCGTTGACTACGTTCACCTGCACGCCATGGGCGCGCAAGAATTCTGCTTCTTCGCCGCCGCGACCGAACACGCACGGGTCGCCGCCTTTCAAGCGCACCACGCAGCCGCCGGCCTGCGCCTCGCGCAGCATCAACTGCTCGATGAATGCTTGCGGCGTGCTGTGGCACCTGCCGCGCTTGCCCACATGAACGATGCGTGCCGAGCGGCGGGCATAGCGCAGCACGCCAGCGCCGACCAGGTCGTCGACCAGCAGCACCGTGGCGCGCCGAATCGCACGCAGCGCTTTCAGTGTCAGCAGTTCAGGGTCGCCCGGGCCCGCACCGACCAACCAGACCGTCGGTGTTATCGGTGCGAACGGTGCCAGTGTGGCCATCGCAGTCAATGCCGCAACATTGCGACGCCGACCTGCGGCATGGTCGCCAAACCAATCGCGCGGGCGTGGTCCTCGAAGCCTTTGTTCTTCCAGAAAAACGCACCCGGCATCGTGGTCGGAATCACCAGCACATAGAACAGCGCACGGCCGATCAGGCTGGTGGCGAGTGCGGCCACGGCAACCACCGCCCAGCCCGACAGCACGATGGTGCCCGCGCCGTTGTGTACCGCCATGGTGGTGAGCAGCGCGCACGCCAGCACGAGGTTGGTTCCAAGCAGCGCATTGCGAAGCAAGAAGGTTTTGCCAAAGGTGGTGGTCTGCACATAGTACGAAGCACCACCTTCGTGTTCGGCCGCGCCCATGTCCTTGGCGTGCGCGCGGTGGCCGATGGCCTCGACGATCAGCCCCGCGGTCAGCACCGTGCCGCAAATCCAGGTGACACCGAACACGCTGAATCCAGCGAGCGCCAGGGTGGGGATCATCACCGCACCCGCCAGCAATGCGCCCAGTGACAACGCGCTGCCGATGAAGGAAGTAGCGACTTGCCAGTGGTTCCAAAACGGGCGTGCCCTGATGCGATAGCAGCGGTTCATGTAGTACACGCCGACGACGCTGCCCAGCACCGCAAGCGCGCCGAACCCGGTCGCCACAGCGTGAACCAGCGGCAAGCCGATGAGGCCCGACATGTCCGTACCGAACATGCGCTGCCACAGCGCCTGGAACCACGGCGCGGCAAGCAGGCTGAGCGCGGCGTGTGCACCCATGGCGCCGACAAAAATGGCGATGCCCAACCCTTCGCGCGACACCGGCGAATGGCGCAGGTTGTTGAAGCCGCGGTAAAAACGTTTCGGCTTGCCCAGGTGCATGGTCGACATGAACAAGCCGAAGGCCACCAACATCACGTTGGCGATCACCAGTGGCACGTACACCGCGGATTCAGCAAACTCGACGAAGCCGCCGATACCTGCCAACGCGCCGAGAAACTGCAGCGCAAACGCGCCCGCTGCCATTTGCGCGGCCAGCGTGAATAACACCAGCGGGTTCTCGCGCGAGCTCAGGCGCGCCAGGTTCCAGTGCATCGCCTGGCCGCGTTTTTGGTCGATCGCCGGGCGATAGCGGCCCTGGTCGTCCTTGTGGTACTTGACCGGCATCGAGTCGGTGCGTTTCATCTCGTCGGGCAGTTGCTTGATCTGCTGGAAGCGGATGTTGGGCTGGGTGATTTCGGGCGACGGGAAGCCGGGAATCTCGACCCGCGCCTGTTCTCGGCCTTCAGGTATTTTTTCGATCACGCCGAAGTCGAGCGCGTTGCCGACGCAGGCCGCGACGCAGGCGGGCTTCAGGCCGACTTCCAACCGGTCTACGCACATATTGCATTTTGAGACCTGACCCTTCACCGGATCGAGCTGCGGCGCGTTGTACGGACACACCCAGGTGCAGTAGCCGCAGCCAAAACAGGTTTCGGGGTCTTGCAGCACCGCGCCGTATTCGGCGTGCTTGGTGTAGGCCCGCGTCGGGCAGCCCTTCAAGCACACCGGGTCGTCGCAGTGGTTGCACGCCATCGAGATGTTCATGCGCTTGTAGTCGGGGAAGCTGCCGCCCTCGACATAGCCGACCGCGCGAAACGCCAGGTGCGGCGGGTTGTCGTTTTTCTCGCTGCACGCGGCCTCGCAGGCATGGCAGCCGATGCAGTTGTCGGCGGTGAAATAAAAGCCGTGCTGCTTGTTGCGGTTCGGGTTGGTGCCGACCGCCGGGTTCTCGTTGATGTACATCGAGCGGCCCACAGGCGACTTATGTTCGCTCAGATCGATCAGATCGATCTTCTGGCCGTAGCGGTTGTTCTCCGCGATGTCGATATCGGCGAGCCGGGCATACGGCTGCTCTTCGGTGCGAATTTCCCAGATCTTGCGCGCCGCAGGCGGCGGCATGTCCAGCGTGGTCGCCGCAGAGGCGATCAGGTCGTCGAGGGGCAGCGAATTGTTTTTCATGACCAACCTTTATCTGTCAAAACGCACGGCGCTCAAGATTGAATCGCGCCGCCTCTTTCTGGTCGACTTTTTCCACCCGCACCGCGTTTTGTTTGAACGCAGGCTGGCGCGAATGCGGATCGAGCAAACCCAGCGTCAGCCGGTTGACGCAGTCGTGGAAATGAAACGGCACGAACAGCATGTCGCGGCCGACGCGCTGCGTGAGTTGCACCATCACGACCGCATCGCCGCGGCGGCTCACCAGCCGCACGTAACTCGAATGCTCGATGCCCAATTCGTCAGCCGCGTCGGGGTTCATTTCCATGTACGGCGTCGGGCTGAACTTGTTGCAGTTGCCGATTTTTCCGGTGCGCGTGCGGGTGTGGAAATGCTCGACCACACGGCCTGAGTTCAACCAAAACGGGTACTCGGCATCGGGGCATTCGTTGTTGTTGACAAAGCGCACCGGAATCAATTTAGCCTGGCCGTCGGGTGTCTGGAAATGACCGTCGGTGTACAGGCGCGCGTCGCCCAGGTAGTCCTGCCGCAGCTGCATATCGAAGCCGCCGTCGGCAATGCCGGCGCGGCTGATCTTCGCCGTATCGGCGGCGGCCTGCGCTTCGCTGTACGGCCACAGAATGCCGCGTGCAGCCTCGATCCGGTCATAGCTCATGCCGGAAATGTCGAGCGTGCGCCCTGCCCCTTTGGACAGCTCCTTCATTTCGTTGAACGCACCTTCCGGCGTGGCGGGAAAGTGAATCTTGTTGCGGTCTTCGAAGCGCTTGGACAGCTCGTTGAAGATCCAGAAATCAGGCTTGCTGTCGGCGTAGGGCTTGAGCACATTGCGCGTCAGGTTGACGCGGCGCTCGGTGTTGGTGTGGCAGCCTTCCTTTTCGGCCCACACCGCGGCGGGCAGGAATACGTGCGAGTACTTGTTGGTCTCGACGTCTTCGTACACGTCTTGCACGACCAGGAATTCGAGGTTCTCCATCGCCTTGACGATGCGCGGCTGGTTTGCCATCGAGGTCATCGGGTTGGTCGCCACCAGCCACAGGCCCTTGATCTCGCCGGTCTCGATGGCCGGAAAAATATCGGTTTGTGCGAGGCCACGCTTGGCTGGAAAAAAGCTTTCGTCGATGCCCCAGAAATCGGCGATGTGCTGGCGGTCTTTTTCTTTCTCCAGCGCGCGGTAGCCGGGCAGTCCGGAGCACGACGACCACTCGCGTGTCCCCATCGCATTGCACTGGCCGGTGATCGACAAACTGGTGCCGCCCGGAATTCCGATGTTGCCGGTGATCAGGTTCAGGTTGTTGATGTTGACCACGCCGTCCGAACCGTGGGTCGACTGGTTGATGCCCATAGTCCAGATGCTCATCGCGGTGGGTGCTTTGGCGTAGATGCGCGCCACCGTGCGTATGCGGTCTTCGTCGATGCCGCACACATGCTGCGCGGTCTTCGGGTCGTAGTCAGCGAGCAGCGTGCGCAGGTCGTCGATGCCGTTGGTGTGACGGGCGATGTAGTCGTCGTCTTGCAGGCCTTCCTTGAAGATGACATGCATCATCGCGTTGATCAGCACGGTGTCGGTGCCCGGCGTGATCGGCAGATGGATGTCGGCAAACTGTGCCAGCATGGTGACGCGCGGGTCGACCACGATCAACGGAAATTTGCGCTTTTCCAGCGCCTCTTTCAGCCGCCAGTAAATGATCGGGTGCTGCTCGGGCAGGTTCGAGCCGAACGCCATCAGGCAGTGGGTGTGCTCGAAGTCACCGTAGCAGCCGGGCGGTCCGTCAGACCCAAAGCTGCGCTTGTAGCCCGACACCGCCGAGGCCATGCACAGCGTGGTGTTGCCGTCGTAGTTGTTGGTGCCGATCTGCCCGCGCACCAGCTTGCCGAGTGTGTAGAACTCTTCGGTCAGCAGCTGGCCGGTAGACACCACCGCAAAAGAATCACGGCCGTACCTGGCCTGTATTTGTTTGATCTTGGCGGCGGTCGTGTCCAACGCCTGGTTCCAAGTCGCGGGCGCAAACGGCAGGTGCGCCTTGCCGCGCATCAACGGGATCTTGCCGCGCCCGGGCGAATCGAACAGTTCGTGTTCGAGCAGTCCCTTGATACACAACTTGCCGCGATTCACATCGGCACCGGCATGGCCGCGGCTGGTGACGATTCGGCCATCGTCGTTCAAGCCGAGCTCGATCGCACAGCCGGTCGAGCAGTAATTGCAAACGGTGTACTTCCATTCCTTGACCTGTTTGGCCGGAATCGAGATGGGCTTGCGGTGGGTGCGTCCGAACAGCATCGTGAAATCCTTGGAGCGTCAGGCGGCGGTGGCTGGCGTGTCGGCGCGCTTCGGGCCGGCCACCGGGGGTGACAGATCAGTGGCGAGAGATGCAATTTCCGTGCTGTCCAAATGCACCACGCCGGCTTCGACCTTGACCGCAAACGTCGGCACGCAGCCCTCATCCGGTGCACGCGCGCAGCCGTCACCCAGCGCGATGTTCCAGTTGTGCAGCGGGCAGGCCACGCTGTTGCCGGCGACGATGCCCTGGCTCAGCGGTCCGCCTTTGTGCGGGCACCGGTCGAGCAGCGCGAAGACCTGGTCTTCGCCGTTGCGAAACACCGCGATGTCCATGCCTTGCTTGCGTGCCACCCGACGCGAACCCAGCACCGGAATATCGGTCAGCAGACAGATTTTTTTCCACTCGCCCGTGGTGCCGGTACTCATATCGAGATGACCTCGAACTGCCGTGTGTCGACCGACGCTTTGTCGAATTCAAACCACGGGTCGGGCTCGCCTTCGAGTGCGGCTTGCAGCTGCGCCCACAGCGCCTTGCGACCCGCGTGGTCGTCGAGGATTTTTTTCTTCACGTAGTCGAGCCCGACGCGGTTCACATAGTGCACGGTGCGTTCGAGGTACCAGCCTTCCTGGCGGTACAGCTCGCAAAACGCGCCGGTGTACTCGAGCACCTCGTCGGAGGTTTTGACCTTGACGAAGAAATGCGCCACTTCGGTTTTGATGCCGCCGTTGCCGGCGATGTACATCTCCCAGCCACTGTCGACACCGATCACGCCGACGTCCTTGATACCTGCTTCGGCGCAATTGCGCGGACAGCCCGACACCGCGAACTTCACCTTGTGCGGCGCGTACATGCGCCACATCGCACGCTCCATGTCTTTGCCCATTTGGGTCGAGTCTTGCGTGCCCATGCGGCACCACTCACTGCCCACGCAGGTTTTTACCGTGCGCAACGCCTTCGCATACGCGTGACCCGACGGCATGCCGATGTCTTTCCAGACATTGACCAAGTCTTCTTTTTTCACACCCAGCAGGTCGATGCGCTGGCCACCGGTCACCTTCACCGTTGGAATCTTGTATTTGTCGACTGCGTCGGCAATGCGGCGCAATTCATCGGCGGTGGTCTCGCCGCCCCACATGCGCGGTATCACGCTGTAGGTGCCGTCTTTCTGGATGTTGGCGTGGCTGCGCTCATTGATGTACCGGCTTTGCGGGTCGTCGCGCGACTCTTTCGGCCAGGTACTGATCAGGTAGTAATTGATGGCCGGGCGGCAGCTCGAACAACCGTTCGGCGTGCGCCAGCCCAGCTTTTGATACACGCTGGCAATCGTCAACAGCTTGTCGTGGCGAATGGCATCACGCGCTTCCTGGTGGCTCGCATCAGTGCAGCCGCACATGGCTTTTTTCGTCGGCGCTTTCGAGTAGTCGCCACCGGCGGTGAACATCAGCAACTGCTCAACCAAGCCGGTGCATGAACCGCAACTTGCGCTGGCCTTCGTTTGTTTGCGCACCTCGTCGAGCGTGAACAAACCTTTTTCTTTGATCGCCTTGCAGATCGCGCCTTTGGTAACGCCGTTGCAGCCGCACACCTCATCGGCGTCGGCCATCGCGGCGGCTTTGCTGTGGCCCTGGTGGCCGACGTCACCGATGTTCGATTCACCGAACATCAGCTTGTCGCGGATGTCGCTGACCTTGCGGCCCTCGCGGATCAGCTTGAAGTACCAGCTGCCATCGACCGTGTCGCCGTACAGGCAGGCACCGATCAACTTGTCGTTCTGGATCACCAGTTTTTTGTAGACGCCGCCCCGCGGGTCGGACATGACGATTTCTTCGCAGTCGGCGTCTTCGAGTCGACCTGAATTTTTTCCGCTGAAGTTGCCAGCTGAAAACAAGTCGATGCCGGTGACCTTGAGCTTGGTCGAGGTTTGTGAACCCGAATAGCGCCCGATGCCGAATTCAGCCAGGTGGTTCGCGCACACCTTGGCCTGCTCGAACAGCGGTGCCACCAAGCCGTAGGCGATGCCGCGGTGCGCAGCGCACTCGCCGACCGAGTAGATGCGCGCATCAGTGGTGGTTTGCATCGTGTCGTTGACGACGATGCCGCCGCGGTTGCCTTCACCGCAATACAAACCCACCTTGACGGCGAGTTCGGTGTTCGGGCGTATGCCTGCGGCCATCACCACCAGGTCGGCAGGTATCTCGGTGCCGTCTTTGAATTGCACCGCCATCACCCGCCCGTCTTTGCCGCCGATCAGCGCCTGCGTTTGCGCGCCGATCAGGAACTTCAGGCCACGGTCTTCGAGCGACTTTTGCAGCAGCTTGCCGGCCACGTCGTCAAGTTGTCGCTCCATCAGCCACGGCATGATGTGCACCACCGTGACCTGCATGCCGCGCAGCATCAGGCCGTTGGCGGCTTCCAGACCGAGCAGGCCGCCACCGATCACCACCGCGTGTTGGTAGGCCGACGACGCTTCGATCATCGCGTTGGTGTCGGCAATGTCGCGGTAGCCAATCACGCCTGCCAGGTCTTTACCAGGCACCGGCAAGATAAACGGATTGCTGCCGGTGGCCAGCAGCAAGCGGTCGTATTCGGCTTCGATCACGCTGCCGTCGGCCGCCACCGCGCGCACGATGCGTTGCCGGCGATCGATCTCGGTCACCTTGCGGCTGGTGTGCAGCGTGATGTGGTTATCGGCGTACCAGGCCAACGGGTTCAGCACGATCTCGTCCAGCGTTTGCTCACCGGCCAGCACCGGGCTCAACAAGATGCGGTTGTAGTTGGGGTGCGGCTCGGCACCAAACACAGTGATGTCGTAGTGATCGGGCGCAATTTTCAGCAGCTCTTCCAGCGTGCGCACGCCGGCCATGCCGTTGCCCACCATCACGAGTTTCATTTTTTTCATGGCGAGGCTTTCAAGCGGATCGTTCCGCAGTCAATCGAAAAAAGTCGGGCAGCGCGTCATGTGCGCGATGTAGTGCAAATGAACGTGCGAAGTGCTGCGAGAGCGCCGCACACAATCTGCAGATGAGCTTTGAAGTTGAAATTGGGCATGCCAGCCAACGTGGCCCGCGTGAGGTCAACGAGGACTTCTGCGGCACGCAGCGCGCTGCGGCGCATGAGTCCGCGCGCGGCTTGATCGCGGCCATCGCCGACGGTGTGTCGAGCGGCGGGCGCGGTCAGGAGGCCGCGCAAACCAGCGTGATGGGACTGATCGCCGACTTCTTCGCAACGCCCGCCACCTGGGACACCACGGTGGCACTCGATCGCTTGATCGGCGCGCAAAACACCTGGCTGGTGTCGCAAAACCGCCAGCGGCAAGGGCAAACCACCGGGGCCGAAGCCAGCGTTGCTGCGGCTCCTGCGGCCATGACCACCTTGACGGCGCTGGTGTTGCAAGGTCAAACCTACACCGCCGCCCACGTGGGCGACACGCGGCTGTGGCGCCTGAACGGCGGCGACTTGCAATTGCTGACGGTCGACCATGCCTACCCGCACCCCGACATGCGCAGCCGCTTGACGCGTGCAGTCGGTCTCGACGACGGTTTGCGCATCGATTACCTGCAGGGTGAAATTCAGCCCGGTGACGTTTACCTGCTCACCACCGACGGCGTGCACGGCGTGTTGAAACCCCGCAAGTTGGCTGCGCTTTTGACCGCCACGCTGGCCGCCGGCGACGCGACGTTGGCCAGCGGTGCGCTGGTAGACGCCGCGCTGGCCGCGGGTGGCCAAGACAACGCCACCGCGATGGTGGTGCGCGTGATCGGACTCGATGCCGGTCGGCTGATCGACGAGATCAGCCGCACGCGCGGCTTGCCCGCGTTGGGCCGTTGCCGTGTCGGCGATGTGATCGACGGCTACACCATCACCGCGTTGGTGGCCGACACCGGAGTGCACCGGTTGTATCAGGCGCGTGTCCAGCGCAGCGACGATTTGGTCGCATTGAAAACGCTGCACGAGTCGCGCGCCGCCGACCCACAAGAACGCGCAATGCTGGCGCACGAGTCGTGGCTGGCGCTGCGTATCACCGAGCGCGATGCGGTGGGCCTGGTTCGCGGCCGCGAGGTGCATAACGCGACCGCGCTGTACACCGTGTTCGACTGGCATGCCGGTCGAACGATGGAGCAAATGCTGGCGTCGCGGCAGCGCCCGTTGATCAGCGACGTTGTTACTGCAGGCACCCAACTGGCCCGCGCGTTGGGCAAGTTGCACCGGCAAGGCGTGGTGCACCGTGACCTGAAGCCGGGCAACCTGCATTGCGGCGACGACGGCCAGTGGCGCGTGTTGGATTTGGGCGTGGCCTTGTCCGGCCAGGAAAGCAGTGCGGCGCGCGAACTGCATGCCGGCACGCCCAGCTTCATGAACCCAGAACAATGGGACGGTGCGAACGCCAACGCGGCCAGTGATGTGTATGCCCTTGGCGTGACGCTGTATCTGTGGCTGGGCGGCCGACTGCCGTACGGCGAGGTGGAGCCGTACCAAAGCGGTCGTTTCAAACGCGACCCACCGGCGGTGTCGC
This sequence comes from Burkholderiales bacterium, assembly GCA_043738425.1. Lineage (GTDB taxonomy): Bacteria > Pseudomonadota > Gammaproteobacteria > Burkholderiales > Burkholderiaceae_C > PBB1. Next base: position 41,260 of record JAYUGJ010000028.1, read on the forward strand.
GGCTGCGCAGTGACGTGCCGATGTGGCTGGACCATTTGTTGCTGAAGGCCGTGTCGCGCCAAGCAAAACAGCGGTTCGAAACCGCAGAAGAGCTGCTGCTGGCGCTGGAGCGCGGTGTCTCGCGGCCCGTTGCCGCACCGGGCTCGCAGTCGCTGTTGGCGCGCGACCCGACTGCTTTGTGGAAGGGGGTGGCGATGCTGTCGCTGTTGCTCAATGTGCTGCTGGTGTTTTGGCTCGTGTTTTTGCCGAAGTAACCAATCTCGGCTGGGCGGTGTGTGCGCTGGTGTGTGCGCTGGTGTGTGCGCCGGTATGTGCATCACTTCGTCGCAAGGCGCGCGCCACGCGATCGGTCGCCCATCGCCGCGGCCACCATCGGGCGTGCCCTGCCGCCCTTCTCGGCCCAGGTTCGGGTCCAGCGAATTTGCATGGTGCGCATCACACCCAACATGAAGACTGCCAGCACTGCAAACAACACGAAGCCCCAGGCGTAAGTCCCGTAGATTTGTTTGGACCAGCCCATCGCGTTAGGCACCAGGCCGCCACCAAGCGCGCCGATCTCGCCAATCATCGAACCCGCTACCGCGGTGGTGCTCGGCCAGCGCAGTGGCACCAGCTGAAACAACGCACCATTACCCGCGCCCAACGCAGCAAAACACACGATCAGCAGCAACGTGGTGAGCACCAGCGAGCCGTTGGCGAACCCGACCGTGGCCAGGCACATGGCCACGATCACCAGCACCCAGGTGAGCGTGTTGACGCCACCCCAGCGGTCAGAAATCCAGCCGCCGGCCACGCGCACGGCCGCGGCCATGAACGCCGCGAGCATCGTCAGTTGGCCGGCCTGCACCTTGCTCACGCCAAACTGGTCGTAGTAATACGTGGGCAAAAACGTCGTCAGCCCGATGAAGCCGCCAAACGTCACGCCGTAGATCAGGCTGAACACCCATCCGTCTTTTTCAAACAAGCAGGCGATGTGATCGCGGAACTTGGCGTGGCTGTCGACGTCGGGCGGCTCTTTCGCAAACAACACCATCACCACCATCGGCAACAAAATCGCGACCGCTGCCACGCCGTACACCGCCTGCCAACCGAGCCACTGCGCAAGCGGTGGCGCAATCAACACCGACACCGCGGTGCCCACATTGCCGGCACCGACCAACCCCATCGCCAGGCCTTTGTGCTGCGGTGGAAACCAGCCCGAACCCAACGACAGGGCTACCCCGAAACTGGCCCCGGCGATGCCTAGTAGCACGCCCATCGCCAACAAGTCGTTGAATGTGTTGACCGCGAAAAAGCCGAACAGCATGGCCACCGCGATCAAGCCCATTTCAACCAACGTAGCCTTTTTTCGGCCGATGTACTGCGCCATCAAGCCCAAAGGAAACCGCATCAAGGCGCCGGCAAAAATCGGGATCGACAACATCAGGCCTTTTTGCGCGGGCGTCAGGCCAAACGTCTCGCTGATGAACGGTGCCATCGCGCCATTGAGCACCCAGATGCTGCACGAGAAGGCGAAGTACAAAAACGATGCAAACAAGGTAGGCGCATGGCCGGACTTCAAGAAGGCTTGGAACTGGTTCATTGCGAAGGCGTGGGTTGATGGATACGGACTGCAGCGCAGGCAATCTGCGCAAGTCTTGGGCCAACGCCGCACGGCCCGCTCCAGTCGGGTAATCCCTTGATTGGTGCGGGTGACGGATCAAATTTGGTGCACGGCTGATTGCCAGCCTGGCTTACGGCATTTGGGCGGGCGGCTTGTGCCAGGTTATGCAGGCATACGCGATGTCGTCATCGTGCCGACGTGCCTTTAAAGTGCCGGTTGAGTCGCTGGCTCAAGACAGCGTCATCGTTGCCCCGTCAAGCGCCAAGCGCCACACGTCGAACCACCACACCATGAACCGCCCACCGCACTACACCTTGACTTTTTCCTGCCCCGATCGCGTCGGCATCGTTGCTCGGGTGACGCGTTTTTTCGCCGAACTGGGCGGCTGGATTCTCAACTCGAATCAGCACGCAGATGCAGACTCCAGCCGCTACTTCATGCGTATCGAAGTGCGGGCAGATTCACTGGCGTTGGGCCTCGCCGATCTGCAACAGCGTTTCGCCGCAGTGGCCGTCGAGTTCGACATGGAATGGCGAATCAGTGACAGCGCCGTGCGCCGCCGCGTGCTGTTGATGGTGTCGACGCAGGAGCATTGTTTGTACGACTTGCTGGCGCGCTGGCAAAGCAAAGAACTCGACGTCGACATCGTCGGCGTGGCATCGAACCACGAGGTGTTTCGCGGCTTGGTTGAATGGCACGGACTGTCGTTCCACCACATTCCCGTCTCGAAAGACAACAAGCCCGAAGCATTCGAACGACTCGAGCGGTTGTTTGAAGCCTCAGCGGCCGACACCATGGTGCTGGCGCGCTATATGCAAATATTGCCGCCTGATTTGTGCCGAAAGTATCCCGGGCAAATCATCAACATCCACCACAGCTTTTTGCCCAGCTTTGCCGGTGCCAAGCCGTACCACCAGGCCTTCGAGCGCGGCGTAAAACTGATCGGTGCGACTTGCCATTACGTCACCGAAGACCTCGACGAAGGCCCGATCATCGAACAAGATGTCATGCGCATAGACCACAGCGACTCGGTCTTCGACCTCGTCCGATGTGGAAAAGACGTAGAAAAAGCCGTGCTGGCGCGTGGCTTGCGCAACCACCTCGAAGACCGTATTTTGGTTAACGGCCACCGCACGGTTGTTTTCGCCTAAGACAAGTCGAAGTGCCCCATGTGGCCCTGCGGGAAAAGAAAAAGGCGCCAAGTAATTGATTTACTTAGCGCCCCAGTCTTTTGCGGCCCTTTGCGGAGCCTTGAATGGTGGAACCGGGGGGAATCGAACCCCCGTCCGCAAGCCATCATCAGGTAGTTCTACATGCGTAGCTGACTGATTTGGTTTTAAAACTGATCACCGCGCAGCAGCACGCTGAGACCAGCTCGATTCACTTGATTTGATCCTGCGCCGAATGACGCGACTCAGGACGAGCCTATGTGTATGACTTCGCAGCTTTTCGGGTGTGACCCCTCAAACCCAGCCCATTGGCCAACTGTTGCGAAGCTCACCGGTTTTAAGCGGCGAGAGCGTACGTAGAGTCGTTCGCAGTTACTTTGTTTCCAGTGGTTTTACGAGCGAACTGGTG